>NZ_JBLYPN010000004.1:0-455154 GCF_051851875.1 Duffyella sp. Ts4 | reverse complement strand
CTGCCGGCCCTGCTCGGGCAGGCTTTAGCCTGAACGAAATGGCCCTTGACCTGGCGCTTGACCTGGCCCTTAAAAGGCCGCCTTCAAGGCAGAACGACATAGCCGTTGACCTGGCCATTAACAAGCCACCTGCAAGGCAAAACGCCCTGCAGCCGTCTGCGTCCCCCATTTTGTGAATCCCTTCACATCTCTGCAACACTAACTTGTATGGTAGTATTTATGGGCGTATTTTTTCATCATTGATCGCAGCGATAAGGCGCTAAAGATGAAAATTGTTAAAGCGGAAGTGTTTGTCACCTGTGCAGGCAGAAATTTTGTCACCCTGAAAATCACCACCGATGAGGGTTTGACTGGCGTCGGTGATGCCACGCTCAACGGGCGTGAACTGCCGGTGGCCTCTTACCTGAAAGATCACGTTTGTCCGCAGCTGATCGGTCGCGATGCCCATCAGATCGAAGATATCTGGCAGTTCTTCTATAAAGGCGCCTACTGGCGTCGCGGTCCCGTGACCATGTCGGCTATTTCGGCGGTGGATATGGCACTGTGGGATATCAAAGGCAAAGCCGCCAATATGCCGCTGTACCAGTTGCTGGGTGGCGCTTCGCGCACCGGCGTGATGGTCTATTGCCACACCACCGGCCACAGCATCGACGAAGTGATGGACGATTACGCGAAGCATAAAGAGCTGGGTTTCAAAGCAATTCGCGCTCAGTGCGGCGTGCCCGGGATGAAAACCACCTACGGCATGGCCAAAGGCAAAGGGCTGGCCTATGAACCCGCTACCAAAGGCAACTGGCCGGAAGAGCAGCTCTGGTCCACGGAAAAATACCTCGATTTTACGCCGAAGCTGTTTGCCGCTATTCGCGATCGCTTCGGCTTTGACGAGCATCTGCTGCATGACATGCACCATCGCCTGACGCCGATCGAAGCGGCGCGTTTTGGCAAGAGCGTCGAAGATTATCGCCTGTTCTGGATGGAAGATCCGACCCCTGCCGAGAATCAGGAGTGTTTCCGCCTGATCCGCCAGCATACGGTGACGCCCATTGCCGTCGGCGAAGTGTTCAACAGCATCTGGGATTGCAAACAGCTGATTGAAGAGCAGCTGATTGACTATATCCGTACCACTATCACCCACGCTGGCGGCATTACCGGCATGCGCCGTATTGCCGATTTTGCCGCGCTTTATCAGGTGCGCACCGGTTCGCACGGGCCGTCCGATCTGTCGCCTGCCTGCATGGCCGCCGCGCTGCATTTCGACCTGTGGGTACCTAACTTCGGCGTGCAGGAGTACATGGGCTATTCCGAGCAGATGATGGAACTGTTTGATGCCAGCTGGAGCTTTGATAATGGCTATATGCATCCCGGCAATAAGCCTGGTCTTGGCATTGAGTTCAATGAAAAGCTGGCTGCTAAATATCCCTATGAACCCGCTTATTTGCCGGTCGCTCGCCTGGAAGATGGCACCCTGTGGAACTGGTAAGGAGGCAAAATGAAAAGTGTGGTGATTGAACGTCCCGGCGAACTGCAACTGGCGCAACGCGCCGATCTCCAGCCCGCTCACGGCGAGGTGCGCGTTAAGGTGAAGTTTGCCAGCATCTGTGGATCCGATGTGCATATCTGGCACGGCCACAATCCGTTTGCCAAATATCCACGCGTGATTGGCCATGAGTTTTTTGGCGTGATCGATGCGGTAGGCGATACGGTTGACAGCCGCCGCATCGGCGAGCGCGTGGCGGTGGATCCGGTGGTGAACTGCGGCCATTGCTATCCCTGCTCGGTGGGCAAGCCCAACGTCTGCAGCACGCTGCAGGTGATCGGCGTGCATCGTGATGGCGGCTTCAGCGACTACGCGGTGGTGCCCGCCGCTAACGCCTATCCGCTGCCGGACAACATTCCTGACCGACTTGCTAGCCTGGTGGAACCTTTCACTATTGCTGCCAACATCACCGCTTATCTGCAACCTCAGCCGCAGGACACCGCGCTGATTTACGGCGCAGGTCCCATGGGACTGACCGCGATTCAGGTGCTGAAAGGCGTTTACGGCGTAAAACGCGTGCTGGTTGTCGATCGCCTGCCGGAACGCCTGCAGCTGGCGATAGAGAACGGTGCCGATCAAACCTTTAATAACGCGGACATTCCGTTGGCGGCGCAGCTGGAAGGCGTGCAGCCCACGCTGATTATCGATGCCGCCTGCCATCCCTCGATTATGGCGGAAGCGGCGGCGCTGGCCTCACCCGCTGCGCGTATCGGCCTGCTCGGTTTTTCCGGCGAGCCATCAACCATTACGCAGCAGAGCCTGACCAGTAAAGAGCTGTCGCTGTTTACCTCGCGGCTCAACAGCAAGCGGTTCCCGCAGGTAATCGGCTGGATGGAGCAGGGGCTGATTCAGCCTGAAAAGCTGGTAACGCACTATTTTCCGCTGCACGACATCGAACAGGCGATGACGCTGTTTGAAAAAGATCCGCGCACCTGCTGCAAGGTGATTTTGCAGATGTCGTAATACTCGCTCAACCCTGGGCAAACAGGCCGAATCGCTTCGGCTCAACACAACAACAAACGCCTCATATTCTTCAGGTTGCGGAGCACGCTGGCATCCACACGCCGGGTGCGTCCGCACGCTGAATAATGAAGGGGTTGAACAGTCGATGACGGAGTTTCAATGTTTAAGAATCTACGCTGGACCCTCGTACTGCTGCTTTTCCTGGTGTACATGATCAACTATCTCGATCGCGTGGCGCTGTCACTGACGGTGCCGATGATCGAGAAAGATCTGCTGCTTAACGCTGAGCAGTTCGGCCTGATCTTTGGCAGCTTCTTCTTCGGCTACGCCATCTTTAACTTTGTTGGCGGCCTGGCGACCGATAAGTTCGGCCCGACGCTGGTGCTCGGCCTGGCGGTGGGGCTGTGGTCGCTGTTCTGCGGCCTGACTGCGGTCGCCACCGGCTTCTGGTCAATGCTGATCCTGCGCGTGCTGTTCGGCATGGCCGAAGGGCCGATCTGCGCCTCGGCGAATAAAGCGATCAACGGCTGGTTTCCGAAGAAACAGGCGGCCACCGCCATGGGGCTGCTCAGTGCCGGTTCACCTTTGGGCGGTGCTATTGCCGGCCCAATTATCGGCTATCTGGCGCTGGGCTTTGGCTGGCGTCCGGCGTTTGTCATTATCTGCCTGATTGGCGTGGTGTGGATGGCGGCGTGGTTCTTTATTGCCGCCGACAACCCGGCGAAAAGCAAGCGTGTCTCGGCGGAAGAGCGTTCGCTAATTGAACGCCTGAAGGCGGAGCAGCAAACCGCGGCGGAAGAAGCCAGCGAAGCGTCGCACGGTCTCGCGCACTATTTGCGTCAGCCGATCATCCTCGTTACCGCCTTTGCTTTCTTCTGCTACAACTACATTTTGTTCTTCTTCCTGAGCTGGTTCCCGGCCTATCTGGTGCAGGCGCACGGCCTGGATATCAAGGCGATGAGCATCACCACCATGATCCCGTGGATCGTCGGTTTTGTTGGCCTGGCGCTGGGCGGCTGGATTTCCGATAAAATCTTTAACATTACCGGCAAGTTACTGCTTTCCAGAAAAATTGTGCTGGTGTTCTCATTAATGGCGGCGGCGATTTGTGTCGCGCTAGCGGGAACGGTAAAAGAGGTCAACTCTGCGGTTATCATGATGTCGGTGTCGATCTTCTTCCTCTACATCACCGGTGCCATTTACTGGGCGATTATTCAGGACGTGGTGCATAAAAGCCGGGTCGGCAGCATCAGCGGCTTTATTCATCTGGTCGGCAGCCTGTCCGGCATTATCGGCCCGGTAGTCACCGGCTTTATCGTGCATCATACCGGCAAATTCGACAGCGCCTTCGTGCTGGCGGGCGTGGTCGCCGCGGTCGGTGCGCTGCTGGTGCTGTTTGTGATTAAAGAGCCAAAAGCCACGACCAAACCCGTTTCGATTTAACCTGACCCGGGCGCGCCCGTCGCGCCCCTGTTGTAAAAAGGATGAACTATGTTGGCCGTCGATAAGCTCCCCTCTTCCACGCTGTTGCCAGATTACGATCGTTCCCGCCTGAAAACCCGCATGCTGCACATCGGCTTTGGTGCCTTTCACCGCGCGCATCAGGCGGTCTGCACCGATAAGCTGGCCAGTGAGCATCACAGCGACTGGGGCTACTGCGAAGTAAACCTTAACAGCGGTGAATTGATCGCCGCACTGCGTGAGCAATCCCTGCTGTACAGCGTGACCGAACTGGCCGATGACTCACGCCATACGCGGGTGGTTGGCGTCATTACCGCCGCGCTGCATGGCAAAGGCGACGGCATTGAGACGGTGATTGAGGCGATGTGCCAGCCCGATATCGCTATCGTCTCAATGACGGTAACGGAAAAAGGCTACTGCTATCAGCCAGCAACCGGCCAGCTGAACCTGCAGCATCCCGATATTCAGCATGACCTGGCGCACCCACAGCAGCCGGTTTCCCTGCCCGGCGTGATTCTGGCGGCGATTACCCGACGCCATGAACGCGGCCTGCCGCCGTTTAGCGTGATGTCCTGCGACAATATGCCGGAGAATGGCCACGTCACGCGCAACGTAATTCTGCAGCTGGCACAGGCGCAGGATGCGCAGCTGGCGACCTATATCGCCGACGCGCTGACCTTTCCTTCCACTATGGTAGATCGCATCGTGCCTGCCATGACCGATGAGGCGCTGGCCTCGCTGAGCGAGACGCTGGGCAGCTACGATCCGGTGGCGGTCTCCTGTGAGCCTTTTTTCCAGTGGGTGATTGAAGACAATTTTGTCAACGGTCGTCCGGCCTGGGAGAAAGCGGGTGCCGAGCTGGTCAGCGACGTGCTGCCGTTTGAAGAGATGAAGCTGCGCATGCTCAACGGCAGCCACTCATTTCTCGCCTACCTCGGCTACCTTGCCGGTTATGAACACATCAGCGACTGTATGGCGGACGGCGATTTCCGCCTGGCGGCGCGTAAGCTGATGCTGGATGAACAGGCACCGACGCTGCGCACGCCGGATGTCGATCTGGTGGCCTACGCGGATTCGCTGCTGGCGCGTTATGAAAATCGCGCCATTAAACACCGCACCGGACAGATTGCCACCGACGGCACGCAGAAGCTGCCGCAGCGCTGGCTCGACAGCATTCGCTGGCACATCGCGCAAGGCAGCGCGTATCCGCTGCTGGCGCTCGGCGTGGCAGCGTGGATTCGCTATGTCGGCGCCGTTGACGAACAGGGCAACGCCATTGAGGTGCGTGATGCCATGAAGAGTGAACTGGCAGAGCGCGTGGCGGCCAGTGCAGAAGGCGAAGCGCGGGTCGCAGCGCTGCTGGGCATCGAATCGGTATTTGGTGAGGATCTGCCGCACAACGCCGATTTTGTCGCGCAGGTAAATGATTGTTATCAGCAGCTACTGCGTCAGGGCGCGCGGGCCACGGTGGCGCAGGCGGTGGCAAACGGCTGAAACGGAAAGCGCTGGCGCTGGCGATAAGGGCTGTTTAGACTAGCGGTGCCCGTTTGGGCACCCTTTTTTTATCAAAGCAGGCTCTGTTGCCGCCAGCCACTATAGGGATGTTGCGCATGTCGATTGCCTATACCATTACGGCTTCTGAGCCGGTCAATCAGCAGATCTATCGCTATCTGCGTCAGGAGATTGTCACCTGCATTATTCCTCCCGGTTCGCTGCTGTCGGAAAAAGAGGTCTCCGCGCGGTTTGATGTTTCACGTCAGCCGGTGCGGGAAGCCTTTATCAAGCTGGCGGAAGCGGGCCTGGTGCAGGTCCTGCCACAGCGTGGCACCTTTGTGCGTAAAATCTCCGCCCGTCGGGTGGCCGATGGCCGTTTCATTCGTGAAGCGGTGGAAATAGCCGTGGTGCGCCGCGCCGCGCTGGAAGCCACGCCGGTAGCGCTGCTGGCGCTACAGCAAAATCTTGACCTGCAGGCGTTGGCCGCCCAGCGTAACGACATTCAGGGATTTTTGGCGCTGGATGACGCCTTTCACCGTCTGATTGCCGAAAGCATCGATTGTACGCTTGCCTGGGAAACGGTGGAAAACATCAAGGCCACCATGGATCGCGTGCGTTTCCTGACGCTGAGTAAGGTGTCGCCGCCGGAAAGCCTGATTGAACAGCATCGAGAAATCTACGCGGCAGTTGCGGCGCAGGACGCCGATGCCGCCGAGCTGGCGATGCGTCGCCATTTGCAGGAAATGATCTTTTCCATCACGCCTATCTCCGAACAAAACAGCGAGTGGTTTGAGCAACACTAATCAACGGGAGCCAGTCTGCTCCCGTTTTTTTTACCACCAGCGATGAAAATGGTGCACCGGACCAATACCTTTCCCCACTTCCAGCGTATCCGCCTGCTCCAGTGCGCCTTGTAACCAGGCTTTTGCCGCCTCAACCGTTTCGGCCCAGGTGGCATAGCGCGGGCGCAATGCGGCCAGCGCCGCTGACAGCGAACAGCCGGTGCCGTGCGTATGCCGCGTATTCACCCGCGGCGTGCTGAAGCGCTGTTCGCCATCAGAAGTAAACAGCCAGTCCGGGCTTTCCGCTTCGTGCAGATGGCCGCCCTTCATCAGCACCGCCTGACAGCCCAGCGCCAGCAGCGCGCGCCCCTGCTCACGCATCTCTGCCTCATTGCGTGCCGGATCGCAATCAAGCAGTACCGCCGCTTCCGGCAGGTTCGGCGTGATCAACGATACCTGAGGCAGCAGGCGCTCACGCAGGCTGGCCACCGCCTGCGGCGCCAGCAGCGCATCGCCGCTTTTCGCCACCATTACGGTATCAAGCACCACCCACGGCAGCGCGGCCTGCGCCAGTTTATCTGCCACCACCTCAATCACCGCCTGCTCGCCCAGCATGCCGATTTTAGCGCTGTCGATGCGCACGTCGCTGAGCACCGAGTCGAGCTGGGCGCCGACAAAAGCGGGATCGATACGATAAAGCGCCTGCACGCCCTGCGTATTCTGCGCCACCAGCGCGGTGATCACGCTGGTGCCGTAAGCGCCAAGGGCAGAGAACGCTTTCAAATCGGCCTGAATGCCCGCGCCGCCGCTGGGGTCGGTTCCGGCGATGGTCAACGCATTAATCCGCTTCATGGCTGCCCCTCCGCGCCCTGCTGCCACAGCGCATCCAGTAACGCCTGCTGAAAGCTGCCCGGACCGCCAGCGCCTGAGGCGGCCTGCTCGCCCGCGCGTGCCATGAGCTGACAGGCGGTAGCCACCAGCATTAGCCGATCGCCAGACAGCACGCAAAATGCGGCAACCATCGCCGACAGCGCACAGCCGGTGCCCACCACGCGCGTCAGCAGCCGAGCGCCACCCGGCACGGCGATCAGGCGCTCGCCATCGGTGACATAATCCGTTTCGCCGGTGACGGCGACAATGGCACCACTGCGACTGGCCAGCTGTTTTGCCGCCGCGATCGCCAGATGCGAATGATGCAGGCTGTCGACGCCGCGCCCTTGCGCATCCGTGCCGGCCAGCACGAGGATTTCAGAGGCGTTGCCCCGAATAGCCGCCGGTTGCTGATCCAGCAGTTCACGGCAAAAACCGGTGCGCAAAGGGAGCGCACCGACGGCCACCGGATCCAGCGTCCAGGGCACATTCGCCGCGCGCGCCGCCGCAATGGCTGCACGCATGGCAGGAATACGATCGCGCGTTAAGGTGCCCACGTTGATCAGCAGCGCATCGGCCAGCGGGCTAAACACCGCGGCCTCTTCGGCATCAATCACCATGGCGGGCGAAGCATTCAAGGCCAGCAGCACATTGGCGGTAAACGCCTGTACCACATCATTGGTCATGCAGTGCACCAGCGGTGCGCGCTGTTGAAAGTGAGTAAGCGTGGTGGCGACAAACGCGCCGGAGAGTTGTTGCGGTTGATTGGTCATAAAGCTCCCAACCGGCGTCTAAGAAGGCGAATGCGGTCAGGCATTTGACTTCCCTACGCTGGCATTATCCAGGTCAGGTAATACGGGTATTTCTCAGCCTTTATAAAAAAGGGCACCCCGAGTCGGTGTTACGCCATGAGCATAAGGAAGTGGCAGCGCTTAAGCAAGCGGGCGTATTCGGCAATGCGCAAACGCAAAAAACCCGGGACAGGCCCGGGTTTTGGTGATGATGCGTAACGGTTACTTCGCGGGTTTGGTACGGATCAGATGATCAAAGGCGCTGAGTGAGGCTTTAGCCCCTTCGCCGCTGGCAATAATGATCTGCTTGTACGGCACCGTGGTGCAGTCACCGGCAGCAAACACGCCTTTCACGCTGGTTTCGCAACGGGCATCAATGATGATTTCGCCCATTTTGGTGCGCTCAACCGTGCCCTCCAGCCAGTTGGTGTTGGGCAGCAGGCCAATCTGCACGAAGATACCCGCCAGCGGCAGCTGATGGCTCTGCTGCGTCACACGATCGACATACTGCAGGCCGGTGACTTTGCTGCCGTCGCCTTTCACTTCAGTAGTCTGCGCGTTGAGGATCACGTCGACGTTATGCAGGCTGCGCAGTTTGTTCTGCAGCACCTGATCGGCACGCATTTCACCGGCAAACTCCAGCAGCGTCACATGTTCAACGATACCGGCCAGATCGATAGCCGCTTCCACGCCGGAGTTACCGCCGCCAATTACCGCCACACGCTTGCCTTTGAACAGTGGGCCATCGCAGTGTGGGCAGTAAGTTACGCCTTTGGTGCGATACTCGTTCTCGCCAGGCACGTTCATGTTACGCCAGCGGGCACCGGTGGCGATGATCAGGCTGCGGGTTTTTAACACCGCGCCGGTCGCCGTTTCAACCGCATGCAGTCCGCCTTCGGCCGCTGCAGGAATCAGCTTGATGGCGCTTTGTGCATCAATAACGTCGACGTCATAATCATCAACGTGCGCACGCAGTGCACCGGCCAGTTTCGCACCTTCGGTTTTCTGTACCGAGATGTAGTTTTCGATATCCACGGTGTCCAGCACCTGGCCACCAAAACGCTCGCCCATCAGGCCGGTACGAATACCTTTACGCGCCGAGTAAATCGCCGCCGCTGCACCCGCCGGGCCACTGCCGACAATCAGCACTTCATAAGCTTCACGCTGGTTCAGCGCTTCCGCCGCACGCTTGTCGGCGTTGGTGTCGACCTTGCTGACGATTTCAGCCAGACTCAGGCGGCCCTGACCAAACTCTTTGCCGTTCAGGAACACGGCTGGCACGCCCATGATATTGCGTTCCTGAATCTCATTCTGGAACACGCCGCCATCGATCGCCGTGTGCGAGATACGCGGGTTGATCACCGCCATCAGGTTCAGCGCCTGCACTACATCCGGGCAGTTATGGCAGGAGAGCGAATAGTAGGTTTCGAAGTGGAAATCGCCTTCCAGCGCGGCAACCTGATCCAACAGCTCCTGCGCTTCTTTCGAAGGATGCCCACCGGTTTGCAGCAGCGCCAAAACCAGTGAGGTAAATTCATGACCCATTGGCGAACCGGCGAAACGCGGCCCGGTCTCTTTGCCTGGGTTAGTAATTAAAAATGAAGGCTTACGTACTGGCTTATCGTTCTCTTCGCGGAAAGAGACTTTGTCTGACAGTCCGGCGATATCTACCAGCAGATCCCTGATTTCAGCCGATTTTGCACCGTCATCCAGCGTAGCGATCAACTCAACAGGTTTCGATAATTTCTCAAGATAGGCTTTGAGTTGGGTTTTCAGATTATTGTCGAGCATAGTGAGTTCCTGGTCTGGTAAATACATCGGGTGCTAAAAAGCACCCGATGAGAGAGATACGGTTCACCTGTCAGGCAGCCAGCGACTGCCTGAGTGACGTATAACGTTTAAAGCCGTGAGGCGAGTTAGATTTTGCCAACCAGATCCAGCGATGGAGACAGAGTGGCTTCGCCCTCTTTCCATTTGGCCGGGCAAACTTCGCCTGGGTGTGAAGCAACGTACTGTGCCGCTTTTACTTTACGTAGCAGGTCAGAGGCGTCACGGCCAATGCCTTCAGCGGTGATTTCGATCGCCTGGATGATGCCTTCCGGGTCAACGATGAAGGTACCACGGTCAGCAAGGCCTTCCGCTTCACGCAGGATTTCAAAGTTACGAGACAGCTGCGCGGTTGGATCGCCGATCATTGCGTATTCGATTTTGCCGATGGTGTCTGAGCTACCGTGCCATGCTTTATGGGTAAAGTGGGTGTCGGTAGAAACAGAGTAGATATCCACGCCCAGTTTCTGGAACTCAGCGTAATGGTCGGCAACGTCGCCCAGTTCGGTTGGGCAAACAAAGGTAAAGTCAGCCGGGTAGAAGAAGAACACGCTCCATTTACCCTCGACATTTTTTTCGGTGACTTCGATGAACTCGCCATTTTTAAACGCGGTGTTTTTGAATGGCTTAATTTTGGTATTGATAATAGACATCTGACGTCCTCCGTTAAAAGATGTGATGCACGTTACAGAAAAACCCTGTTCGATGCTAATAAGCAGCCCATATCAATTCGATAAACAAAAGCTAACAAGCTCTGCGGACGGCGCATGGCGCTGGCTCAGAGCGAGTCGAAAGTGGCCCGGGCAGGTTGCCGCTTTCCATTCGATTTTATCACAGGCCTTTTAACTGCCAGGCTTGTGGCCTGTCAATGTTTTGGAGCATAACGTGCAAATTAGACCTTTTTGTGAAGCTGACCGCCCTTTTTTACGCACGCTGTTTCTGGCATCGCGCAAGGCGAACTGGCACTGGCTGGATAGCAGCCGCTGGCAACTGGAGGATTTTGACAGCACCGTACTGGGTGAAACGGTGTTGGTCGCAGAACAGGAGGGACATCGCGTTGGCTTTGCCGCGCTGCTGGAAAATGACAACTTTCTGCACAGCCTGTTTGTCGATCCACAGCATCAGGGCAGCGGCGTCGGCAGCGCGTTGTTAAAAGCGGTGCAGGCACGATTCACCTCAACCGGTGCGCTAAAATGCCTGTTAGCCAACAAACCGGCACAGGCATTTTATCAGCGGCACGGCTGGCAGGTGATTGCGCAGGGCGAGAGCGAACAAGGCGAGTACGTTCTGATGCACTATAAACTGCGCCCGTAAGCCGGGCGCAGATCTTACAGGGCGCGGAAGGCGATATCGCCCGGAATCACCTCACCCTGCCAGTAAAGCTGCGCGGCCACCGCACCGGCCAGCTGACGATAGCGGGCGGTAAATTCCCCGTGCGGATCGCGGATCACTGTGGGTTCACCGGCATCCAGATCTTCACGCAGCTGGATGTGCAGCGGCAGCTGGCTGAGCAGGCGCGTATGGTACTGTTCAGCCAGCTTCTCTGCACCGCCGCTGCCAAATATCGCCTCCTGATGGCCGCAGTTGCTGCAAATATGCATGCTCATGTTTTCCACCACGCCCAGCACCGGCACATTGACCTTCTCAAACATCACAATGCCCTTGCGCGCGTCGAGCAGCGCTATATCCTGCGGCGTAGTGATGATCACCGCGCCGGTGACCGGCACGTTCTGCGCCAGCGTCAGCTGGATATCGCCGGTGCCTGGCGGCATATCCAGCACCAGATAATCGAGTTCCGGCCACAGCGTTTCGTTCAGCAGCTGCATCAGCGCCTTGCTGGCCATGGGCCCGCGCCACACCATGGCGTTATCGTCGGTGACCAGATAACCGATGGAGTTAGTGGCCAGACCGTGCGCCATGATCGGCGCCATGTGTTTCCCGTCGGGCGAAGAAGGACGCTGATCGTCAGTGCCCAACATGCTCGGCACCGATGGGCCGTAGATATCAGCATCCAGCAGGCCCACGCGCGCGCCTTCGGCTGCCAGCGCCAGCGCCATGTTCACCGCCGTCGTGGATTTGCCCACGCCGCCTTTGCCGGAGCTGACGGCGATAATGTTTTTTACACCATTAGCGCCTGGCTGATCTTTGACCCGCTTCAGCGTGGCGATATCGTGACGCAGACGCCAGTCGATCGCTCCCGCACCGGTGATGCGCAGCAAATCGGCGCTGACCTGCTCTTTCAGCTGGTCAAACGCACCGTTCCAGACAAACGGCATCAGCAATTCGACATGCAGCCGATTATCCAGCAGCGCTACATGGTGCAGCGCTTTCAGCACGATCAGATTGCGCTGCAGCGTAGGGTGTTCAAAACGGGCGAGAACGCCGGCAACCATGGCGCGCAGCGTTTCCGGTGAATGATGGGGGGATTCAGTGTTCATCCCTGCTCCTCTGTTTTCTTGTTAGCCTGATGACGCCATTCAGCTAATCATATCAGAAGCCTGGCCGAATGAAGCGCTGGCAAACCCTCTGTTTACGCCGGGACGGCCTTTCAGGTAACATCTAAGACCGTTTTTTTAACCACAAGAAAGCAACGTAAACTATGACTCAAGTCGCGAAAAAAATAATGGTAACGTGCGCCCTGCCGTACGCTAATGGCTCAATCCATCTCGGCCACATGCTCGAGCATATCCAGGCAGATATTTGGGTTCGTTACCAGCGAATGCGCGGCAATCAGGTTTACTTCATCTGTGCTGACGACGCCCACGGCACGCCGATCATGCTGAAATCACAGCAGCTCGGCATCACGCCAGAGCAGATGATTGCGGAGATGAGCCAGGAGCATCAGGCTGACTTCGCCGGTTTTAACATCAGCTATGACAATTATCATTCGACCCATGGCGAAGAGAACCGCGTGCTTTCTGAGCAGATTTACACGCGCCTGAAGGCCAACGGCCACATCAAGAACCGCACCATTTCGCAGCTTTACGATCCGGAAAAAGGCATGTTTCTGCCGGATCGCTTCGTCAAAGGCAGCTGCCCGAAATGTAAATCGCCGGATCAGTATGGCGATAACTGTGAAGTGTGCGGCGCTACCTATAGCCCAACCGAGCTGATCAATCCGCAGTCAGTGGTATCCGGCGCAACGCCGGTAATGCGTGATTCCGAACACTTCTTCTTCGATTTACCGGCATTCAGCGACATGCTGCAGGCGTGGACGCGCTCCGGCGCCCTGCAGGATCAGGTGGCTAATAAGATGCAGGAGTGGTTTGAGTCTGGCCTCAATCAGTGGGACATTTCCCGCGATGCGCCTTACTTCGGCTTTGAGATCCCGGATGCGCCAGGCAAATATTTCTATGTCTGGCTCGACGCGCCAATCGGCTACATGGGCTCGTTCAAAAACCTGTGTGACAAGCGCGGCGACCTCGATTTCGACGAGTTCTGGAATAAAGATTCCACCACCGAGCTGTATCACTTTATCGGCAAAGATATCGTCTATTTCCACAGCCTGTTCTGGCCAGCGATGCTGGAAGGCAGCAACTACCGCAAGCCTAACAACCTGTTTGTGCATGGCTACGTGACGGTAAATGGCGCGAAGATGTCGAAATCGCGCGGCACCTTTATCAAAGCCAGCACCTGGTTGCAGCATCTGGATGCCGACAGCCTGCGCTATTACTATGCGGCCAAGCTCTCATCACGCATTGATGATATCGACCTTAACCTGGAAGATTTCGTCCAGCGTGTGAACGCCGACGTGGTCAACAAAGTGGTCAACCTCGCCTCGCGCAATGCCGGTTTTATCACTAAGCGCTTCGACGGCAAGCTGGCCGCTGAGCTGGCCGATCCTGCGCTCTTTAAAACCTTCACCGATGCGTCAGAAAAAATTGGCGAAGCCTGGGCGGCGCGTGAATATGGCCGGGCCATTCGCGATATTATGGCGCTGGCTGACGTTGCTAACCGCTATGTTGACGAACAGGCGCCGTGGGTAGTGGCGAAACAGGAAGGCCGCGATGCCGACCTGCAGGCGATCTGCTCCATGGGCATCAATATGTTCCGCGTGCTGATGACCTGGCTGAAGCCGGTGCTGCCTTCGCTGGCCGAGCGCACCGAAGCTTTCCTCAACTGCGAACTGAGCTGGGATGCCGTGCAGCAGCCGCTGCTCGATCACAGCATCGCCAGCTTTAAAGCGCTCTACAGCCGCATTGAGATGAACAAGGTCGAGGCGCTGATTGAGGCCTCAAAAGAAGATGCGGCAGTGGCTAATCAGCCCGCTGTCAGCGGTCCGCTGGCGGATGCACCAATTGGCGAGACCATCACCATTGATGATTTTGCCAAAATCGATATGCGCGTGGCGCTGATCGAGAAAGCCGAACTGGTGGAAGGCTCAGACAAGCTGCTGCGTTTACAGCTCGATCTGGGCGGTGAGAAGCGGCAGATTTTCTCCGGCATTCGCGCGGCTTACCCCGATCCCGCGGTGCTGGAAGGCAAGCTGACCATTATTGTCGCTAACCTGGCGCCACGTAAAATGCGCTTCGGCGTGTCGGAAGGCATGGTGCTTTCAGCCGGTTCCGGCGGCGCCGATCTGTATGTGCTGTCGGCGGACAGCGGTGCCACACCGGGCATGCAGGTGAAGTAAACGCCACAAGGCGTTGGTGTTGTTCCTCAGGCCGGAAAGGCCTGGGTTTGCCGTGAAGCGGGCGGCTTTTAAGGTCAAGGGCTTTAAGGTCAAGGGCTTTAAGGTCAACGGCCATTTCGTTCTGCCTAAAGGCAGCCCGAGCAGGGCCGGCAGTCGCCCCGGCCCTGCACCCGCGCTTTCGGCCAGCTTCATCGCCGCGTTGCGGTGCCCTCGCTACTTCAGCCTTCCTGACGGACCACTCGCGACGCGCCCTCCATGGCGCGGCGCCTCCCTCTCGCCGACGTCCTGTCGGCTCGTCCTGGAACGCTTCATCCACTCGGCGCTGAAATGGCCGCCAACACCACTCGCTGCAAAAATTGTACTCAATGTGACTAATAACTGGCTGAAGAAGCCTTGGTTATATAAATGAGGTTGATTAGCTGAAAGTTGGCAATCCTCTCAAATATCATCATGTGCTGAACATCCCGAAAGGGCTTATCCATTTGTGGTTGAAATGGCCGCCGACACCACTCGCTGCCAGAATTGTACTCAATGTGACTAATAACTGGCTGAGAAGCCTTAATTGGATGAAACGTTATGATTGGTAAGAAAGATCATCATAATGCGTTGAACATATCGGCTGGTGGCGCAAGGCACTTATCCATTGGTCGCTGAAATGGCCACCAACATCACTCGCTGCCAGAATTGTACTCAATGTGACTAATAACTGGCTGAAGAAGCCTTAATTGGATGAAACGTTATGACTGGTGAGAAAGATCATCATAATGGGTTGAACATATCGGCTGGTGGCGCAAGACACTTACCCATTGGTCGCTGAAATAGCCGCCAACATCACTCGCTGCCAGAATTGTAATCAATGTGACTAATAACTGGCTGAAGAAGCCTTAATTGGATGAAACGTTATGATTGGTAAGAAAGATCATCATAATGCGTTGAACATATCGGCTGGTGGCGCAAGGCACTTATCCATTGGTCGCTGAAATGGCCACCAACATCACTCGCTGCCAGAATTGTACTCAATGTGACTAATAACTGGCTGAAGAAGCCTTGGTTGTATAAATCAGGTTGATTAGCTGAAAGTTGGCAATCCTCTCAAATATCATCATGTGCTGAACATCCCGAAAGGGCTTATCCATTTGTGGCTGAAATAGCCGCCAACATCACTCGCTGCCAGAACTGTACTCAATGTGACTAATAACTGGCTGAAGAAGCCTTGGTTGTATAAATCAGGTTGATTAGCTGAAAGTTGGCAATCCTCTCAAATATCATCATGTGCTGAACATCCCGAAAGGGCTTATCCATTTTTGACTGAGATGGACGCCAACATCACGCGTTGCCAGAACCATCTTCGATGCGGCAATTAAATGGCTGTGATGCTGCTGTGTTCACGCTGTCTGTCAGAAACGCACTAATCTGTAAAATGAAAATCCTTTTCATATCAAACTACAATACATTCAGGCTTTGTTAATCTCGCGCAAAACAAACCAGCTGTGCTCATCTCATAATCCATCTCCAGACAGATAGGCAGATGAGATTTTAAGGTTTGGTTTGAGTCATTTCGATTTTGATTTGGGTTGTGAATTGGGTTTTGACCTTTTAGAGGCATCACAAACGCCGAGGCAAAAGCGTTTTCCAGGATGAGCCGCAGGGAGGCGGCGAGAATAAGCGCCGCGCCGGGAGCGCGTCGCGCATGGTCCGTCAGGAAAACGCTTTTGCTGAGGGCACCCACGAAGTGGGCGGTTGTGTTTGCCGGATAGCGCGGGTGCAGGGCCGGGGCGACTGCCGGCCCTGCTCGGGCTGCCTTCAGGCAGAACGAAATGGCCGTTGGCCTTGACCCTAAAGACGTTGGCCTGAAAGCCGCCCGCGCCAGGGCAAAACAAGGCCTTTCTGGCCTGAGGAACGAGCGCCCCCGGCGACCGCCTCCCCAAAAATGTGATCTGTAGCACGCTAAGAATTTTCGTCGTAAGATAAGCACATACCACATCAGGAGCCAGTCATGCGCCCGGCACTTACGATCTGTTGGCATTACCTTCGCGCCTTTATCATCATCTATCTCTGCCTGTTTGCAGGCAACGGTCTCGCCGCGCTGCTGCCGATCACCATACCGGGCAGTATCCTTGGCATGCTGGTGCTGTTTAC
Organism: Duffyella sp. Ts4; assembly: GCF_051851875.1. Lineage (NCBI taxonomy): Bacteria > Pseudomonadati > Pseudomonadota > Gammaproteobacteria > Enterobacterales > Erwiniaceae > Duffyella > Duffyella sp. Ts4. The sequence goes on along the minus strand of NZ_JBLYPN010000004.1, from coordinate 438,657 downwards.
CCTGCTGACCGTGCAGATCATCCCGGTAAAATGGGTGAAGCCCGGTTGCCACATCATCATTCGCAATATGGCGCTGCTGTTCGTGCCGATCAGCGTTGGCGTGATGAGCTACACCGATATACTTACCGCTCAGTTTGGGCCGATTGTGGTGTCATGCATTGTCAGCACGATTTTGGTGATCGTCATTGTTGGCATGGGTTCGCAACGCCTGCACGCCGAGCCGGGAGAAAAACCATGATCGATATCTGGTGGTCTCTACCGCTGACGCTTGGCGCCTTCTGGCTGGCACGCAAGCTGGCAACCACGCTGAAAATTTCGCTGCTTAACCCGCTGCTGGTTTCTATGGCGATCATTATTCCCATTCTGCTGCTCACGCATATACCCTATTCCCGCTATTTTGCTGGCAGCGCTATTCTCAACCAGCTGTTACAACCTGCGGTAGTGGCACTCGCCTTGCCGCTTTATGAGCAGCTGCAACAGATCAGGGCACGCTGGAAATCGATTGTAGGGCTCTGCTTTATAGGCAGTATTACCGCGATGACCTCGGGCACCGCTATCGCGTTATGGATGGGGGCAACGCCGGAAATCGCCGCCACCATTATTCCCAAATCAGTGACCACCCCGATTGCGATGGCGATTTCGGCCTCGTTGCACGGCATTCCGGCCATCAGCGCTATCTGCGTGTTAATCGCCGGAGTGTTTGGCGCAGTGTTTGGCCACATGCTGCTTAACCTGTTTAAGGTGCGTACAAAAGCGTCGCGCGGTCTGGCCATTGGCAATGCCTCGCATGCCCTTGGCACCGCTCGCTGTGCTGAACTCGACTATCAGGAAGGCGCATTCAGCTCACTGGCGCTGGTGATTTGCGGCATTCTCACTTCGTTGCTCGCGCCCTTTCTTTTTCCGCTTTTGTTAAGGCTGTTGGGCTAAAAGTTTGCGAGAGATCTCGCAAACTTTGTTCAAGTTTCAAATCTTGCATTGATAGCGCGATTTAGATCACATATAACCGCCTGATTGCTCTTCCCTCTTTGCTGATGAGACTCACTCATGCACCCACGATTTCAACAGGCGTTAACCACTCTGCCATCCGACTTACAGCAGGCAATTGCGCCGGTGCTTGCCGCTGACGATTTTGCTGCCCGCTTAACACCGCAGCAGGTTGCCGATCTGCAACAACAAACCGGCCTTGATGCTGATGCGCTGGCATTAGCGCTGCTGCCGCTTGCGGCGGCCTGTGCGCTGGCCACGCTCTCGAATTTTAACGTGGGTGCCATCGCCCGCGGTGCCAGCGGCAGCTGGTATTTCGGCGCTAATATGGAATTTGCAGGCACCACCATGCAGCAGACCATTCATGCCGAGCAGAGCGCCATTACCCACGCCTGGCTGCACGATGAAGCGAAGCTGGAAACCGTCACCGTTAACTACACGCCTTGCGGGCACTGCCGTCAGTTTATGAATGAACTGAACAGCGGCACCGCGCTGCGCATTAGCCTGCCCAATCGTCCGGCTACCACGCTGGCGAACTATCTGCCTGACTCATTTGGCCCTGGCGATCTTGATATTCATGAGCGCCTGCTGACCCCGGTCGATCACGGTTATCAACCTGCTGGCGATGCGCTTGCTCAGGCCGCTATCGCAGCTGCCAGCCGCAGCCATGCGCCTTACAGCAAAGCGTACAGCGGCGTAGCGCTGGAAAGCGTCAGCGGCAAGATTTATGCCGGCCGTTACGCTGAAAATGCCGCCTTTAACCCCAGCCTGCCTCCATTGCAGGCGGCGCTGATTCTGATGAATATGGCTGGCGAAGGCCAGGCGATTAAGCGCGCCGTTCTGGCTGAGCATCCTCAGGCACTGCTGGTTCAGCATGATGCCACCCGCGCTACGCTGGCCATGCTCGGCTGTAGCGATCTGCACCTGGCGGCGCTGTCAAAAGCGTGATGCCGCTTTTTAGTAAAAAAAGTATCGCTTTTGTTATCCGTTGCTAACAAAAGCTGTACTTCTGCGCGAATTTTCTTAGGATCGGGCACACAAATTATCCCTGACAATATCCAGGCTAACGGTTGCGGCGCAGCCCGGTCTGAGATGGAGCAAACACTGCATGGAACTCGACTACGAAAGTAAACGTTCGCTGTATATCCCTTATGCTGGCCCTATTCTGTTGGAATTCCCGTTATTGAATAAAGGCAGTGCCTTCTCCGTAGAAGAGCGCAACGACTTCAATCTCAATGGCCTGCTGCCGGAAACCGTAGAAACCATCGAAGAGCAGGCTGAACGCGCCTGGCGCCAGTTCCAGGATTTCAAAAACAACAACGATAAACACGTTTACCTGCGTAATATTCAGGATACCAACGAAACCCTGTTCTATCGTCTGCTGGATAACCATCTGGAAGAGATGATGCCCATCATCTACACGCCAACGGTCGGCGCAGCGTGTGAACACTTCTCTGAAATTTACCGTCGTGCCCGCGGTCTGTTTATCTCCTACCCTAACCGCGCCAGCATTGAAGATATGCTGCAAAATGCCACCAAGCAGAATGTTAAAGTGATTGTTGTCACCGACGGCGAGCGCATTCTTGGTCTGGGCGATCAGGGCATTGGTGGCATGGGCATTCCTATTGGTAAGCTTTCTCTTTATACCGCATGCGGCGGCATCAGCCCGGCGTACACTCTGCCTGTGGTTTTGGATGTTGGCACTAACAACCAGCAACTGTTGAATGACCCGCTTTATATGGGCTGGCGTCATCCGCGCATCACCGGTGAAGAGTACGATAATTTCGTTAACGAATTTATTCAGGCAGTAAAAAGCCGCTGGCCAAACGTTCTGCTGCAGTTTGAAGATTTCGCGCAGAAAAATGCTATGCCGCTGCTGGAGCGCTATCGCGACGAAGTGTGCTGCTTCAACGATGACATTCAGGGCACCGCGGCGGTGACGCTGGGTACGCTGATTGCCGCCAGCCGTGCGGCAGGCAGCAAGCTAAGCGATCAGAAAGTGGTGTTTCTCGGTGCTGGCTCAGCCGGCTGCGGTATCGCCGAACAGATCGTCGCGCAGATGAAATCAGAAGGCTTAAGCGACGATGAAGCGCGCGCACGCGTGATGATGGTCGACCGTTTTGGCCTGTTGACCGACAAACTGCCTAACCTGCTGAGCTTCCAGAGCAAGCTGGTGCAGAAAAGCGAAAATCTCAGCGGCTGGGATACCAGCCACGACACCATCTCCCTGCTGGATGTGGTGCGCAACGCGCATCCAGATATTCTGATTGGCGTCTCCGGCCAGCCAGGCCTGTTCAGCGAAGAGATTATCCGTGAAATGCACAAGCATTGCGCACGCCCGATCGTCATGCCGCTCTCTAACCCCACTTCACGCGTTGAGGCGACGCCAGCCGACATTCTGGCGTGGACCGACGGTGCCGCGCTGGTCGCCACCGGCAGCCCGTTTTCTCCGGTAAGCTGGAAGGATAAAATCTATCCGATCGCCCAGTGCAACAACTCCTATATCTTCCCTGGCATCGGCCTTGGCGTGATCGCATCAGGCGCAACCCGCGTGACCGACAGCATGCTGATGGCCGCCAGCCGTACGCTGGCTGACTGTTCACCGCTGGCCAACGAAGGCCAGGGTCCGGTGCTGCCGGAGATCAAAGATATTCAGGGCGTGTCCAAGCTGATTGCGATGGCGGTGGGCAAAGCGGCTCAGCTGGCGGGTGTGGCCGTGGTCACCTCAGAAGATGTGCTGTCACGTTCGATCGCCAGCAACTTCTGGCTGCCACAATACCGTAACTATCGCCGCACCTCGATTTAACCGTGGTGCGTGTTGCCGGGTGCGCTGCGCCCGGCATCGCCTAAAATAACAACGGCCAGCGGCGCTGCACTTGCTTCAGCCAGGCCGCTCAAGTAGCCTTGCAGACACTGAATTTTTCTTCCCCTCGATGCGGTAAAGCATGATTAAACGCGCGCTCCTCGGTCTGCTGATCGTCATCACCCTGATGATTATCACCGCGCTTGCTCTCGATCGCTGGATCAGCTGGAAAACCGCGCCTTTTATCTTCGAAAACGTCGCGTCTCTGCCGCATCGTCAGGTCGGCGTGGTGCTCGGCACGGCAAAATATTATCGTACCGGCGTGCTTAATCAGTACTATCTCTATCGCATGCAGGGCGCGCTCAATGCCTATAACAGCGGCAAGGTTAACTATCTGCTGCTCAGCGGCGATAACGCCCAGCAAAGCTACAATGAGCCCAGAACCATGCGTCGCGATTTAATTAAAGGCGGCGTCGATCCGGCGGATATCGTGCTGGATTATGCGGGCTTCCGCACGCTGGATTCCATTGTGCGCACACGTAAAGTATTCGATACCAACGACTTCATTATTATCACCCAGCGCTTTCATTGCGAACGTGCGCTGTTCATCGCCCTGCATTTGGGTATCCAGGCGCAATGTTATGCGGTGCCCTCGCCGAAAAATATGCTGAACGTGCGCGTGCGTGAAGTCGGTGCGCGACTCGGCGCATTGGCCGATCTGTTTATCATGAAGCGCGAACCGCGGTTTCTTGGCCCGCTGGTGCCGATACCGGCCCAGCACCAGGTGCCGGAAGATGCGCAAAGCTACCCGGCGGTGACGCCAGAACAGCTGCTGGAAATACAGCAACAGCAACAGCAACAGCAACAGCAATAAAAATTATGCATAAAAAAACGGGCCATCAGGCCCGTTTTTTGTGGTGCGATGAGATTACTTTTTACGTGAATATTTCAGTGAATCCAGCGCAACGGCGAAAATGATGATGCCGCCTTTAATGATGTACTGCCAGTAAGGGTTAACGCCGATGTAGGTCAAACCGTAGTTGATAACGGTGAAGATCAGCACACCGGTAACCACGCCTGCAACCGTACCCACGCCACCGGCGAAGGAAACGCCGCCCACGACGCAAGCCGCGATAGCATCCAGCTCATACATAAAGCCGAGGTTGTTGGTGGCGCTGCCAATACGGCCCGCTTCCAGCATGCCGCCGAACGCATAGAACACGCCAGACAGGGCATACACCAGGATCAGGTTGAAGTTAACATTAACGCCGGAGACCTTAGCCGCTTCCGGGTTACCACCGATGGCAAAAATGTTTTTACCAAAGCGGGTTTTGTTCCACAGGATCCAGACAAACAGAATGGCAAAAATCGCATAGAAGGTGATGTACGACAGCTTGAAGTCACCAAAACGCAGGAAGCCCTGAGTAAAGGTGGAGAAGCCGCTGTCAAAACCCGCGATAGGCGATGCACCGACGAAGTCGTAATAGAGTGAGTTGATGCCGTAAACGATGATCATCGTGCCCAGCGTGGTGATAAACGGTGTCACCTTCAGGTAAGCGATGATGACGCCGTTTACCAGACCGATCAACGCGCCAATCACACAAACGATCAGCAGCACTACCGGAATTGGCAGGGTATCCATGCCAGGAAAGACTTTGTTGGCATTTTCCATCGACTGCAGCAGCGTTGCCGCTACCACCGCCGCTAAACCTACCTGACGTCCGGCAGAGAGGTCAGTACCCTGCGTCACGATCAGACCGGCCACGCCGAGAGCAATAATAATACGCACTGAAGATTGGGTAAGAATATTACTCAGATTCATCAGGCTCAGGAAAGTCGGATCCTGGAAAATAATAATCGCCAGCAGTACCAGCAGGACGACATAAATACCGCCCTCTTTTAACCAGGTCAGCGCATTCTTTTTAGTAGTCGCTTTCATGTAATTTCAGCCCTTGCTGCTTAAAGGTGTAGTGAGGCTAAACGCAATATTTCATTCTGCGTTGCTGTTTTGGTGTCAACAATTCCGGCGACCATACCATTACTCATAACCAGAATACGGTCGGTGATACCGATTAATTCCGGCATTTCGGATGAGATAATGATGATGCCCTTCTCTTTTTTCGCCAGTTCAGAAATCAGCTGATAAATTTCAAACTTGGCGCCGACGTCGATTCCGCGCGTAGGTTCATCCAGCATCAATATTTCTGGCTGCGTCAGTAACCAACGGCCAATAATAACTTTCTGCTGGTTACCGCCCGACAGCGAACCAATTGACGTATGGTGTCCCGGTGTTTTTACGCGCATGGCATCGATAACCCATTGGGTATCGCTTTTCATACGGCTGTTATCCAGCAGGCCAATACTGTTTTTGTATTTCTTGATGTTGGAGATAAGCGAGTTAAATCCAATATCGAGATAGGCGTAAATACCGGTAGAGCGGCGTTCTTCGGTGACCAGCGCAAAACCGTGGTTGATCGCTTCGTTGGCGCTGTGGTTATTGATCTGCTTGCCGTGCAGACGGATGGTACCGCCCGCCTTCTCACGGATACCAAACAGCGTTTCCACGATGTCGGTACGCTTCGCACCCACCAGTCCGGCAATCCCGAGGATCTCACCTTTGCGCAGGTCAAAGGAGACATCACGAATCGACGGCTGACGCAGCGAGGTCAGATTACGCACTTCCAGAATGGTTTCGCCCGGCACGTTGCTTTTGTCCGGAAAGCGCTGGTTCAGTGAACGGCCGACCATCATGGAGATGATCTTATCCATGTCCAGCCCTTCCAGCGGCTGGGTGGCAATCCACTGACCGTCGCGCAGGATCGTAATTTCGTCACACAACTGGAAGATCTCTTCCATTTTGTGCGAGATATAGACGATGCCACAGCCACGCTCTTTTAATTTCCGGATGATGGTAAAGAGATGATTGACCTCTTTTTCCGTCAGCGATGAGGTTGGCTCATCCATGATCACGATTTTGGCGTTATAAGAAAACGCCTTGGCGATTTCAATCATCTGCATTTGCGAGACCGACAGCACGCCCACTTTATCGCGTGGATCGATATCAATATCGAGCTCGTCAAATATCGCCTTGGTATCGCGATACATTTTATCCTGGTCGACGAACAATCCTTTTTGCGGATAGCGTCCCAGCCACATGTTATCCATCACCGTGCGCTGTAAGACCAGGTTTAATTCCTGATGCACCATCGACACGCCGTTTTCCAGCGCCTCTTTGGAACTGGTAAAATCGATTTCCTCACCCTGAAACAGGATGCTCCCCGAATCTTTCTTATAAATGCCAAACAGGCATTTCAAAAGCGTTGATTTGCCAGCACCGTTTTCACCCATTAAGGCGTGAATAGAGTGTGGCCTGACTTTTAAATTGACGTTGTCTAACGCCTTTACGCCGGGGAATGACTTATTAACATCGGTCATCTCCAGCAAAAATTCACGCTGCGCGGTCTGATTATCACTGGCCATATTTTACCTGGCTAAAAATTCATAAGGTCACAATAAAGAGCGCGGCCAGTGCCGCGCCCACAGCTTTTATTTAGTGAACTGAGAAAGGTTTTCTTTATCAACCGGCACGTAAGGAACGCGGACGATTTTATTCTCAACTTTAAAGTTAGTACCCGCAGTGGCTTCTTTGCCATCCGCCAGGTTTTTCGCCATATCCAGCGTCGCTTTTGCCTGGTTAGCCGCATCGTTCAGCACGGTACCGGCCAGCGCACCTGATTTCACTAACGCCAGCGCTTCTGGCAGGGCATCCACACCAAACACCGGAATAGAGGTTTTGTTGTGTGATTTCAGCGCTTCTACTGCACCCATTGCCATCGCATCGTTGTTAGCGATAACCACTTCGATTTTGTTAGCATTTGGACCAGAGAGCCAGGCGTCCATTTTGTCTTTAGCCTGCGCGGTATCCCACATTGCGGTATCCATCGCCAGCTGCTGGGTTTTCAGGCCATCTTTGTTCAGCGTATCGATAACATATTTGGTACGCGCTTCAGCATCCGGATGACCCGGCTCGCCTTTCAGCAGCACGAACTGGATGGTGCCATCTTTGTTCAGATCCCACGCTGGCGTTGATTTCCAGTGTTTCTCGATCAGCTGGCCCTGGATAATGCCGGACTCTTTAGAATCGGTACCCACGTAGTAAGCTTTGTCATAGCTGGCCAGCACTTTCGCGTTCGGCTCTTTGTTGAAGAACACGATTGGCACGTCGTTGCTGCGCGCTTTATCAACCACTACCGCCGCTGCCGCCGGATCCACCAGGTTAATTGCCAGCGCCTTCACGCCTTTTGCCATCAGCACATCGATCTGGTCGTTCTGTTTGGACTGATCGTTTTGTGAGTCATTCATCAGCAGCTGAATGCCACCCAGGGTTTTCGCTTCTTTCTCAATGTCCTTACGTACCATCGACATGAAGTTATCATCGTATTTGTAGATGGTAACGCCGATACGGGTATCTGCTGCGTGTGCGGTGGCACCAAACATCATGCTGGCAACCAGTGCTGTGAGGGTGAAAACCTTCTTATTCATGGTATCTCCGGGTTTATGCAGGGTATTACGTGGCCCAGCGCATCGCTCTGTGGCCATCTCGCTCGGGCTATCGGTTAAAAACAATGTTAACGTTTGCGTGTTAGGCAACGCCGCCATATTGCCAAGTCAAAAATCGTGACTTCCGTGTTCGATGACGCGTCCTGTAAGAAGTGAACCCTGTTATAGCGAGACCAAAACAGCAGCAAGGGGGGGATTTGCTGCGTTACATTATGTTTCAGTTCGATAAGACGCTGTCATCATAGTGAGCAGCATGTTAATTAACTGTGAATCTGTTCACAGATTGAAAACGGTTACATGGATGATTCGCTCGGATTAGTGACCGGCTCCACATTTTGCCGTGCCGCCACTGAATGACGGCGCACCAGCGTCGGCATAAAGCAGTGCTGAGCGTGAGGATCAAGCTCACCAGCCGCCCCTTTCAGCGCCAGCTCCGTCGCCAGTTTTGCCATAGAAACAATGGGATAGCGCACGGTGGTAAGCTGTGGATCGGTGTAACGAGAAATAGGAATGTCATCGAAGCCAATCACCGAGCAGTGCTGTGGCACTTGAATACCGTTATCTTTCAGCGCGGTAAGTGCGCCAGCCGCCATGCTGTCGTTGTAAGCAAAAATCGCCGTGAGATGCAGATTACGTCCCAGTAGCTCAACCATCGCCGCTTCTCCGCCCTGCATATCAGGCTCGCCGTGCGCCACCCAGGCCTCTGGCGGCGTCAACTGATGCTCGTGCATCGCCTGACGCCAGCCTTCACGGCGCTGCGCGTTATCTTCAATGATATGGCTGGAGCCAAGGAAACCGATGCGCTGATGGCCCTGCTGTAACAGCATGCGCGTAGCGCTCAGCGCGCCACTGATGTTATCCAGACAGACGCAGCGATGCGCATAGCCGGGTACCACACGGTTAATCAGCACCATGCCGGGCACCTGATCCATGAATTCAGCCAGCTCGGCGTCTGAAAGCGTTTTCGCGTGCACAATAAGCGCGTTGCAGCGCTGCCGAATCAACACTTCGATGGCATGACGCTCCTTCTCTTCCTGGTGCCAGGAATTAGTAATGAGCGTGTGCTTGGAGACCTGCTGCGCAACGTTGTCCACTGCCTTAACCAGCGCGCCGAAGAAGGGATCGGAAACATCCATCACCACCACGCCGATGGTGTCGCTGACCTGAGTGGCCAGCGCCTGGGCGTTGGCGTTAGGGCGATAGCCGAGCTGAGCCACCGCCTGCTGTACCGATTCCCGCGTCTCCGGCGTCACCGCGCTGCTGTGGTTGAGAACGCGCGACACCGTTGCCACTGATACGCCGGCCTGACGTGCTACATCACGAATTGTGATCATGATTGATCACCACTGAAGGAAAAAGGCATATGCATAGGACACCAGAAAGTAGGCTTTACCCTATTCTGACAGGCTCCGCCGCCGCGCAGCGTGAATCAGGTCACATCACTGAAAGCGGTTACATACAATTCTGTAACCTTTGTGATGCCGGTCATTATCAGTTGCGAGGAGAGAGCTGGCGTTTACGGGCGGAAAGTTGGGTAAGCTGTCGCCACAGCCATTCCACCGGTCCCTGGGCAAAAAAGCGCAGCCAGAGCAGTGAGAAGAGGATATTAATCAGCCAGATAACCGGCACGATAGCCAGCAGCTCCAGGCGGTCAAACTGCATGAACAGGCCAAAACGGTAAAATAAGGTGGTACAGATCAGCGTCTGTAGCAGGTAATTACTCAGCGCCATGCGGCCGACTTTGCCGATTGCCTGGCTCAACTGCCAGCGGGAGATCTGCGGCCAGAAGCCGTAGCATAACGCGGCATAACCCAGGCTCTGTAACGGGCTGGCGAGATCGCGCGGTGCCTGCAGATAAAACGCCGTCCAGCGAAATTCCCACTGCAGATGCCATTGCAACGCCACCGCCGGCAACTCAATCAGCCAGCCTGCCGCGGTCAACCACAGCGCAGCGCGGCGATAATGCTGTACGCTGAACTGGCCCTGTAGCCAGCCATTGCGCATCAGCGCGGCGCCAATCATCATGGTGCCAGCCAGCTGCCAGCCATACTGTGACGCCAGCGCCATCAGGCCGGACGAGAGATGCTCCAGGCGATTTTCGACCGCCAGCCAGCCGCCGGAGAGTTTCCACTGGGTTTCATACTGAATATTTGCCACACCTGGCAGCCAGGATGTACCCGGCTCATGCTGCGAAATTGAACCAAACACCAGCAGCACGCCGACGCCTACCAGATAGAGCAGAATGCCGGTATTGAGCAAAGTGCGCGAAGATGGAACGTCGCGAATAATGCGCCAGACCACCAGTCCCACCAGCGCGTAATCAAGCAGGATATCGCCGGTCCACAGCAATACGCCATGCGCAAAGCCAAACAGCAGCAGCCAGCTCAGTCGCGCCTGTAGCCAGCCGGAGCCGCGCGACAGCTGAAGTTGCAAGCCGGCGCCAAACAACAGGGCAAATAAGGTGAGGAATTTAAGCTGTGCCAGCCAGTCCAGGATCGCCCAGGTCCAGCTGTCGCGCAGTGAAGGCGTGCCGTTCCAGCCGGGATTGATATAGGCCGCATCGGGCAGGCCAAACGCATTGATATTGAGCAGCAGAATGCCCAGGATAGCGAGGCCGCGAATAAAATCCAGCTGATGATAGCGAACCATGCGCGGCCTCCGTTTTACGCCGTTGCTTAACTATGGCGTACGGCGCGTAAAAATTCCTGACGCGTGTTCTGGCTCGATTTAAACAGGCCGCCAAGCGACGTGGTGGTGGTGGCGCTGGTGGCATCTTTTACGCCGCGCGCTTTCACGCAGTAATGCACCGCATCAATCGACACCGCCACGTTATTGGTGCCCAGCAACGTTTGCAGCGCGATCAGCACCTGCTGCGTCAGCCGCTCCTGCACCTGTGGGCGCTGGGCAAAGAACTGCACGATACGGTTGATTTTCGACAGGCCGATCACCTTGTCTTTTGGAATGTAAGCCACGGTCGCTTTGCCATCAATGATCACAAAATGGTGTTCGCAGGTGCTGGTCAGCGTGATATCACGCACCGTCACCATCTCATCCACTTTCATTTTGTTTTCAATCAGGGTGATTTTAGGAAAGTTAGCGTAATCGAGGCCTGAAAACACTTCATCAACATACATTTTTGCGATGCGATGCGGCGTTTCCATCAGGCTGTCATCTTCCAGATCGAGATTGAGCAGCTGCATGATTTCCGTCATATGCCCGGCAATCAGCTGCTTGCGGGTTTCGTCATCCATATCACGGGCAGGCGCGCGCAACGGGGTCTCGAGGCCGCGAGCCAGCAGCGTCTCATGAACCAGGGCAGCTTCACGGCTTAAGATTGTCATTGATGTCTTCTCCGGCAGGTAATGCTCACGCCGGGTACACCGACGGGCCAAAATTGTCGGCCATATTGTGAAGCAGTCGACCGGCATTATCCAGCAATCGATCCAATCGGCGATGAAACCTTTTCATGCCGTACGCCGCCACACCAGCGCGCCAGCCAGCACCAGCCCTGCCCCGGCAACATAGAGTGCCGGTTCCAGCCGGTGAGTGAGCAGCGTGGAGATCGAGGAGACCAGCGGACCACCCAGCTGGCCGATGGCGTAACCGGTGGTTAACAGCCCGGCGAGATAGCGGCTATGTGCCGGTGCCAGCTCGCGGCCGCACTGCAACGCCAGCGGTACCACGTTGAGAAAGCCGCCGCCCACCAGCAGCGCGCCGGTGAGTAGACCGGCAAAACCCGGCAGCAGATCGGCGGCGAAAACGCCCAACGCCTGCAGCCACAGGGTTACCGCCAGTCGACGATGCGTCAGCCCACGATGGCGGGTAAGAATGCCGAGCAGAATACCCACTGCCGCGGCGCCGCCAAACAACGGCCAGACAAACTGCGCGACGTTGCTGCCGGGAAAGCGGCTGGCGGCCATCTGCGACAGAAAAGTTGCGGGCAAAATATAACCAAATCCCGCCAGGCTGTAGCTCAGCACCAGCTTTTTCAGATTCCCGTTCAGTTGTAGCGGCGCAGGGTGCTGCTCGGGCCGGTGTAGCTCGCCGCGGCGTGGCAGGAAGCGCACGATGCCTGCCATCAGCAGCAGCGCCATGACACCATACGCCAGCCAGGCAACGGCGGCGCTAACGCCCCAGGCGTGTAATAGCACCGCCAGCATGCCGCTGACAAAGATGCCAATGCCCGGCCCGGCAAACACCGCTACCGCCAGACGAACACGTCCCTGCGAAAGCAGCTGTTCATTGCTCCAGGCGGCGATCAAGACCATCACCCAACCGCTGGCGCAGCCGAGTAAAAACCGCAGCAGGCCATGCAGCCACGCGTGTTGCGCCACGGCTGAAAGTAATGTCAGCAGCACCGCGGCCCAGATGCCGACGTGCAATCGCCACTCGACCCGCGTTTTCGCGCGCATGGCATCCCAGGAACCACACAGGTAACCGAGATAGTTGATGGCCGCCACCACGCTGGCGCTGGTCAGCGTCAGCTGATGTTCGGCGATCATCAATGGCACCTGCGGCGTATAGGCAAAGCGCCCTATTCCCATCGCCACCATCAACGATAAAAAAGCGCTCAACGCCACTTTTATTGTCATCCTCTGCTCCTGCCTGCGCGCCGTCTGGTGATGACCCGCTAAGATTAATCATTGCCAGCATCATGCATGGCGGTTAAAATCTCTTAAAGTGAATAATTAAGACAAACTTGCTCACGCGGAGAGAATAGATGGATTTTGTACAGCTGCGCATGTTCTGTTCCGTAGCGGAAACTGGCTCGCTGGCGCGCTCCGCAGAATTGCTGCATCGCGTGCCGTCTAATCTCACCACGCGCCTGCGCCAGTTGGAAGAGGAGATTGGCACCGATCTGTTTATTCGTGAGAAGCAGCGGCTGCGCCTTTCTCCCATGGGACATAACTTTCTGAACTATGCACAGCGTATCCTGGCGCTGAGCGACGAGGCGCTGAATATGGCGCGCGCCGGTGAGCCCGGCGGGCCGTTTCATCTTGGCGCCATGGAAAGCACCGCCGCCACCCGTCTGCCAGGCCTGCTGGCGTCGTTTCATCAGCGCTATCCCACGGTGGCGCTCTCGCTGGTCACCGGCACCTCCGGCGAGATTATCGCCAAAGTGCGCGAAGGCACGCTGGCGGCGGCGCTGGTCGATGGTCCGGTGCACTACGATGAGCTGAACGGCTGCATCTCTTATCACGAGCAGATGGTTCTGGTGACCAGCGCCGATCATGCGCCGGTGCTGAGTCCACAGGATGCACGGCACGACATGCTGTTTGCCTTTGGCAGTAGCTGCTCTTATCGCCAGCGGCTGGAGGCGTGGTTTCGTGACGCTGGCGTACAGCCCGCGGGCGTGACTGAAATTCAGTCTTATCACGCCATGATGGCCTGCGTGGCGGCCGGTGGCGGGCTGGCAATGATGACCCGCTCGGTGCTGGCGCTGATGCCGGATCGCGATCGTCTGCGTGTGCATCCCCTGCCACCGCCGTTGCATCAATCCAGCACCTGGCTGATCTGGCGCCGCGACGCGTTCACCGCCAACGTGGAAGCACTGAAATACCTAATTATTGAGCAGTTTGATGACAAGCCTGAAAACGACGAATTAATGCATCCGTTACCGACACACGAGTAACCCAAAACTGGGCAGGTGAGCACTCATCTGCATCACGCCATAAAGAGGATTATAAAATGGAAATGATTAAAACCCGTGCCGCCGTTGCCTGGGCCGCTGGTGAGCCGCTGAAAATTGAAGAAGTTGATCTGATGCCACCGCAAAAAGGCGAAGTGCTGGTGCGCATCGTTGCCACCGGCGTCTGCCATACCGATGCCTACACGCTGTCTGGTAAAGATCCGGAAGGCGTATTTCCGGCCATTCTCGGCCACGAAGGCGGGGGTATTGTGGAAGCCGTTGGCGAAGGCGTTACCAGCGTTGAGGTTGGCGATCATGTGATTCCGCTTTATACCCCGGAATGCGGCAAGTGTAAGTATTGTCTGTCTGGCAAAACCAACCTGTGCCAGGCGATTCGCACCACGCAGGGCAAAGGATTGATGCCCGACGGCACCACACGCTTCTATAAAGACGGTAAACCGATTTTCCACTATATGGGCACCTCTACTTTCTCTGAATACACCGTAATTCCGGAAATCTCGCTGGCGAAAATCAGCAAAGAGGCGCCGCTGGAAGAAGTGTGCCTGCTCGGCTGTGGCGTGACCACCGGCATGGGCGCGGTGATGAACACGGCCAAAGTGAAAGAAGGCGATACCGTGGCCATTTTTGGTCTCGGCGGCATCGGTCTCTCCGCGGTGATCGGCGCGAAAATGGCCAAAGCGGGCCGTATCATCGCTATCGATATCAACACCAGCAAGTTCGATTTGGCACGCAAGCTGGGCGCGACCGACCTGGTCAATCCAAAGGATTACGACAAGCCGATTCAGGAAGTGATTATTGAGATGACCGACGGCGGCGTGGATTTCTCTTTTGAGTGTATCGGCAACGTGAACGTGATGCGTTCGGCGCTGGAGTGCTGCCACAAGGGCTGGGGCGAATCGGTGATCATCGGTGTAGCGGGTGCAGGCGAAGAGATTTCGACGCGTCCTTTCCAGCTGGTGACCGGTCGCGTCTGGCGCGGATCCGCATTTGGCGGCGTGAAAGGCCGTTCGCAGCTGCCGGGCATCGTCCAGGATTACCTCGACGGTAAATTCCAGCTCAACGACTTTATTACCCACAACATGCCGCTGGAAGAGATCAACGACGCCTTTGACCTGATGCACGATGGCAAGTCAATCCGTTCCGTGGTGCATTTCACCCAATCATAAGGAAGAGAGCATGCCATCGACGCTGGAATTACTGGAAGAGCATCGCCTGTTTGGCGGCTGGCAGCAGCGCTATCAGCACGCTTCGCCGGTGCTGAACTGCACCATGACCTTCAGCATCTTTCTGCCGGAGCCGAAGAGTGACGCGCCACCGCCGGTGCTCTATGTCCTCTCCGGGCTGACCTGCAATGATGAGAACTTCACCACCAAAGCGGGCGCGCAGCGCGTGGCGGCAGAGCTGGGCATTGTGCTGGTGATGGCCGATACCAGCCCGCGCGGTGATGACGTGGCGGACGACGACGGCTACGACCTTGGCAAAGGCGCCGGGTTTTACCTCAATGCCACTCAGGCACCCTGGGATCGTCATTACCGGATGTATGATTACATCAGCGAAGAGCTGCCTGCGCTGATTGCCAACAATTTTAACGTCGGCAAGCGGGCGGCGATTGCCGGACACTCGATGGGCGGCCACGGCGCGCTGATGCTGGCGCTGCGTAACCCGGAGCGTTTTACCTCCGCTTCCGCGCTGGCACCGATTGTGAATCCGTGCGATGTGCCCTGGGGAATCAAAGCCTTTAGCCACTATCTTGGCGACGATCGTTCACAATGGCTGCAATATGACAGCTGCTGGTTGATGCGTCAGGCGCAACAGCAGGTGCCGATGCTGATCGATCAGGGCGACAGCGATCAGTTTCTGGCTGACCAGCTGCATCCTGAACGCCTGCAACAGGTGGCTGAAGAAATGGGCTATCCACTGACCGTGCGCATTCAGCCCGGTTATGACCACAGCTATTACTTCATCGCCAGCGTGATTGAAGATCATCTGCGTTTCCACGCCAGCCATCTGTTTGGCTGAGCCTGCGGGGCAGCATCCGACTGCCCCGCCCTCTTTTCCCTTTCTCCCGTGATAAAAAAAAGCACGCCGTGGCGTGCTTTCTTTTATCTGACGGCTATCGCTTAGCGATCGAGGCCAGGAAACTCCATCTGGTTATATTTCACAAAGCGCGTTTTACGCACCAGCTTGTAGCCAAACCAGATAATCAGGAAGAGCGGGATACCAATATAGGTCGCGGTTACGCCATACCAGTCAATGCGATCCGCGAGGAAAGCCTGGTAATTCTGCCCAAGGGTAATCAACAGGCAAAGCACGAAGGCGAAAATTGGCCCCAGTGGAAACAGCGTCGAACGGTATGGCAGGCTGGCCAGATCGTGGCCCTGTTTTACAAAGCCGCGACGGAAGCGATAGTGGCTGATGGCGATGCCCAACCAGGCGATAAAGCCGGTCATGCCTGACGTATTCAGCAGCCACAAATAGACATCCTGATTGCCAAATTTGGAGGTCAGGAAGCAGAGTCCGGCGACTACCGTGGTGGCATACAGCGCGTTACGCGGCACGCCGCCTTTGGAAAGTTTGGCGAACACGCGCGGCGCTTTGCCTTCACGCGCCAGCGTAAACAGCATACGCGTTGAGGCGTACATGCCGGAGTTACCGGCTGACAGCACCGCGGTCAGGATTACCGCGTTCATGATCGCCGCAGCAGAAAGCAGGCCAGCATGCTGGAATACCAGGGTAAACGGGCTGACGCTGATATCTTTGATGTCGTTGCGCAGCAATTTAGGATCGGTATAAGGCAGAATCAGGCTGATAATCAGAATGGCGAGGATATAAAACAGCAGGATACGCCAGAACACCTGACGCACCGCACGCGGAATATTTTTTTCCGGCTCTTCCGATTCGCCTGCGGCAATACCAATCAGTTCGGTGCCCTGGAATGAAAAGCCGGCGATCATCGCCACGCCAATCATCGCCGAGAAGCCGCCGGCAAAAGGCGCATCGCCAATCTGCCAGTTATGCCAGCCCGCCTGTTCGCCACCGCGCAGTATGCCGAGGATCATGGCGACGCCAATGACGATAAAAATCACCACAGTGGCAACCTTGATCAGCGAGAACCAGTATTCCGCCTCGCCAAATCCTTTTACCGAGATGTAGTTAAGCAGGAACATCAGACAAAGAAACAATGCGCTCCAGATCCAGCCGGGGGTATCGGGGAACCAGTAGGCCATCAGCAATTGTGAGGCGACCAGCTCTACCGCAATGGTCACGGCCCAGTTGTACCAGTAGTTCCATCCCAGCGCGAAGCCGAAGCCCTCTTCCACATACTTTGAGCCGTAGGTGGAAAACGAACCGGCTACCGGCATAAAGGCGGCGAGTTCGCCAAGGCTGGTCATCAGAAAATAGACCATCAGGCCAATCAGCGCGTAAGAGAGCAGCGCGCCGCCGGGGCCAGCCTGGGAAATGGTGGCGCCCGAGGCGACAAACAGGCCGGTGCCAATCGAGCCACCAATGGCAATCATGGTTAAATGACGCGCTTTTAATTCGCGTCGAAGCGCAGGTTGTTGTGTTGTTTTTTTGTCTTCAGGCATGTGCAAACGCTGCTATAAGAAAAAATGAGGCGAGATTGTAGCAACTCATCCCGCTCTGTATAGCGATAACGCGAGGTTATAAGTTACGTTCATGATGACGCAGAAATTATTAGCGGCCGTCCGGCCGCCTTACGCTTCGGTACAATAAGAGAGAAAGCGACTCAGCGCTTTGGATATATGTTTCTGCCGATGATGGATGCGATATAGCGTGCGCGACAGCCGGGGAAACGGCAGCATCAGCTCAACCAGCGTGCCCGCTTCCAGCTGGTCGGCAATGACCCGGCGCGATAAACAGCTAATGCCCATGCCGTGGCGAACCGCATGCTTGATCGCTTCGGAGTTGCCCAGCTCCATCGCCAGCTCGAACTGCGGCAGATGGGACAACAGCAGATAATCGACGATTTCCCGCGTGCCGGAACCGCGTTCGCGCAGGATCCACGGCGCACTCCCCAGGCTCTCTGCGGTGATCGGGCCTGACAGAATCGGCGCATCCGGCGCGGCAAATACCACCAGCTCATCTTCCAGCCACGGCTCGCTGACCAGTTCGCTGACGTGACAGGGTCCTTCAATCAGCCCGACGTCAACGCGAAAATCGGCCACGGCGTGAATCACATCCTGGCTGTTGCCAACACTCAGCTCCAGCGGCAAACGTGGAAAATCGCGTCGATAACGCGCCATCATCGCAGGTAACAGATAGTTGCCGATGGTGCTGCTGGCGGAAATACGGATTGCCCCGTTGTCTTCCTGAAACAGCTGTTGGATTTCGGTGGCCTGTTCCAGCAGCCCCACGGCGCGCGGATAGAGCAGTCGGCCATGTTCGTTGACCACCAGCCGTTTGCCCACGCGATCAAACAGCTGAACGCCCAGCTGCCCTTCCAGGTCGGCCAGCGCAGCGCTGACCGCCGACTGCGACAGCGCCAGCACCTGTGAGGCCTGCGTTGTCGAGCCGCTCTTCAACACTTCGCTGAACACTTCGATTTGTCGCAAGGTAATGTGCATGTGTGCTCCGCTATCGTTGCAGCAGCCAGACGGTTGCCGCCAGCCAGATGATCACCAGCAGCAAACAGCCGCCGCCGAGCTTTTTCCCGCTCGCACGCTGGGCCGCCAGCCGCTGTTGCCCCGCCAGCTTCACGTCAGCGGGCAACAGACGCAGCAGCAGCATCATACCGGTCGGCAAAATTACCGCATCATCCATCAGACCCAACAGCGGAATCACATCGGGTACCAGATCGATCGGGCTGATGCCGTAACAGGCCAGCGCCACGGCGGCGGCTTTTTGCCACCACGGCGTGCGCGGATCGCGGCAGGCATACCAGAGTAAAAACATATCGCGCTTGAGGAAACTGGCCCAGCGCCGCAGACGTCTCACCATCATCTCATTTGCCTTATCAATTTTTCAGGTTAATTTTAAATATATAATCAATTTCTCTTTTATACCAGATGCCCTCATCATTCTCCTTACCAATGGGAGGTTATGATGACAACACACACTTTACCGCTAATTTCTCATCACGCTACGCGGTTGCTGCCAGGCCTGGCGCTGGCCGCTGTTATCGCCCTGTTCAGCCAGTGGCTGAGCCAACAGCCCGCGGTCGCCGCGCTGGGATTGGGCGCGCTTACCTTAGCGATCGTCTCCGGTATGCTGCTGGGCAACACGGCTTATCCCGCGCTGGAAACCCACTGTTCGCCCGGCGTGCTGCGCGCCAAACAGACGCTGCTGCGGCTGGGCATTATTCTCTATGGCTTTCGCCTGACGCTGCAGCAAATTGCCGATGTAGGCCTCAGCGGTGTGCTGATTGATCTGCTGACGCTGAGCTCAACCTTTTTGCTCGCCTGCTGGCTTGGCTGCCGACTGCTGAAGCTGGATCAACAAACCAGCTGGCTGATTGGCGCAGGCAGCAGCATCTGTGGTGCAGCGGCGGTGCTGGCCACCGAGCCGGTCGTCAAAGCAGACGGCGCCAAAGTAGCGGTCGCGATCGCCACCGTGGTCATTTTCGGCACGCTAGGCATCTTTCTTTATCCGGCGCTGTGGCCGCTGGTGCAGCATCTCTGGCCCGCCGTGTCGGCCACCGACTATGGCCTGTTTACCGGTTCAACCCTGCACGAAGTGGCGCAGGTAGTGGCGGCGGGCCATGCGATCGGTCCGGAAGCGGAAAACGCGGCGGTGATCGCCAAAATGCTGCGCGTCATGATGCTGGCTCCTTTCCTGCTGTTGTTGGGCGCGTGGATCCGCCGTTCTGCTGCGGCCAGTGCGACGCCGACGCCCATCGCGTTCCCGTGGTTCGCGCTGCTGTTTATCGGCGTGGCGCTGTTTAACTCGCTGCAGCTGTTGCCCGCGTCACTGATCCACGCCCTTACCCAGCTCGATAATCTGCTGCTGGCAATGGCGATGGCGGCGCTGGGCTTAACGACGCGGCTGCGCGATCTGAAACGTGCCGGGCTGCGGCCTCTGGCGCTGGGTCTGCTGCTGTTTTGCTGGCTGGTGCTGGGCGGCGGTGCCATCAATCTGCTGGTGCACCATTTGATGGCCTGAACGCTTCGGTTATGATGGCGCCCCTCACTTGCCAATAACCCACAGGAGAACCGGCATGAAATATATCGGTGCCCACGTCAGCGCCGCCGGTGGCGTGGATCAGGCGGTCATCCGCGCGCATGAGCTGGAGGCCACGGCTTTCGCGCTGTTTACCAAGAATCAACGGCAGTGGCGCGCCGCACCGCTGAGCGCGGAGGTGATTTCCGCGTTTCGCAGTGCCTGCGAGCGTTTTAACTATCAGCCGGAGCAGATTCTGCCGCACGACAGCTTTCTGATTAACCTCGGTCATCCTGAAGCCGAGGCGCTGGAGAAATCACGCGCGGCCTTTATCGATGAACTGCAGCGCTGTGAGCAGCTCGGATTGACCCTGCTGAACTTTCATCCGGGCAGCCATCTGAATCAGCTCGATGAAGCGCAGTGCCTGCAACGCATCGCCGAGTCGATCAATATCGCGCTGGATAAAACCCAGGGCGTGACCGCGGTGATTGAGAATACCGCAGGCCAGGGCACCAACCTGGGCTTTCGCTTTGAGCAGCTGGCGGCGATTATTGATGGCGTGGAAGATAAATCGCGGGTTGGCGTCTGTATTGATACCTGTCACGCCTTTGCCGGTGGCTATGATCTGCGTACCGAAGAGGATTGCGTATCCACTTTTGCCGAGTTCGAACGCATCGTCGGCTTCAACTATCTACGCGGTATGCACCTTAATGACGCCAAGAGCGCGTTTGCCAGCCGTGTCGATCGCCATCACAGCCTGGGTGAAGGCAATATCGGTAAAACGGTGTTCAGTTGGCTGATGAAGGATGCCCGCTTTGATGGCATTCCGTTGATTCTGGAAACCATCCAGCCAGCGATTTGGCAGGATGAAATTGCCTGGCTGAAATCGCAGCAAAAAAGCGCGTAATAAAAAAGGCGGCTCCAGGAGCCGCCTTTTCTTTCGCGCAGAAGTATCAGGCTTTCGCCAGTTCCGCTTCCGGACGTTTCAGCACGGCATAGCTGAGACCTGCAATCAGCGTACCGGCGATAATCGCCACCAGATAGCCGACTACCGGCGTAATCGCACCTGGAATCAGCAGCACAAATAGACCGCCATGTGGTGCCATCAGCTTAGCGCCGATTGCCATGGAAACCGCACCGGTTACCGCGCCGCCGACGATACAGCATGGAATCACGCGCATCGGGTCACGAGCGGCAAACGGAATGGCACCTTCAGAGATGAAGCAGAGACCCAGTACCAGCGCCGCCTTGCCCCCTTCCTGCTGCCCTTTGTTAAACTTCCTGCGTGCCACCAGCGTAGCGATACCCATCGCCAGCGGCGGCACCATGCCCGCGGCCATAATAGCGGCCATCGGCGCATAGGTTTGTGAACTGAGCAACCCGACGCCAAACGCGTAAGCCACTTTGTTCACCGGACCACCCATATCGGTACACATCATGCCACCGAGAATCGCACCCAGCAGCACGGCGTTCGCAGTGCCCATGTTCGCCAGCCAGCCAGTCAGGCCAGTCATGATGCCCGCAACCGGTTTGCCGACCACATAAATCATCAGCAGGCCGGTAATCAAGCTGGCGACCAGCGGAATCACCAGAATCGGCTTCAGCGCCTCCATACTTTGCGGCAGCTTGAGCTTGGTGCTGATCAACTTCGCCGCATAACCCGCGATGAAACCGGCAATGATACCGCCAAGGAAGCCGGCATTAATGCTGGTAGCGATCATGCCGCCAATCAGGCCCGGCGTTAAGCCCGGACGATCGGCAATCGAGAAGGCGATAAAGCCCGCCAGCACTGGCACCATCAACGCAAAGGCGCTGCCACCACCGATTTGCATCAGCGCAGCCGCCAGCGTGCCCGGCTCTTTAAACGCGGTAATACCAAAAGCAAAGGAGAGTGCGATACAGAGACCGCCCGCCACCACCATCGGCAGCATATAAGAAACGCCAGTCAGCAGATGACGATAGGCCCCTGCGCCGCCTTTTTTCTCATCGCTCTGGCTGGCGGATGACTGACCACCCTGCGGCTGATAAGGCTTCGCTTCCGCGACCGCTTTATCCAGTTCCTGTGCGGTTTTCTTCAGCGCCAGACCGGTTGAGGTGCGGTACATCGGCTTGCCGGCAAATTTCGCCAGGTCCACTTCAATATCCGCCGCCACGATCACCAGATCGGCCGCAGCCACTTCTTCTGGCGTAATGGCATTACCTGCGCCTACGGAGCCGCGTGTTTCAACCTTCACCCACCAGCCGCGTTTCGTTGCTTCGCTCTGGATAGCTTCGGCGGCCATAAAGGTGTGCGCCACGCCGGTTGGGCAGGCGGTCACCGCGACAATGCGTTTTTGTGCGTTGGCCGCAGGAGCAGCCGCCACCGTGGCTGGTGCAGCTTCAGCCTGGAAGCTTTTCGCTTCGGCCTTTGCCTTATTAAAGAAGTTTTCCGGTTCGCGCAGCGCTTCGTCCAGGCGACCCAAATAGACTTTCTTACCGTTTAGCGCGGTGTCCTGCGGTATGGCATGACCTGCCACCGCAATCAGCTCAGCTTCAGCCGGGCTGTCGGTTAAGCTCAGACCTGCTTTTTGCGCAGCAGCGGCACCTAACTGTTTCACCATATAGCGGGATGCTTGTCCCAGCGACGGATCGAGAATCAGCAGCGTTTTCATTATACCTCTCCTGCTGTTAGTTAACGGGTTTCAGTTCGACACGCGCCATCATGGCGGCCAACTGAGTACGATCGGTAATGCCCACGTTGCTCTGACTTACGGCCAAAGCTGCCACCGCAGTAGCAAGACGCAGCGTGTGTTCGCTGGATTCACGCATCAGCAAACCATAAATCAAGCCACCTACCATTGAGTCACCTGCACCCACGGTACTGACCACTTCGCAAACCGGTGGTTTGGCAATCCATTCACCCGAGGCGTTCACCCAGAGCGCCCCTTCGGCCCCCAGAGAAATCACCACGTGAGCGATGCCCTGCTCGCGCAGCTGATGCGCAGCGGCAATCACATCCTGGAGCGTTGGCAGCTTTTTACCGGCCCAGATTTCCAGCTCGCGGCGATTGGGTTTAACCAACCACGGCGCGGCTTTAAGACCGGCTACCAGCGCCTCACGGCTGCTGTCGAAAATAATGCACGGGCAGTGGGTGCGCAATTCGCTCATCCAGCGCGTAAAGTCATCGGGATCGACGCCAGCCGGTAAACTGCCGCTGACGCAGACCATGTCAAACTGACCCAGCCAGCTCAGAGAATCGGTGCTGAAGCGCTCCCAGTCCTGCGCGCTGACGTCAAAACCTGAGAAGTTAAGGTCGGTGACCTCGCCCTCTTTTTCGGTGAGCTTGACGTTGATACGCGTCCGGCCCGGTACGACCTGAAAACGGTTGGCAATGCCCAGCTCGCTGAACAGCAGCTGAAAGCCATCCTGATTATCTTTGCCGAGGAAGCCGCCAACGGTCACGTCGATGCCCAGGTCTTTGAGCACTTTCGCTACGTTGATGCCTTTACCCGCGGCGTGCAAACCGGTGGTTTTCACCAGGTTGACTTCGCCACGTTCGATTTCGGCACAGTAACCCACCAGATCGTACGCCGGGTTAAGCGTGATGGTTGCTACGCGACGGGTCATGATGCCCCCTCGCCCAGCCCTGAGGTAATGGCTTGTTCAATCGCTTCCAGCGCCTGAGGCGCATCTTCGCCGCTGGCGGTAAAGCGCAGACGGTGGCCTTTCTTAACGCCCAGCGCGACAACCTTCATCAGGCTGCGGCCGTTAGCGGGTTTGCCACTGCCATCAAGATTGGTAATGGTGATATCGCTGTTGAACTGCTTGATGACGCTCACCAGCGCGGTGCCCGGACGCGCATGCAGGCCGTGCTCATTACGGATAGTGAACTCCGCCGTCAGCACTTCGGCTTGCTCATCCACTTCGCTGGTCAACAGTGCCAGGACGCCTGCGGCGTCAGCATTCAGCAGACGATCGGCCTTGTTGTTGATCAACAGCGTGCTGAGGTAATTCAGCACCTGTAAAGGCTGGTCATCTACCGCGGCCACGCTGATTAACATCGCGGCTTTTTCACCGTTAACATCAAAAGGCGCCTGGGTGCGTGAAACGGCCACGGCGCTGCTCAGGTTGCCCTGCATGCTGTCGTTCAGCCAGATGCCTTGTCCCAGATTCAGGGGCTGCGCGCCGATCACCTGGCTGACAAAGCTGCTGTCGACCGCGGCCGCCTGTTGCAGCCGACCGGCATTCAATGCCTGCAGCGTCATCAGGTCGCTGGCGGCGACGTCCAGCACGATAAGAGAGGTATCAAACTTCAGGCCGCTGCCCTGTTTTTCACCCATCAGCAGGCTGCGCAGCTCTTCCGCCGAGGTGGTGGTTTTAAGCTGTTCTGCAACGTCATCATCGCTCAGCACGTGCGTCAGCTGACGCAACAGCGTGAGGTGCTCATCCGATTTCGCGGCGATACCGATAACCACATACGCCAGCTGATCGTCGCCCCAGGTAATGCCCTGAGGAAACTGAAACACCTGTACGCCAGTATTCAACACCAGATCGCGCGTGTCGGTGGTGCCGTGAGGAATGGCGATGCCGTTGCCAAGGTAGGTTGAGGTCTGTTTTTCACGCGCCAACATGCCCTCAACGTAGGCGTCGCCCACGTTTCCGGCCTGGGCCAGCGCGGCAGCAACCTGACGAATAGCGTCTTCTTTATTTGCGGCTGATGCGCCGACATGAATGGCTTGCGGTTCAAGCTGGAACATAATTCTCCTCTCCTGCTGATGTTGAATCGTTTCAGCTATATTGGGAAAAAAGGCGCTATCGAATAAGGCTTAGCCAGCAACGACAACGCTGAAACGTTTCAATAATAGTGGGCCAGAATAGGCAGATGTGGCAAGCTTTTGCCCAATCGGTATCACCGTTTTTTGAGCTTACGCACATTTCGGTACTTTCGATTTGACCTGAACCGATCGGCTGGCTGACGACATAGCTGAAAGCACAGTAAACGCAACGGCAACGGTCAGCCGATGTTCAGCAAAACCGATTACAATGAAGGTGCAGTGGCCGTTTCCAGATCAAGCAGCCAGATCATCGCCTGCTCGCGCGTGGACCCGCACATATCGGCGGCAGGTTGCAGGCCAGCACAGACTTTCGGCCGCAGCGGCGAATGGAAAATTTTGCAGCGCAGCTGCTCGTCGAGTTGCACACAGGGCACGTTAGCGGGCTTGCCGTTGGGCATGCCTGGAATGGGTGATGAGATAGAAGGCGCTGTGCAGCAGGCAGCACATCCGCTACGGCAATTCATAGGCGACTCCTGAAAAGGGGCAATGAAGATAGCAGCGGCCCGCAACATTTTCCACCACCTTGCGAGACGTTACGCAAAAAGTGGTTTTCGCCCCGCTCAGCGCTTGCCTCGCTGACGGGCCGCGAGTAACGTGACGCGACAAATTTCGGCGATCAAATGAGGATCACAATGCCAAGAGCCAATGAAATCAAACGCGGTATGGCGGTAACTTTTAACGGCAAGCTGTTGTTGGTAAAAGATATCGATGTGCAAAGCCCCAGCGCACGCGGTGCCAGCACGCTGTATAAAATGCGTTTTACCGATATTCGCACCGGACTAAAAGTAGAAGAGCGCTTTAAAGGCGATGACATTCTGGATGCTATTTCCCTGAGTCGCCGCAGCGTGGCTTTCTCCTATATCGACGGCGACGAATATGTCTTTATGGATGATGAAGATTACACGCCCTACACCTTCAAGCGCGAACAGATTGAGGAAGAGCTGCTGTTTATACCGGAAAGCGGCATTCCCGGCCTGCATGTATTAACCATGGATGGCCAGGTACTGGCGCTGGAATTGCCACAAACCGTGGATATGGAAATTGTCGACACGTCACCTGGCATCAAAGGTGCTTCAGCCAGCGCGCGCACCAAACCTGCGTCAATGATCACCGGCCTGACCATTCAGGTACCAGAATACCTGAGCAACGGCGATAAAGTGCGCATTCATATTCCGGAACGTCGCTATATGGGACGCGCCGACTAAATCTTTTCACCAGTCATCGTTATAGAAAGGAGGATGCCGTGACGCGGGTCAATTTGATTACCGGATTTTTAGGCAGTGGTAAAACCACCACCCTGCTTCACTTGTTAGCGCACAAGCCAGCGAATGAAAACTGGGCCGTGCTGGTCAACGAATTCGGTGAGATTGGCATTGATGGTGCGCTGCTGGCGGAAAGCGGCGCCGTACTGAAAGAGATTCCGGGCGGCTGCATGTGCTGCGTCAACGGCCTGCCAATGCAGGTGGGTCTGAATATGCTGCTGAAGCAGCAGAAGCCCGATCGCCTGCTAATCGAACCCACCGGCCTCGGCCATCCCAAACAGATCCTAACCATGCTGACCGCTGAGGTTTATCAGCCGTGGCTGGATCTGCGCGCGACGCTGACCCTGCTGGATCCGCGCCAGCTGGCTGACGATCGCGTGCGGGAAAATGAGAACTTCCGCGATCAACTGGCCGCAGCCGATATTATCGTCGCGAATAAAGAAGATCGCTGGCAGGCCGATGACATTGCACGCCTGCAGCAGTGGCAGGAACAGGCGCTGGCGGATCGCACGCTGGTGACTACGCAGTTCGGTCATATCGATCCTACGCTGCTGGATCGCCCGCGGCTGAATCAGCGTGCGCTACCTGATGCGCATCATCATCATGCCCACCGCGCGGCGCCTTCTTTATTGTCTGCATTACATCTGGAAGGCAGCGCGCGCTGGCGTCGTGCGGTTAATCAGGGTCAGGGTTATGCTGGCTGCGGTTGGGTATTTGACGCTGATACCACCTTTGATACGGTTGGCATACTGGAATGGGCCCGGCTCGCGCCGGTGAAGCGGGTAAAAGGCGTGATGCGTATAAAAGAAGGGTTGGTTAGCATCAATCGCCAGGATAGCGATTTTCATATTGAGACGCGGCAGACGATGCCGCCTGACAGCCGTATCGAGCTCATACACGATAGCGAGGCTGACTGGAACCTGCTTCAGCAAAGCTTGTTGAAGCTTCGTTTAAGTTAGCCAGCCTACTCTTCGCTCTGTTTTTTTCTTTGAGTACTTTGACTATGCACGCTACCCGTTTAATCACCATTTTACTGCTCAATGCACTGGGCATTGTGCTGTTTCTCTCGTGGTATTTACCGCCCGATCATGGCTTCTGGTTTGCGCTGGATAAAACGATCTTTTTTGGCTTTAACGATCAAATGGTCGATCACCCGGCGTTTGCCCTACTGGTGGCGATCACCAATTTTCGCGGTTTTGATGCGGTTTCGCTGTTGGCGATGGGCGCGCTCTATTACAGCTTCTGGCGCGGTGAAACGCCGGTTGGACGGCGGCGTTTACTGCTGATTGGCATCAGCATGCTGCTCACTGCCGTGCTGCTTAATCAGCTGGGGCATCTGCTGCCGGTTAAGCATTCCAGCCCAACGCTTTACTTTGAAAATGTGCATCGCGTCAGCGAGCTTACCGGCATTCCGGCAAAAGATGCTTCAAAAGACAGCTTCCCGGGCGATCACGGCATGATGCTCATCATCTTCGCCTGCTTTATGTGGCGCTACTTTACGCCGCGCGCGTTTGTTCTGGCGCTGAGTATTGTGATCGTGTTCTCACTGCCGCGCGTCATGGCGGGTGCGCACTGGTTCACCGATATCATGGTCGGCTCGATGTCGGTGGTGCTGGTAGGATTAAGCTGGTGGCTGCTGACGCCTGCAAACGACAAGTTGATCAGCTGGCTTGACCGCAGCCTACCGGGAAAATATAAAGCTACGTCGTGATGCTTATTTCTTTTAACTGGTATTAACACCTTAATACCAGTTAAATCTAAAACTCACCTTTCATTAATTAATTAGCACGCTAACAAAATACCTTCAGAAGAAATTATTATCGCTCACGCCGTAATTGATGGGCACTCACAGGATGTCCAGCCGGAAATTTCTTATTTTCTCCTTCATCGCGTAAATTAGCGGCTAAAAAGGGTCTACTTCTCGCCATAGCGCCCTGATAACTGCTTAAAATGTAACCAAAGCGTTACAGTATGATTTCACATCAAAAAAACCTATAAATAATTGCATAAAACCCCTCGCCACGGGGTCTCGAATGGGTTAACCTCAGTTTCGATTAGTATGAAGCAGCAGAAAATTCCACCTTTTTTACAATTAAAATGTGCGTAATCACACATTTTGAAGATTCAGGAATTGTCTTAGGTTCACGCGCTAATTAATCTCAAGCCGTTTTCGCAATTATTTGACGACTTCTGTCGTTAAGGACTTCAAGGGATCACAAATATAATGGTCAAGTCTCAACCGTTTCTGAGATATATCTGGCGGGTTTTACCCGCAGTCGCATTAGCGACGATGTTATCAGCCTGTACCAGCAGTAATCATGGAAATACCGCGCAAAACGAGAATCATGAAGTTAACAACCACAATGGTTTTTTACTTCAGGCGTCTCAGGACGAATTTGAACAGATGGTCCAGAACGTGGATATCAAATCCCGTATCATGGAACAATACGATGACTGGAAAGGCGTGCGTTACCGTATGGGTGGCACAACTAAAGGTGGTATTGACTGTTCTGCCTTTGTGCAACGTACTTTCCGCGATCAGTTCGGTCTCGATCTCCCTCGCTCGACCTGGGAACAGAAAGATACCGGCAAAGAAATTACCCGCACCAAGTTGCGCCCAGGTGATTTAGTGATGTTCCGCGCAGGCTCAACGGGCCGCCATGTGGGCATCTATTTGGGCAACGATAACTTTGTGCACGCGTCTACCAGCAGCGGTGTGATGATTTCCAACCTTAATGACAGTTACTGGAAGCGTCGTTATACCGAAGCACGTCGGGTATTGAGCCGCTCGCAAAGTTGACCGATTTCCTGAAGTTCGCGAAAACTGAGATTAATAACGCTGCTTAGGCAGCGTTTTTTTATGCCAAAAATAAACGCCATACCCTTTGTTAACAGATTAAATGATTGTTAATACTCTTAATAACGCGACATCTTACCGAGAGCGTTATATTCTCCCTGGCTCATGTTGGTATGCGGTTCACTTATAGAGACGGGCTTGATCGGGAGATCACACCTTATGCCACTTTCCAGGATAGTGTCGCGTCACGTTATGCATCCCCGACGCATTGCTGTAAACAGCCTCCTCGTCGGCGTGCTGTTCTTTATTCTGTTTATGAGTATTGTTTTTAGCATCACCTGGTATAAGCGCAGCGCAAGCCACGACCGACTCACGCACTATACGCGCGATTATATGAGCCAGGTGTTCACCGAATTACATCACTCTTTGCAACCGTTACTGACTCTTCCCTTTCCTGATTGCCATGCCAGCAATGCCGATCTGACCGCCCGCGCGGCATTTGGCTCAAACATTCGCGCAATTCTGTTGGTGAAGGATGCCGTTGCCTACTGCTCTTCTGCTACCGGTGCGTTTTCCCTGGCCGTGCAGCGGTTTTCACCCGCTACGCGTCTTGAGCAGCCCATCGATATGAATTTGCTGACCGGCACGCCCAAAGTACCAGGAAAGCCAGCGCTGGTGCTGTGGTTGCAGAACCCGCATCAGCCACGCAGCGGTATTTTGACCACCATTGATATCAATCTGACGCCTTACCTGCTGCTCGCGTCACGCCAGCAGGAGATTACCGGCATGGCGATGGTGGCAAAAGATCGGGCGCTGACGACGTGGAGTAAGAACATCTTGCCCGCATCGCTGCTGCCGACCACGCCGCTGCGACAGTTCAGCCTGCCCCACTATCCGATTACCTTTTATCTGTATGGATCCACGCTGGCGGCACGCGATGTAGAATTCATCGTGCTGGCCGGTATCCTGCTGGCGTTGCTGGTCAGCGCCATTAGCTATACCTTACTGATCCTGAATATGCGCCCCGGCAAAGAGATTCTGTTGGGCATCAAACGTGGTGAGTTTCATGTGGAATATCAGCCGCTGATCAACAGCGACACTGGCCATATGTACGGTCTTGAGGCCTTGCTACGCTGGACGCACCCAGTAGCCGGTCGGGTGCCCGCCGAGGCGTTCATTCAGTATGCAGAAGTACAAAATTTGATTGTTCCGCTTACCCGCCACCTGTTTGAACTGGTGGCACGCGACGCCGCTGAACTCAAAAAGGCGCTGCCGTGTGGACTGCAGCTTGGCCTTAATCTCTCTCCCAGCCATCTCAGCTCGCCGCAGTTCCGGCAGGATATTACTCACTGGGTAGCGGCCATGCCACCGAACCACTTCGCCTATGTGTTTGAAATTACAGAGCGCGCCATGGTGGCGAACGATCATGCCAGCGAGATATTCAGCTGGATGCATGACAATCAGTTTAAAATCGCCATTGACGATTTTGGCACCGGACACAGCGCGCTGATCTATCTGGAAAAATACCGTTTTGACTATTTGAAAATCGATCGCGGGTTTGTACAAAGCATTGGCCGACAAACTGTCACCTCGCCAGTGCTGGATGCGGTGATCATGCTGGCTAAGAGACTCAATCTGAACACGGTGGCTGAAGGCGTTGAAACCGCTGAACAGGCCGCCTGGTTAATGGCGCGTGGCGTCACCCATCTGCAGGGCTATCTGTTTAGCCGGCCTCTGACAGTGACGCAGTTGATCGCCTGGCATCAGCAGCAGAAAGATCTGAGAGTTCTTAAAGCAGTGGAACAAAATTAGCGTTGGTTGGTTTCTGCCTGCTTCAGCTGCACTTACTCATCGCCACATGCCGTAATCGTCGGCAACAGAAACGGTTACTGAGGCTGTAACCTGATGGTTAGCTGAGGTCGCTGCGTTTTACGTGATTTGGTGCTTGAAGGGGAAAGGGAAAACGACGAGTTTAACGGGAGGTATGTGGCGGCAGATGCAGCGCTAAGCGCGCTGCCAGGCAGCAAAGGTTTCGGCAATGGCGACACCCTGATTTTTCAGGCGGCAGGTGGTAGCCGATTCATCGCAGCGGCGCACAAACAAACAGGGTTCTCCTTCGCATTCCACTACGCTGCCGTTAACCTCGATCTCCGCCAGCATCATCTTCATCTGCTGCATCACTTCCCACGCCGATTTACCGTCGTGGCTCAGCAACCGGAGACCGATCAGATCCTGCTCATTGGCCAGCAGATTGTTATCCTGCGGCTCAATTTTGCCGCCCGGACCTTCTGCGCACCAGCGATAGCTGTGTGGTAAACGATGAACAATCGAAAGTTGTAGCCCGCTCAATATTCTATCCCCGAGGTAACATTATCGGCACGGCAACGGCTCTGCGCTGGAGTTATCTTTCCAAAAGCGCCGAACAGAGCATCGCCCGGTTGGCATCGCGGTAACAATGCGCCTTTTTTTGAGAGGAAGCTCTCATTTTGAAACTATATGTACCGCGATTAGCAACGGATAACAACCATTATTGCTGCAATTATTTTACCTGATTGACTCATTAATTTTACAAATAAGAAACATTAATCAGTGATGATGATCAGGCGCTTATTTTACCGCAGCAGAGCGCGATGGACGGCTGGCATAAAGATAGAGCAGCACCGATAACGTGGCGCACAGCGCGATTGACCAGACCATCGGCCAGGCGGTGGTAAACGTCGCCTGTGACAGCACAACGCCGACCATGGCACCGACGCCAAAACGCAGCGTACCGGCCAATGAAGAGGCGGTACCGGCCATGTGCGGAAACTCATCAAGAATCACCGCCATTGCGTTGGAGGAGACCATCGCCACGCAGCCGATAAACATCGCTACGCCAAACACCAACGGCAGAAAGCCGAGGTCAAGCGCGCTGACAATCAGCAGCCAGATGCCCATAGCAAACTGAATATAAAGGCCCAGACGGAACATCGCCAGCGGGCCAAAACGTCGTACAAAACGACTGTTAAACAGCGTCATAAGGAACAGGAAAACTATGTTCAGCGCAAAGTAGTAGCCAAAGTTTTGCGGTGAAATATGGTTAACCTCAATGTAGACAAAAGGCCCGGCATTCAGGAAGGAGAAGAGTCCGGCAAAGGAGAAACCGCTGGCCAGCATATAGCTGAAGGCACGCTTGTGGCGAAACAGTGAAAGAAAGTTACCCAGCGTGGTCCGCAGATGAAACCGCTGGCGCTTCTCTTTGGGCAGCGTCTCTTTGATGCGCGTGACCACCAGCACGGTGGTTAACAGTGCGGCAACCGACAGCGTCCAGAAAATCGCATGCCAGTTCCACAGCACTAACAGCCAGCCGCCGATAATCGGCGCCAGTAGCGGCGCAATGGTGGTGATCAGCATGACGAAGGACATCATGCGCGAAAACTCCTCTTTCGAGTAACTGTCGCGCATCAGCGCATTGATCACTACGCTCGCGGCTGCGGCCGAGAGACCGTGCAAAAAGCGCATCACAATGAGCTGATCGATAGTCTGCGCCAGCGCACAGGCTGCCGCCGCCAGTGCAAACGTCAGGGTGCCGAGAGCAATAACCGGTTTACGGCCAAAGCTATCTGCCAGCGGGCCATAAATCAGCTGACCCAGCGCGAAGCCAAAGATATAGACGCTGAGCGTCATCTGCACGCTGCCTGCGGAAACGCCAAACTCGCTGGCAATCTGCGGCATGGCAGGCAGATACATATCGATCGACAGCGGCATTAACATCGCCAGCAATCCCAGCACAACCACTAAACCCGTTGCCGAATTCTGTTGCTTAACCACCCTGTCCTCCCGGCACGAAAACCCTTATTTTTTTGGCTGAGGCACGTTTGCCACCGTGGCGATCTCTTCCGCGGTCAGAGGCCGGTATTCGCCCTCTTCCAGCGCATCATCCAGCGTAATACCGCCGATGCGTTCACGATGCAGCGCAACCACGTGATTCCCTACCGCGGCGAACATGCGTTTAACCTGATGATAGCGCCCCTCGCTGATGGTCAGGCGCACCTGATTCTCACTAAGCTGCTCCAGCGTCGCTGGCAAGGTCAGGCTTTTCTCATTATGCAGCTGTACGCCCGCAGTAAACTGCTCGGCGGTATCATCGGCCAGCGGATTCTCCAGCGTGACCAGATAAGTTTTTTCGCACAGATGGCGCGGTGACGTGATGCGATGCGACCACTGGCCGTCGTCAGTCATCAGCACCAGGCCGGTAGTATCGATATCCAGGCGGCCCGCTGCATGCAGCTTGTACGCCATCGGCTCTTCCAGAAAATAGAGCACGGTAGGATGATCGGGATCGTCGGTGGAACAGACGTAACCCGCGGGCTTGTTGAGCATGAAATAACGCGGACCAAACTGCTGTTGCAGAGGATTGCCGTCATATTCGACCTGATGCTCCGGCTGGAGTTTAAACGACGTGTCGCGCACGACCTCGCCATCCACCGTGACGCGTTTTGCCCGTATTTCACGCGTGGCAATGGCACGGCTGATTTCCAGTTGTTGAGATAAGAATTTATCGAGTCGCATGACGTCTGCTTTGCCTGTTAATTACTGAAAGTGAAAAGATGAAACGGCGTTTACTTCCCGGATAACGGGAGATGCCTCGTGCTGGCAAGAGAGGAAAGAGTCGAGCGCCGATGGGAACCGGAACCGCACTGCTTACCTGCGGGTAAAGCCATTGGAAAAACGATGGCAAGTATATCCTGTGTTCTTCAGCGTAGACAGAGGCGATCGCCCGCTTAGCGCATTTTCATGCCATAATGTGGCACTGTTTCCACATTTCCGCGTTTAACATGTCCTTTACCCTGCGTCCTTATCAACAGCAAGCGGTTGATGCCACGCTCAATCATTTTCGTCGCACCACCGATCCTGCCGTCATTGTGCTGCCTACCGGCGCCGGCAAAAGTCTGGTCATCGCCGAACTGGCGCGGCTGGCGCGCGGTCGCGTGCTGGTGCTCGCCCACGTTAAAGAGCTGGTAGCGCAGAATCACGCCAAGTTTCTGGCGCTCGGCGAACAGGCGGATATTTTTGCCGCTGGCCTGCAGCGTCGTGAAAGTCAGAACAAAGTGGTATTTGGCAGCGTACAGTCGGTCGCGCGCAATCTGGATAAATTTGACAGCGCCTTTTCGCTGCTGATTGTCGATGAGTGTCACCGCATTGGTGACGATGAAAAAAGCCAGTATCAGCAGATTTTAACGCACCTGCGCGCCGCCAATGCGCAGGTACGACTGCTTGGCCTGACCGCAACGCCGTTTCGCCTCGGCAAAGGCTGGATTTATCAGTTTCACTATCACGGCATGGTGCGCGGCGATGAAAAAAGCCTGTTCCGCGACTGCATCTATGAGCTGCCACTGCGTTATATGATCAAACACGGCTTTCTGGTGCCGCCCGAGCGCCTCGACATGCCCGTGGTGCAGTATGATTTCAGCCGCCTTACCGCTCAGGCAAACGGCCTGTTCAGCGACGCCGAAGTGAATCAGGAGCTGAAAAAACAGGCGCGTATCACGCCGCATATTATCAGCCAGATCGTTGAGTTTGCGGAACAACGCCACGGAGTGATGATTTTTGCTGCCACAGTCGAACATGCGCACGAGGTGCTGGGTTTACTGCCGGAGGGCAAAGCGCTGGTGAGTGCCGGTACGCCGGCAGCGGAGCGCGACGCCATTATTACCGCCTTCAAGCAGCAGCAGATTAAATATCTGGTCAACGTTGCGGTGCTGACCACCGGCTTCGATGCGCCGCACGTCGATCTGATTGCCATTCTGCGCCCCACCGAATCCGTCAGCCTTTATCAACAGATCGTTGGCCGCGGGCTGCGCCTGCATCCGGGCAAGCAGGATTGCCTGATTCTGGATTACGCCGGCAATCCTCACGATCTGTTTACCCCGGAAGTGGGCAGCCCTAAGGGTGCCAGCGATAATCAACCGGTACAGGTATTCTGCCCTTCCTGTGGCTTTGCCAATACATTCTGGGGAAAAACCACCGCCGACGGCATGGTGATTGAACACTTTGGTCGCCGTTGCCAGGGCGTGCTGGAAGATGATGAGGGCCATCGCGAGCAGTGTGATTATCGCTTTCGCTTTAAACAGTGCCCGTACTGTAACGCCGAGAACGATATTGCCGCCCGTCGCTGCCATGAGTGCGACAAGGTGCTGGTGGATCCTGACGATATGCTGAAGGCCGCGCTGAAGTTAAAAGATGCGCTGGTGCTGCGCTGCGGTGGGATGACGCTGGAACGCGGCGCTGACGTCAAGGGTGAATGGCTGAACGTCACCTACTTTGATGAGGATGCCACCAGCGTCAGCGAACGCTTTCGCTTACAGACACCGGCGCAGCGCACCGCCTTTGAACAGCTGTTTATGCGGCCACATCAGCGTGCGCCCGGCGTGGCACTGGGCTGGCAAACCGCCGCTGACGTGATCGCCCTGCAGCCGCTGCTGCGCCATCCTGACTTCGTCGTGGCGCGTGCGCGTGGCCATTTCTGGCAGGTGCGAGAGAAACTGTTTGACTATCAGGGCCGCTATCGTCGCGCCAACGAGCTGCGTTAACGCCTTGCCCGCGCAGGCAAAGATAGCTATAATGCCGCCCGCTTTTGCTTGTGCAGAAGCTGAACACTCCAACCTGTTGCTGGGTCGCCTGTAGCAGGAACATTTATTGAAGAGAATCAACAATGTTCACTATTGAAGCAGAAGAACGTAAAGAGCAGGGTAAGGGTGCGAGCCGCCGCCTGCGTACAGCTAACAAATTCCCAGCCATCATTTATGGCGGCGAAGAAGCAGCTGTTGCCATCGAACTGGATCATGACCAGGTTATGAACATGCAGGTTAAGCCTGAGTTCTACACCGACGTGCTGACCCTGGCTGTTGCTGGCAAAGAAGTTAAAGTTAAAGTGCAGGCTGTTCAGCGTCACCCGTTCAAGCCTAAACTGCAGCACATCGACTTCGTTCGCGCGTAATTGTCGCCAACGAGTTGCTAAGAAAACGCCGCATTATGCGGCGTTTTTTTTCGTCTGCGGCAAGGCTATTTCGCGCTGGTGCGGCGCTGTAACTGATCGCGCAGATTCGGCGGCGTGCCTTTAATGGTCAGCGTATCGGTCGCCGCATCCCAGAAAATGCGTTCCCCCAACAGCAGCGCATCAAAGTTGATCGTCACGCCACCGCCGCTGCCGGCAAATTTGGTCAGTTGACGCAGCGTGCCGCGATCGGCTGGAAAATGCTCTTCCAGTTCATAACCCTGTTCGGCTGTGAAGGCCTGAAAGGTTTTCTCACCCAACGGCGGCAGTTCATTAGACAGTTCTTTCAGCGCGATCTCTTCGCCTGCCTGCAGTTGTTCGTTGCAGTAGCTATACACCTGCTGGCGATAGTTCTGCCGCTCATTTTTATCGAGCTGCGATTCCGCACAGAAGTCATCTACCGCCTGCAACAGGCCGCGGTTCTGCGCTTTGGTGTCCAGCCCAACGCTGGCACCGAGGAAATCCATAAAGAAGTCAGCGACTTTACGGCCAACGCGTCCGCGCAGAAAGGTGAGATAACGCGTCGATTCCGGGTTCGTTTCCCATTCGGTGAGATCGATGCGCGCGACAATATCGGCATGATTGATGTCGAGATAGTGCGTCGAACTGATATCCAGCTCTTCATTGACACGCATGCTGCTCTGGCTGTTCAACACGGCAACCAGCAGATACTCAACCGCCAGATAACGGTAATGGCAAAACAGCACTACCCCGCCTTCTGCAAAAGGATATTTTGCCAGCTCGTCGCGTAACCGACCGGTTGCCGCCCGGCTGAAGGCCAGAAAATCATCTTCGCCTTTGCGGCAGTTACGCAGGGCATCCGCCAGTTCACTGCCTTCATCGAACAGGCCATAAGCCTTGCTCTTTGCGCTGTAAACCCGATGGAGTTCTTCAACCATGGCGCTGACGGTGGCATTGGTTGGCAGCAGGGAATCACGCAGAATCAGCTCAAGCGTTTGTTCATCACGCTTCACTAACTGATGCAGGGCGATCTGGTCGATATCCAGACTCATAGCAGGCTCTCCTCTTGGCTAAGGCGCGTATTCAATCATCGTAACGGCACGCTTTCAACTTGCATTCGCTTACAAGGGCGATCTTTACCACGCAGTGCTGTGCTGAGTGCGCTGCGGCTTGTCAGATCCCCTTTTAACTGGATAGCGTGGCCCGAACGAAAAAAAGAACGGGCTAAAAAACAGGAAAAGCCGCGCGGTATTCTGAATTCCACCTCAACCTTAACCCGGCCGATTAATGCACTGAGGAAAGTCCATCAGATAATTACCCATTTTCACACAGTCGTTAATAAATGCTAAAACAATAATGTTTGATAAATTAAAAAATGGCCTGAATAAAAAAGCAAAAATTTAGGTTTAGTCTGAATTGCTTACAAACCGCTTACATTCAGTGTTAACCCGAAAAGATGAGGAATAGACTACGAAGTGTACATCTGAAAAAGGCAGCTTCAGCTAATGAAAAAAGAGATATATAATTTACAGATCGTCAGAGGGATTGCAGCGCTTATCGTGGTAGCCGGTCACTTATTGCCCCCAGCGATTGCCGAATACATTCCCGGCCAAATTGGCGTATCAATGTTCTTCTTTTTAAGTGGATATATCATGTTATATTCCTTTAAACAGAACGAGCCTCCTGCCGTCTTTTTAAAGAAAAGATTCCTGCGAATTCATCCTGCATACTTGATTATATCATTACCACTTATTCTTGCAGCGATGGTAAAAACAACCTCTGTTCAGTACATGCTGCACACGCTCCTGCTGCTGCCCTGGCTTGAATGGAACAGGGAGAAAAATAGCTTTAATATTCATTCACCTATTGCAAACCCTGTTGCCTGGACGCTGATGTTTGAATATTATTTTTATGCCATTTTCGCCCTGGGTAAAAGCATCAAAAATAACCGCGCCTTTGTTTTCTATTTTTCCAGCATCGCTATCGTCGCTATTATGGCGTTAAGCAACTACTTCCTCGGTAATGAGGGTAAACTCGGCTGGACAACGTTGAGCTGGCATTCCATTACTTCGAACCTGTGTAATATTTCATTTATTGCCGGTATGAGCTGGCAGCTTATCTCAGAGAACAAGCATGTTGAGCATAAGCGTCCCTGGGCGCTGCTTTTAATTCCGCTATCAATAATTCTTTTGGATAAAGTAAGCCCGCTAACTAATATTAGTAACAATCAAATAATTGATTTGTTTTTCTCATCTATTCCATGCTGGATTTTTGTAGCAGCACTTTCCACATCAGCCCGGCTTACCGGAAGAATTTTTGATCGTATTCATGCGACAGGCCAGTACTCTTACTCGCTTTATCTTTTTCACTCGGTACTGGCAACCATAATATATCAGCTGCATTTGGCGCCTAAATACGAATGGCCGGTTGCATTAGTGAGCATAACGCTTTCATTATGGATTTCGAAATATCTCTACAAATACATCGAATCGGTTAATGTTATTGAGCTGGTTAAAAATGGCCACAGCCGATACAAGAAAGCACGCGGATATACGGGCTAAGCCACTGCTCAGCCCGGCTTCGGCCGGGCTTTTTCTCGCTTCGTTTATTGCGCATGCCTGATGGGAGTAAACATTAACTGACGCAACACCCCCTCGAACACATTTGCCTCCATAAAAGTGCAGAAAATGGCGCGCTGTTACGTTAAGATAGCGCCCTTTGCTACCTGATAATTCAACGCTATGCCACAATCATCCCGTTACAGCGACGACCGCGTGGAGAAACTCCTCGCAGAACTGGTGCAGGTTCTGGAAAAAGACCAGGCGCCAACCGATCTTTCCCTGATGGTGTTAGGGAACATGGTCACCAACTTGCTCAATACTAGCATTGCGCCCGCTCAACGCCGCGCGATGGCCCGTTCTTTCGCCGATGCGTTGCAGTCATCCGTGCGCGAAGACAAAGCCCATTAATGTGAAAATTCGACGTTAATTATGGTAACCAACCGGCAGCGCTACCGCGAAAAAGTCTCCCAGATGATCAGCTGGGGGCACTGGTTTGCGCTGTTTAATATTATCTTCGCTTTCATTCTCGGCAGCCGCTATTTGCTGGTTGCTGACTGGCCTGCCTCACTGGCGGGCCGTATCTATGCCTATACCAGTTGGGTAGGCCACTTCAGCTTTATCGTCTTTGCCGCCTATCTGCTGGTGATTTTTCCGCTAACCTTTGTGGTGATGTCACAACGGTTGATGCGCTTTTTATCGGCCATTTTCGCCACCGCGGGATTAACGCTGGTGTTGGTCGACAGCGCGGTGTTCAGCCGTTTCCATTTACACCTCAATCCGGTGGTATGGGAACTGGTGATCAACCCCGACCAGAGCGAAATGGCGCGCGACTGGCAGCTGATGTTTATCAGCGTGCCCGCGATTTTCCTTGTGGAGATGCTGTACGCCACCTGGAGCTGGCAAAAGCTGCGCAGCCTCAATCGCCGCTCGTTTGGTAAACCGGTAGCCATGGTGCTGATTACCGCCTTTTTTGCCAGCCACCTGATGTATATCTGGGCCGATGCCAATTTCTATCGCCCTATCACCATGCAGCGCGCTAACCTGCCGCTCTCCTATCCGATGACCGCCCGACGTTTTCTGGAGAAGCATGGTCTGCTTGATGCGCAGGAATATCAGCGTCGGCTGGTACAGCAGGGAAATCCGGAAGCGCTGACCGTCGCCTATCCACTGAGCGATATCAGCTTCCGCGATGCTGGCACGCGCCAGAACCTGCTGCTGATTACGCTTGATGGCGTCAATCAGGCCAGCAGCAGCAAAACGCTGCCCGCCCTCAGCCAGTTCGCGCAGGAAAATGTGAATTTCACCCAGCATTACAGCGCGGGCGATGATGCCGACAGCGGCCTGTTTGGCTTGTTTTACGGTATTTCACCGACTTATATGGATGGCGTGCTGGCGGCGCGCATGCCTTCCACGCTGATCAACGCGTTGAGCAGCCAGGGCTACCAGTTTGGTCTGTTTGCTTCCGATGGTTTCCGTTCGCCGCTGTTGCGTCAGGCGCTGTTGGCCGATTACTCCTTGCCTGCGGCGGCTGCGCAGTCGAATGCGCAAACCACCGCCCAGTGGCAAAACTGGTTAAGCAAACAGAAACCGGAAGGCGCGCCCTGGTTCTCATGGATCGCATGGAATGGCCTTGATCGTGCTGATGATAAAGGCGTGGTCTCCAGCCGTCGTTACAAACAGACCGCTGCCAGCGTCGACCAGCAGATTCAGTCTGTGCTGGCTACCCTGCGCGACAAAGGCCTGCTGGATAAAACGGTGGTGGTGATTACCGCGCAGCATGGCGTAGTGCTCGATAACGAAGAGCATGCAGGCGATCGTGCGGCGCTGCAGGTGCCGCTGGTGGTGCACTGGCCAAATACGCCAGCGCAGAGCGTGCAAAAGCTTACCGATCATCAGGATATTATGACCACCCTGATGCAGCGCCTGCTGCACGTCAGCACCAGCCCGGCGGACTATTCGCAGGGTGAAGATCTGTTTGCCGCCGAGCGACGTCATAACTGGGTTGCCAGCATGGATGACAAACGACTGGTGATTACCACGCCGGATACCACGCTGGTGCTGGATAATAACGGCAGCTACAAAGCGTACAACAGTCGCGGCGAGCCGTTGAAAAACCACAAGCCGGAGCTGGCGTTACTGTTACAGGTGCTGACCGAAGAGAAACGCTTTATCGCTAACTGATTATTTATTAGTCGGTTAGCTTTTTTGCGGCTTGCATTACCAATGATAAGCGGTAGTATAAGCGTCCACGTGTCGGCACGTAGCGCAGCCTGGTAGCGCACTGTCATGGGGTGTCAGGGGTCGGAGGTTCAAATCCTCTCGTGCCGACCAAAAATTTGCAGTCTGAAAAAGGGATTATCCTGCGGGATAATCCCTTTTTTATTGCTCATCCTGGCACGGCCTTCGCTTCATATCAGCCCTGCATCGCACGCCTTTTTGCCGCATCCTCGGCGGTCAAATGCCGATCGGCGCCCTTCAACGCCCTG
The DNA here is from genome assembly GCF_051851875.1 of Duffyella sp. Ts4. Taxonomy (NCBI): domain Bacteria; kingdom Pseudomonadati; phylum Pseudomonadota; class Gammaproteobacteria; order Enterobacterales; family Erwiniaceae; genus Duffyella; species Duffyella sp. Ts4. The sequence goes on along the minus strand of NZ_JBLYPN010000004.1, from coordinate 397,626 downwards.
ATTGTCCTTTGCCGAAGGCACCAACCTGCTGGCTTTACCGCACTCTGGCCGTTGTGGCCCTCTCCTGCGCTGAATAAAATCTTGTGACCGCGCGCTGGCAATGCCATCATTTGCATCCTGTTTTTACTGCCGCTGTCCGGATGCGTTGCCATGATTTACGACTGTTTTCTCTATTATGATGAAGCGATGCTGCTGGAGCTTCGTTTGCACACCCTGCACCAGCACGTTGATAAATTTGTCATTGTTGAATCGACGCATACTTTTACCGGCAAGAAAAAAGCGCTGCATTTTGATATCACCCGCTTTGCGGCATTCGCCGATCGCATTATCTACGTGGTGTTTGATGAGCCGCCGCACAGCGATGCCTGGGAAAATGAGCGCCGCACACGCAATCATATTATGGCGGGCCTGAAACAGGCGCAGGATGATGACCTTATTCTGGTTTCCGATGTCGATGAAATCATCGATCCACAGCAGCTGGCACGGGCCAACCCACGAGCGCTGTGTAACACCTTTCACCTCAATTTTTATAACTATCAGTTCAACCTGCAGGTGTTTAACGACAACGGCTCGCCGCGGAAATGCACGCTGGTGAAAATGACGCGTTTCGGCACGCTACGGGACTTTTTTGCCGGCAAGCCGGAAGATCTGCGTAACGTAAAACGCAGTGCCATTAAACGCAGCTGGTGGCGCTGGAATTACCTGAAATGGCGCACCACCATCGTTAACGATGCGGGATGGCATTTTTCCTGGCTGATGACGCCTGAGCGCATCGCAGAGAAGATGTCCAGCATCTCACACACCGAGTACGATCTGCCTGAGTTGAATAACGCGCAGCATATCGAGCAGGCGGTGCGTGAGGGCAAAGATATCTGGAAGCGCGATCGATCGCTGCGGCTGATTCCGCTGACTCACGACAGTTTCCCGGCGCATCTGGTGCAGCATCCAGAAAAATACGCCGATTTTATTCGCCAATCCGGCGAGTAAACCGGGATTAACGCCTTGCCGCCCACTCTTCACGGGTGATCTCCCAGATCTCTGATTCCAGCTCGCCAGACACATAATCGGCGAGCCGGGTATCCACCAGCCGCATGCCACTTTGCAATGAGATACGCCGTGAGCCGATATTCTCTCGCGCCTTTGGCGCCCGCAGCAGCGGCTTGTTCAATACGTTAAACCAGAAGTCGGTCACGCACTCACACGCCTCGCTCATCAACCCTTGCCGCTGCCATTCCGGCACCAGCCAAAAACCACGGTTATCGTCTTCCCCTTCGCGCAGTGAGATCAGGCCAATCAGCGTCTCCGGCTGCGAATGATGGCGCAGGCTCCAGTGCCATGCCGTGCCTTCTGCCATTGCCGGCAACGCCACGCCCTGCACGTAACGCAGCGCACCATCTTCGGGAAACGGCCAGGGCACCGCGTTATGCAAATATTGCACGATTTCCCAGCGCGGAAAGACCCGCTGAATGTGCGGCACATCGCTGAGGCTTAACGGCCTGAGTTCCAGACGAGCGGTAGAGAGCGGTGGCGTTTCCATGATTTCTCCTCCAGGTTATGACTTCATTTATAGGGGAGAATGACCAGGCGGGTAAAGCATAATCAGCACAGAGATCTGTCGTCTGACTGTCATTTTTTTATGGTATAAGTCTGAAAAATGCTGATTGAAACAAAAATGTCACATCGTCAATTTATTCTGTCTGCTCGAATTTGAAGGCAGGAAGACCTGATGATTATCAAAGCTAAAAACCTGAAGGATGCGGAGGAGATGCTGCATTCTGGCATCAACAAAGTCGAGCTGGCCTATGACATCGGCAGCGACGATTTTTTCCGCCTGGCCAGCCGCTGGTGTGAACGCGGGGCCAAAATATCCAAATCTGAGCGACACTTTGTCGTTTCCATCAAGGGGATGTCAATTCCGTCTAACGAGTGATCATTGTGGGCAAGGATGCCCTGTCGCTTGCTGCCTGGCACGCGACCTGCTTTAATTCCTGTCTGAATCCCCTATCCTTTGCGCCTATGTTTTGTGCCCAACAGCCTGTTGCCGTGCCCGATCGGCCTTTTTTCAGCAGCATGAGTGTTTCTCACTGGTGCGTATTGCCGCAGGTGCGTTTCTGCGAGCTGCGTTTTAATAGCGCGCATTTCAGCGACGATCTGTTTGCCCTGAGTCAGCTGCCCGCGCCGTCGCACCTTAACCGTTCGGTCAGTAAGCGACGCGCGCACTGGCTCGCCAGCCGCTATGCGGTGCGGCATGCGATGGCAACCTGCGGTATTGATGATGTTGTGCTGGGTAATCATGCGGATCGATCACCGCGCTGGCCCACGGGGATCAGCGCGTCGCTGTCGCATACCGAAGGACGGGCGCTGGTGGTATATAGCGAAGAGCCGCGGCTGCTGGGCATCGATGTCGAACAAAAGATGTCGCTTTCCACGGCCGAAGAGGTTGCCGATACGCTGGTTTCCGCCAGCGAACTGTCGCTGTTGCGCTACTGTCGGCTCGACTTTGCCAGTGCGCTGACCCTGACGTTCTCGCTGAAAGAGAGCCTGTATAAGGCGGTCTGGCCGCGCTGCCAGCAGCTGATGGATTTTCATCAGGCGGAGGTGATTGAGCTGGACAGCCGCCGCGGCGTGGCGCGTCTGCGGCTGTGCGAAAGCCTGACGCCGTTTGTCGGCGGCAGGACCTTTATAGCCGCCTTTCAGATTCAGGAAGCGGAAATTACCACGCTGGTTGCCGCACCGGTGTGATTAAGCGGAGGTATCCGTGCGCGTGACCGCATCCAGCGTCGCCTGTTGCCGCTCATCGCCGGTCAGTTCGCTAAGCTGGCCTTCGCGCATCTCCAGCAAGCGATCCGCATGCACGAAGTAGTGATCGTCGTGGCTGATAGCAAACACCGTTTTGCCCATCTCCTGCAGCCAGGGCAGGATTTCCCGATAAAAAATCCGTCGGAAATGGGGATCCTGATCGGCCGCCCACTCATCCAGCAGTAAAATATCCCGCTCTTCGGCAATCGCCAGCAGCAGCGCCAGCCGCTTACTCTGCCCTTTGGAGAGCTTGAGGTTGAGCACGCGGTTGCCTTCCAGCTTGATTTTGTCCTGCATCTTCAGGCGTGCCAGCCAGTGCTGCACCAGCGTCGGGTTGGCGGGTTCACCGCCCGGCCCGATCAGCCGATCAAACAGATGGGGATCGGTGAATACGGCAGAAAATAGCTGACGATAGCCCTCGCGCTGGTTCTCCTCCAGCGCCACGCCATCGAGTAAAATAGTGCCGCCGGTGGGCTGATACAAGCCGGTGAGCAGCATCGCCAGCGTCGATTTTCCGCTGCCGTTACCGCCGATCAGAAACAGCAGTTCGCCGCGCTTCAGCGTCAGGTTAACCGGCCCGACATTAAAGCCTTTTTCGCCATAGTGAAAGCTGACATCGCGCAGCTCAAGCGTTTGCCACTGCGGATGAACCACCGGCGTGGCAAAGCCCGGCCGGTGCTCGGCCAGATCGAAGGTGCGCAGCTTATTGAAAGCCACCTGTGCGCTGAGTAAGGTGGGTAACGCGCCCACGGCAGAGAGCAACGGCGTGCGTAGAAACAGCAGCGTCAATGAATAGGTTGCCGCCACTGCGGTATTGGCCCAGCCGAGGCTGTTGGCCATCCAGAACACAATGCCGATAGCGCCCAGCATCATGATGTTTGACCAGTTCACCGCGCTGAGGTGATAGGTATCCGCCCTGACGATGTGATCGCGATAAGCGCTGGCGTTTTCCTGATAGACGGTGTCATAAATCAGCTGCGCGCGTTGGCGATTAAGCTGTAGCTCTTTACGCCCTTCGGTCACCGTCTGAAAATCGCCATAAAGCCGATCTTCAATGTCGCGCAGCTTTGCCATATGGCGGTAAACTCGCGCCACCAGCAGCCAGCCGCCGACAATGGTAATCGCCACCCACAGCGAGGTGATCAGCAGCATTTTTGGTGACAGCCAGGCGAGCCAGGCAGCAGAGCCGAGGGTCAGGATCACTCCCTGAATCAGTTCCGGCAGGCGCACAAAGGCGATGGTGATGGCGCGCACGTCGCTGGTCAGTCCCGCCAGCAACTGCGCGTTGCCGATTTGCTCGATGCGCTCCACGCGCGTATCGAGAATACGCTTGATAAATTCGCCGCGCAGACGATAAACGAAATGGTGGCCAAGCTGCGTCAGCGCCAGCTGCGAAGCCAGCGTCACCGCCATCAGAATCACCAGCAGCAGCAGGAACTCCGGCAGCACGGTCAACGACGCGTTGATGTTGACGATCAGTTCGCGATTGATGAAGGCGATCAGGCCGATGCCCAGCGCTGCGCTCAGCAGGCTCAGTACAATTACCGCGATAAACGGCCAGCGGTATTGCTTATAAACGACGTGCAGTAACTCCATGATACATTCCAGGTCAGACGAGAGCTGCCAGCAGTGTAATCAGATGATCGTTGATAGCAATAATAATTCTCATTAAGCTTAAAAATGCGCCATCCCAGCGCGACGAAACGTCAGGTTGTAGCGGAACGCGCCCGCGTCGGGATGCACGCCCGGCTTCAGCGGCTGAATGCCGTGAAAGCGCAGCCGCGACGGGCCACCCCACACCACTACATCTCCCTGTTCCAGCAGCACGCGCTGCACCGCGTCGCCGCGCTCAAAGCCACCAAACTGAAACACCGCTGGCAGGCCGAGCGAAACGGAGACGATCGGCTGGCTCAGATCCTTTTCATCTTTGTCCTGATGCAGCGACATTTTGGCACCGGGCGCATAGCGATTGATCAGACAGGCATCAGGCGCAAAGTCCTTAAATCCCACCAGACCAGCGGCGCGCTGCGCCAGCGCCAGAAACGACGCGGGCATCGGCGGCCAGGGACGGTTGCTTTCCGCATCCTGCTCGCTGTAGCGATAGCCACGACGATCGCTGTACCAGCCTAAATTGCCGCAGTTGGTCATCGCCACCGACATGCGATAGCCGCCGGGCGTGATGCGATGCTGAAACGGATTCACGGCGGCAATCTCCATCACGGTGCGCAGCAGGTCGCCTGCTTGATCGCGTGCCAGCCGCCGCAGGATCACCGCGCCGGGTGCCAGTGGCTCAGTCCAGGGTGCTTCATCGCTAAACAGATCGAGCATCATCGCCTCCAACACTATTAAGGTGCAGTTTTGCCCTGCTCGTCGCGGAGAAAGGCGCGAAACTGCGGTGACATCCAGTGGGTGAAACCGTCGCCCTGTTTGGTGACCAGATAGACCGCCAGCTTCTCTTTGATCGCCAGCGCCCGCGCTTTTTCCGTGCCCAGCACCATCAGTCCGGTGTCCCAGCCATCCGCTTCCAGCGCGGTGGTGGCGATCACGGTGGCAGAGACCAGCTTATGTTCAATCGGCGCACCGGTCGCCGGATCGATGACGTGCGAAATGCGTTTGCCATCCAGTTCATAATAGTTGCGATAGCTGCCGGAGGTGCTAATGCCGTGCCCCTGTAAATCGACAATCGCCTCGACGGCATTCTCACGATCGGTGGGTTTTTGCACCGCCACGCGCCAGGCGTTGCCGCCGCTGTTCAGGCCACGCGTCAATACCGCGCCGCCCACCGACACCAGATAATTATTGATGCCCCTCTGTTCCATCAGGCGCGCCAGATGATCGGTGGCAAAGCCTTCGCCCAGGGTAGAGAGATCGACATACAGATCGGGCAGATCTTTCTGCAGCGACGCGCCGTTGACGCCCTCAGTCACCCGCAGATGCTGTAAACCGGTTTGCGCTTTTGCCGTGGCAATTTGCGCCGCCGTCGGCAAATGGTGCGGCTGCGCGTCAGGCCCAAAGCCCCACAGGTTCACCAGCGGCCCAACGGTAATGTCCATCGCGCCCTGGGTTTTGGCGCCAATGCGCAGTGCCATGACAATAATATCCGCCATGTTGGCGCCGATCGGCTGGGGTTCAAGGCCGTGATACTGATTAAAGTGCGACAGCACCGAATCACTTTTCCAGGTGGATAGCTCGCGGTCGTCATGATCCAGCTGCTGCTGTATCGCCTGCTGCAGCTCCGCCTGCTGCGATGCCTCAACGCCCGCGAGGCTCACGCGCCAGACGGTGCCCATGGTCTTGCCCTGCAATACCAGCGTGGATTCCTGTGGCTTATCGCAACCGGTTAACAGCAGCGCCGCACAACAGACGGCGATCAAAAAGCGCATATCCTTCCCTTCTTTTACGGATAATGAAATTTTCAGCATAACTTGCGGCAAATTGGGACAATTGAACGTTGAATAATGTCTTCAGGCTAACGAAAATAGTGATTCATAGATCGCGTCGCAATTGTGGCGGACATATTACTCGCTAAACAGGAGACCGAAATGATCTATTATGCCCTGCTGCTGCTTTCTTTGGCGGCCATGTTCTATGCAACCTGGCGCATGAAAAAACAGACCAGCAAAAAATCGCTGACCGCTTATCGCGCACGTCGATAAGGCATCACGGCCTCATTATGAGGCCGTTTTTGCACCGGCGCTGTGCAACTCGCCTTAAAGGCTGCGCCTGAACCCGCGTTATTCCTGCTTTACAGATATGGCACGACTCCTGCTTAGGTTAGATTGCGTATGTTACGCCTGCCGACTCAGGAGCTGACCATGATCAACACCCCTTCCGTAGTGATGCTTCACCTAATGAAGTTTTCCGGCCTGACGTTAAGCGGCCTGGCCTTTAGCGGCTTCAGTGAGCAGATGCTGAATGCGGCAACAAAGCCGGAGCAAGGTGGCGACACGCGCGTGTCACAGGAGGAAGCTAAGCGGTGAGCGAGCAGATGCATAAAAAAACGGAGCCTGAACAGGCTCCGTTTTTATTTGATCAGAACTGGTAAACCAGGCCGACACCCACCACGTCGTCGGTATTGATACCGGCATCGTCGGTGAACTGGTTGTCGTCCAGCAGGTTGATTTGATAATCAACATAGGTCGACATGTTTTTGTTGAAGTAGTAAGTCGCGCCTACGTCGATATACTTTTTCAGGTTCTGCTTTCCGTAACCCTGAATGTCGGTACCGCGTGAGGAGACGTAGGCCAGAGAAGGACGCAGGCCGAAGTCGAACTGATACTGTGCCACCAGCTCCCAGTTTTCCGCTTTGTCTGCATAACCGTAAACATCGCTGTCGTTGCTGTCGCCGAAACGGGTAGCGTTATAGGATTTGCTGTAGGTCGCTGCCAGGTAGACGTTGTTGGCGTCATATTTCAGGCCACCCGCATAGACTTCCGCTTTGTCGCCACGGCCACGAATATCGGTGTTGTTGTTGCCCAGGCCATTTTGATTGTTGGTACGATCAGACTGGAACATCGCCGCGCCGATACCGAAACCAGAGCCGAGATCGTAAGTGGTGCTCAGACCCCAGCCATCACCGTTCTGTGCCAGTACATCACGGCCGCCAGCCGCTTCGGTCGCGTTGTCGTTTTTACCCTGATACTGCACCGCAAAGTTCCAGCCATCAACCAGGCCGAAGAAGTTGTTATTGCGGTAGGTCGCCACGCCGTTGGTGCGCTGGTACATAAAGTTATCCGCGCCGTAGGTGTCGCCGCCGAACTCAGGCAGCACGTCGGTCCACGCGCCCAGATCGTAAATCACGCCGTAGTTACGGCCATAATCCAGCGAGCCCGCATCACCGAACTTCAGGCCGGCAAAGCCAACACGCGTAAAGCTGTCTGCGGTGCCCTGGGCTTCAGAATTATTCAGCGCCGCCTGATATTCCCACTGACCGTAGCCAGTCAGTTCGTTAGAGATTTGCGTTTCGCCTTTAAAGCCAAAGCGCACATAAGATTGGTCACCGTCAGAACCGTCGTTATCGGAAAAATAGTGCAAACCGTCTACTTTGCCGAAGAGATCCAACTTATTTCCATCTTTGTTGTAAATCTCAGCTGCGCCTGCTGAACCAGCGATCAGCATCGCGGGGACCATCAGGGAGAGAACGCGAAGTTTCATTTTTATTACCCTCTAATTATGTGCCTTTATTTGCCACTGCGTGCTGAAAGCCTAAAAATTCAGCCGATGGGCCATTGTTCATTCGATGAGGGTAATAATCTATAAAGAAAATGCTACTAAATTTCCGAAGATGTTTCATCGATGCGAAGCAGTGTTTCTAAATGTAAATAAAGCGGAACTTTTAAACAGCACACATCGCTTAAAATTATCGCACAAAATGCATAGAAATATAAAAAACCTTCTATTTCATAACATTAATTTACGCTGAAATCTGAGCACTGAATGATAAAAAGAGTCGGTCATCGGGTTATATAATAGATCCCGCTATCATCATTTTATTTCATTATTACCTTCATTCACCCCGAATGATCTGTTTTACCCTTATTTCCCGCCGGGCTTATTGCCCGGCATTTTTTTGTCTGCAATCTGGCGGAACGGGCAGGCCGAATATGAGCACCCGCGGAAATAAATGCATCGCCAGGCTTTCTTATCTGAAAATTCAGCCATTCGGAATCATCTGACAAAATATCAGCGTTCGCGCATCGCCTCTTTCACTTTGTTCAGCGGTTTCAACAGGTAATCCATGACTGTTTTTTGCCCGGTTTTAATTTCCACGTTGGCAACCATGCCCGGCACAATAGGAAATTTACGCCCCGCTTTATTGGTCAGTTCCGCTTTCTGCGTGCGCACCCAAACGCGATAATAATATTGATCGCGCTTCACCTCATCCTGCAGCGTGTCGGGCGAGACGGTTTCCACTTCACCATGCAGATCGCCGTAAATCGACGAATCATACGCGGTGACTTTCACCACCGCCGCCAGGCCAGGGCGAATATAGGCGATATCACGGGGATTGATGCGCGCTTCGATCAGCAGCTGATCTTCCAGCGGCACAATCTCCATCAGCTTACCGCCGGGTTGCAGCACGCCGCCAACGGTGGTGACCTGAATATCCTTGACGATCCCGCGCACCGGTGAATAGAGCGTGGCGCGCGTCAGTTGATCTTCTTTACCGGCCAGCACCTGCAACTGGGCATCCAGATCGGCGTTATTTTTCACCTGCTCTTCCCGGGCGCGCACCGCGTAGTCGTTTTTTGCCTCATCGATTTTACCGCGCAGATCGCTGATTTGACGGCGCAGGCGAATCACCTCAACCTGCCCCGCTGCGCCTTTCGCCACCAGCGGTTCAGTCATTCGCAGCTCATCCTGCACCAGTTTCATCGACTGCTGTAAATTGCTGACCGTTTCGGTGAGATTGCGCCGCCGCGATTCAAACAGCTGGCTTTCGCGTGCCACCAGTTCCGGCGCCTTCAGCGTTTCTGCGCTGAACTGCAACGGCGCACCGGTCAGCTCGGCACGCAGCCGTTCTGCCGAGGCGCGTAGGGTACGCGCTTTGGCCTGCGCTTCGCCAAAGTTGGACTGAAAACGGGTGGGATCGAGGCGTGCCAGCACCTGCGATTTTTCCACAATATCGCCTTCATGGACGTTCAGCTCATTGACGATGCCGCCGTCGAGGCTCTCAATCACCTGCGCACGGCTCGGCGGCGTCACCTTGCCGGTGCCGACCGTTACCTCATCCAGCACGGCAAAATGCGCCCACACCAGAAACAGCACCAGCGCCGCGCTACACAGCCAGATAATGGCCGACGTCCGCCGTTCGTTCTGTTTGAATTTGCGATCCATTAACACCAGGCTCATGCGTTTTCTCCCCGTGCGGGTTGCGGCGTGGCACGGCGCAGGATCTCATCGCGGGCGCCGTCAGCGATAATTCTGCCGCCTTCCATCACCACTATGCGATCCACCATTTTTAGCAGCGCCGGTCTGTGCGTCACCAACACCAGCGTGCGGCCACGCAGCCATTCATCCATCTGTTTGATCACATGCTCTTCCAGCTGCTCATCCATCGATGCGGTCGGCTCATCAAGCAACACCACCTGCGGCTGGCGCAGAATCATGCGACTGAGCATCACCATTTGCCGCTGGCCGCCGGAGAGTCCGCGGCCACCTTCGTTGATCACCCGATCGAGGCTGGCGGCATCCTGCTGCACCAGGCTCAGCGCGCCGCTGATGCGCAGCGCCTGCAACATTTCCTGTTCGCTGGCGTGCGGATTGCCCAGCATCAGATTCTGCCGCAGCGTGCCGAAGAAGAGCCGCGAATCCTGCGACAGCCAGCCAAGCTGACGACGCAGATCCACCGGATCGATGCGCGCAATGTCGACGCCATCCACCAGCACCTTGCCCTGAGTCGCCAGCGCCTGTCCGGCTAACAGCTTCAGCAGCGTCGATTTGCCCGCGCCCACCTTGCCCAGCAGCGCAATGCGTTCGCCCGGCTTGATCTGCAACTGGCCGACGGTGAGCACATTTTTGACTTTCTCTTCATCGTAGCTGTAGCTGACGTTACGCAGGTCGTAATGGCCGGTCAGCGTTGGGCAGTGCGCCGCTTCGCCTTCCGGCTGTTGATCCAGCGGCTTTTTCAGCAGTTCATCCAGCCCGTTCATCGCACTTTTGGCATGCTGCCAGCGCGAAAACACCATGGTCAGCTGCATCAGCGGCGCAATGGTGCGCGAGGAGAGCAGGCTGCTCGCCACCAGCGTACCGGTGGTGATATCGCCCGCCAGCACCAGATAAACGCCAAACACCAGCATGCCGGCGTAGGTCAGCTGCTGCACGGTTGAGGCCCAGCCGGTAAGCCGCGCGCCCCACAGCCGCTGCTGCATGCCGATCGTGGCGCTAACCTCGTGCGTCTGTTCCCACTGCCGCTGAAAGTAAGGTTCCGCCTGCAGCGCCTTGATATCCTCAACGCCCTCAATGGTTTCCACCAGCACCGCGTTGCGCAGTGCGCCTTCGCGCAGCCCCTCTTTCGCCAGCTTCGCCATCGGGATCTGCACCAGCAGGCCGGGAATCACAATCAACGGAATCGCCAGCAGCGGGATGATCACCAGCGGGCCACCGATAAAACCCATAATAAACAGGAACAGAATCACAAACGGCATATCTGCCGCCGCGCCAACGGTAGTGGAGGTCAGCAGTTCACGCACCTGATCGATTTCACGCAGCTGAGAAATAAAAGAGCCGGTGGATTTGGGTCGCGCCTCGTTACGGATGCTCATCGCCCGGGCAAACAGCATGGAAGAGACTTTGAGATCGATGCGCTTGCCCATCATGTCAGACACCTGCGTGCGCATCAGGCGAATCAGGTATTCCACCGCGGCGGCGATCAGCACGCCGGTAAACAGCACCCATAATGTTGGCTGCGACTGCGCCGGGATCACACGGTCATAAACCTGCATCGAAAACAGAATGCCTGCCAGCGCCAGCACGTTGCCAACCACCGAAGCGAGCGAGATCTCGGCGATGCGCCGCCCCATGCCGCGAAAATTGCGCCAGAACCAGTGCGGCTGATAGGGCTGCACAAATTCATCGATGCGCGCGTCACGACCGCGGGCGGCCACGCCGACCACGCCGACCAGCGGCTCCGCGCGCGCCAGCAGGCTGGCCAGTTCGGTTTCCCGCACCACATCGCCGCCGTCGCTGAGCCAGTAACGCGCCTTACCTGCGCCATCAATGGCTTCAATCACCGCCACGCCGCCATTTTCCAGCGCCAGCACCACCGGCGTAATTTCCTGATGCCAGCGCAGTTTGTCGCGCGGCGTCATGGTGAGATGCAGGCCCAGCAGCCCCGCCAGTCGCTCCAGCTGCTGCGCATCGGTTAACTGCTCAAACCAGCGCATCTGCTGGCGCAGGGTGTCACCATCGGCTGGCTTACCGAAGCGCGCCGCGACGCGCAGCATGGCGGCGATCCAGTTCTCGGTGGTTGCACGTTGTGTTGTCATTAATACTGCCTCTGTGTGCCGTTCGCCGCTTAGTTCAGCGAAGGTAAAGTGGTGCCGCTGCTCTTTTCACGATCGATGCCCATGATATCGAGCAGATTATCGACCGCCGCCGCGTAACGAACCGTGGCGTCCCAGCCGTCATACAGCGCGCTGGTGCGCATGCTGTCCGCCTGAAAAACATCCTGCTCCACGCTGAGCAGATCGTTCAGGCTGCGCTTGCTGAGCTTGTACTCATCGGCGTAGACATTACGGGTGTGTTCCGCGCTGGCCAGCTGGGCCTCGCCCGCCTGCTGACGCTGCTGGGCGCCGATCATGTCGGCATAGGCAGTAGAAGCGTGTTGATTAATATCAAGTTTGGCTTGCTGGATGGCCGCCTGCGCCGCTTCACGTTCGCCTTCTGCCGAACGCGTTTTGGCATTGACCAGGCCGCCCTGATAGAGCGGCGCTTCCACCTGCAGCTGCAGCTCATCGTCCCAGTATGAACGGCTGTCGTTCTCATATCGGGTGCGGCCCGCCTGCACTTTGATGGTTGGCCAGTGATTGGAGCTGGCTTGCTTGATACGCTGCTGCGCTGCCACTTGCTTCGCCTGTGCGCTGCGTACCGCCGCGCTGTTCTGATAGCCAATTTTATCCAGCGTAATCTGCTGTTTCAGAAGCGCCTCCGGCAGCTCCGGCAGCGTCACCGGCACTACGCCGGTTAACACGGTAAGCTGCGCCAGCGCCGAGCGCTGCTGAGCACGGTACTGCTCCAGCGTGGCGTGCATACCGGCGATGCGCGTTTCCGCCTGCAGTACGTCTGACTGCGAGCTGAGACCGGCATCGGCACGCAGTTTGGCGATATCGCGCACGTGCTCCAGCGATTTCACATTGCTCTGCGAGGCGGTGACCAGCGCCTGATAGCGCTTCACCTGCAGATAGGCCTGTAGGGTATCCTGGCCGACGGTGGTCATGGTGTCGTAAAGCGCGAACCGGTAGGCGTCAGAGAGCGCATACTGTTCATCGATGGCGCCACCGGTACGGCCAAAATCGTACAGCAGCTGGCTGAGCGTGACGCCCGCGGAGCCGCTGTTATTCAGGCTGCCGGACGAGTCGGTTTGATGAGAGCGACCGCCTGAACCCTGCAACGAAATCTGCGGATACCAGGCGCTTTTCGCCGCATCCAGATCGCCTTCGTTGACGTGGATCTGCGCCGCCGCTTCGGCAATTTTGGGATTACGGGCAAAGGCCCTGAGAATAGCCTGGCGCAGCGTCAGCGAGGCAACTTGCTCTTCGCTGGGCGCGGCACGCCAGTTGAACTCTGCTTTAGGTTCTGTTGCGGCCCATAAGGGTTGCACCGACGCGCAGAACAACGCGCCCAGGCAGCAGCAGGCAAACAGTCTGTTGATCATGTGGTATCACATCCCGCGATGTTATTTTTGTTGATTTTTTACCTGGCTGCCAGAAAGGCAACGGCCTTTCTGAACATACTTACCCGATTCGAAACCTGACCGCCTGTCAGGCCAATCGGGCATGTTAGTATCCTGTTAAACGCATTACCTACATTAATACTTCAGCATGAATTAGCGCAACCGTAGCCGATCGGAAAGTGTTAATAAAATATCGGTAACGCGATGTTATACCGCTTTATCTGCGTTCACGCCTGACACTTTACGGAATTATCCGGCGCAGAAAGCGTGAGTCATTGCCAAAAAACAAACAGTTTTACTTAACCCTGACGGCGAGGGTGTCGCCGTCAGGCGCGTTAAATCAGCGTGGCCTGAATATGCTGCTCGGTCAGCAGATCCGCCAGCGTCGAGGAGACGGGCTGATAATAACTTGTGTCACTGCTGTGCGACGCATCGCCCATTAGCGCAGCATGGCTGCTGTCCGTCTGCTGCAAACCGAGGTCGGCAGCGCTCAGAGTGTGTGCAGGCTGCGGCCCATGAGTAGCAGCGGTAAAAAAGTTGCTCAATGTTTGCGTAGCGCTGTTGCCGTAGCTATCCGCCTGATGCACGGTAGCGTTAACCGGGCCGTCCGGCAGCGCCAGCAAATCAGCAGATGGCACGGTGACCATGCCATCGGTGGGGGTGTAACTTTTGCCGTTGATATCGATGCTCTGCACGCCATCGATGTAGAAGCTCAGATCGTGCTGCGCTTCCTGATGGGTCAGGGTCAGATCGCCGCCAATATCCAGCTCGTAATAGACTTCAGGCAGCTGCAACTGGGTGCTGAACTCAAAGCTCACCTGATTATGGTTGCCTGCCGCATCGCTGGTGGTCGCCACCAAACGGTGCTCGTTGCCATCGATGAAGTTCGCCATATCTGCTGCCGGAATCGCCACGCTCCAGCTGCCGTCGCTGTGAATGGTGGCGGCATACTCTTTCATGCTGTCCAGCCCGCCCACTGAGGCGATGGTCAAACTCTGGCCCGGCGCACTGTGCGTAGAGAGGTGGCCGGTGAGCACTAGCCCCTGCTGCGATTCAGCAATGTTGATCACGTTGTCGCTGGTGACATTATCGAAGCTGACGTTGGGGATGCTGGCAAGATGGGTGATCAGCGTGACATCGCTGCTGGCGCTGACCAGCTGGCCGCTGGGGCTGGTTGCCGTCACCACCGCGGTGTAAACGCCGTCACTTAGCGTCGCCAGTTGCTGATCGTTAAGCGAGATGTGCCAGCTGCCGTCAGCGTTGATCAAACTGTCGAAGTGCTTACCGCCCAGCGTTACGCTGACTGGCGTATCCGCTGCCAGCCCGCTGGCATGGCCGGTAAACACCAGGCCAGAGATGCCTTCCTGATAGTTGACCGCGTTATCGCCAGAAACCGTATCCATGGTCAGGCTGGCCGCGGTGGTGACCGTTGCCGCGTGCACCACGCCATGACTGACGTCAGTGGCCGCTGCAGCAGCACTCTGGCTTACCGCTGAAGCGCTGCTGAGCGTGCTCTCTGCGGCAAGGCCAACCGGGCTGACCAGCCCGCTGGCGGAATAAAGCGTCGCGATGGGCAGCGCGGTATCCGCGGTCTGCCCGGCGGCATACAGAGTGCTCAGCGACAGCGTATCGGCGGTAGCGGTAGAAAATGAAAGATTCAGCGGTTCGACAACGGCGGACGGCGCGGCGTGCGTTTCAGGCGGCAGCGTATCGGCGGCGTTAAGGGTTGCCGCATCGCGGACCTGGCCGTGCTGGCGTGGTGTTTTAACTGTAGACATAAAGTACCTCGTGAAAACCAAAGAGAAGTTTCGCTCTGAAAAACATAAACAGCAGTTAAGTTTTAGACGTGAGCGGGTCATTCAGCGAACGGGATCGCTGAGATTTCCTGGTGTTCAAGAGTTACAAATCGTAACGCGGAAAGGCGCGTTAAATCGTCCGGCGGCGCTTTTAGCGCCAATCATTACCAGAGTGATTATTTTCACTTTCAGACGCCTGATGCTTGCGCTCATGGGCCTGGCTGGTGTCGTAAGCTACCGCTGCACCGTGGGCAAAACCAGTACCATTAATCCTAAAAAATGGCTGTAACGATTTTGAGACGGGCATATCTCGAAGGAGCAGGAAAAAAGGAAGAAGAGTCAGAGGGATAGGAGATAAGGTAAACTAATAAATATTCCTTATAAAAAGCGGGGCTTTTGCCCCGCCCTGTTGCTTATACCACGTGAACCTGCAGGTTATGCTGCACCAGCACATCGCCCAGCGTGTTATCACTGGTCAGCGCCGAGTTATGGTAGATGTCATAGAGATGACCATCAATCGTACGCTGGCCCGCGGTGCCCCACACGCCGTCGCTGTTGGCCAGCGTTACCTGACCGCCGTTATCGCCTTTGATCAACAGATCGTCAGCGGGCTTGTCGGTGATGCTCAGCGCCTCCTGTAAATTGAGCTTCACGCCGTTGGTGCCCGCTTTGCCGAGATCCAGTACTTCGATATGCTCAACTTTCAGCCCCAGCGCGGTGAGATCCAGCGTCATGTGATCGCCGTTCAGCACCAGCGTATCGGTACCCGCACCGCCATCGATATGATCAAAATTCAGATCGTTGAGCAACACCTGGTCGTTGCCGCTGCTGCCAATTACCGATGGCCCCTCCTGCTGCGATCCATCCGCCAGCGTGAGCACCAGGCCACCGATGGTATAACCCTGATCTTCAGCGAGCGCCGCAGGTGCCGCGGCTGCCGTGCCCGAGTCGGCGGTAACGCTGCTGTGACTCTGTTCATCCGTGGTAGCCACCAGCGTTGAGGCCACCGCGGCCTTGGTCGACAGCGCGGCAAAGGTGTGCGCCTCGCCGTTTTGCGTGTTGTTGCCCTCGGTGGAGGCCGCTGCTACCAGCCCATCGTCTGCTGCAAATGCCGCCAGCGTGCTGGTGCCGGTGCCGTTCAGCGCCAGCAGCGAACCCAATAGCAACGTTGCCGTGCTGGTGCTGGTGTTGCCCGCCACATCGATCACCTGCGCGCGCACCAGCGTGGTCAGCGAGAGCCCCAATCCCGCCACCGAGAGCAGCTGCGGTGCGAAGACCGCGCCGAAGCGGCCCAGCGCATCGGTAGTGGTGACAACGGTTGGCCCCGGATTGCCGTTCGGCAGCAGCAGCGTTAACCGCACGGTCGATCCCTGTGCGGCATTAGCGGTACCGCCGGTGACCGACAGCCCGGTCAGCAGCGAGGTCACCACGCTCAACACCGGATCCACGCCAACCAGCGGCGTGTTGTGCGACAGCGCGGTAAAGCCACGGCTGGCCGAGGCGGTATTGCCGCCGGCATCGGTGACCGTTACCGACAGCGTCTGGCTGCCGTCGTTGATCGCCTTAAGCGCCGAGGAAGGCAGACTGACGTTCCAGGTACCGTTGCTGCCAATGCTGCCGGTATAGGTGCTGCCGCCGACATTAACCGCCACCCGACCGCCAATGGCGTTGGTCGAGGTGCCGCTGATGGTTTCCACCGTGTTGGCTTCGGCAATATTCAGATAGCCGTCACCGCCAAAGAAAGTATTCAGGCCCACCGATGGCGTTGAGTGGCTGACCACGTTAAGCGCGGCGCTGCTGCTGCCGCTGTTGCCGACGAAGTTAGTCACGCTGGCGGTGACGTTATAGCTGCCGTCAGCGATGGCTGCCAGCGAGGCGGCGGGCACGGTGATGCTCCAGTTGCCTGCGGCGTTGACCGTGCTGGTGTAGTTGGTGGTGCCGATGCGCACCGTTACCGTTGAGCCTTCAGCGTTGCTGGCGGTGCCGCTGATGGTCTGGCTGGTTTTCACATCCGCCACGCTAAGCGCGTTATCACCGAACAGCGAGGTGATGGCCACCGCTGGTGGCGTGTTGCTGATTACGCTGACGCTGCTGCTGCCGCTGGCGACGTTGCCATAGGCATCGGTGGCACGGACGCTCACCGCCTGGTTGCCGTTGGCCAGCGCCGCCAGATCGGCCTTCGGCACGCTTAACGTCCAGCCGCCGCCGCTGGTGACCTGTGTGGTATAAACCTTGTTGTTGAGGGTGACGCTCACGCTGGCCCCGGCGTTGAGATTGGTGCTGGCGCCGCTGATGGTCTGGTTATTTGCCAGATCGCCCGCGCTGAGCACGCCATCGCCAAACACCGTATTCAGCGTCAGGGTTGGCTGATTGGCGATGCCAACCTGTACGCCGACATTGCTGCTGCTGGTATTGCCAACCGCGTCGGTAACGGAAACGCCCACGGTAATATTGCCGTTAAGCAGGGTTGAGAGCACCGATGGCGCCACCTGCGCGCTGAAGGCGCCGTTGGCATCGGTGACCGCCCGAATCACCGTATCGCCAATGTTGATCCGCACTTCAGTATTGGGCAGCACGTTGGCGATGGTGCCGCTGACGGTCTGCGTAACCAGCGATTCCACCAGGTTAAGCACCCCGTCGCCGAACAGCGGCGCCAGGGTAATCGCTGGCGGATTGTGAATGCCGACCAACGCACCGGCGGTGGCGCTGTTGGTGTTGCCTGCGCTGTCGGTCACGCTAACGCCCACCGTCAGATTGCCGTCCGCGATGCCCTGCAAAATGGCCGGCGTCAGCACAACGCTGTAGCTGCCGTTCTGCGCGGCGGTGGTCACCAGCTGCTGACCGGCAATCGACACCACCACCCGCGCACCCGGCTCGACGTTGCCTACCACGCCGCTGATGGTCTGATTAATCAGCGCATCGGCGACGTTAAGCAGGCCATCGCCAAACAGCCGGTCAATGGAGACCGTCGGCAACAACGTATCGACGCGGAAACCAACCTGTGGCGAGGTGGCAGTATTGCCAGCCGCATCGGTGACGCTGGCGCTGACGGTTAAATTGCCCTGTGCCAGCGTACTCAGCACCTCAGGATTCACCGTCAGGTTAAAGGCGCCGTTCTGACCAACCGTGGTGGTGAGCTGACTGTTACCGATATTAAGCCTCACCACGCTGCCCGCCGCGACGTTATTGACCACGCCGCTGATGATCTGGCCGGTGGCGATGTCCGCCAGGTTAAGCACGCCATCACCAAACACCGAACTGATGTTGATGGTGGGCTGCTGAGCGAAAATGCCGACATCGACCGAGGATTGCGCCACGTTACCGACCGGATCTACCACGCGCACGCCCAACGTCAGCGGGCCGTTAAGCAGTGAGGTGAGGTCGGCACCGGGCAGAGCCAGGCTCCAGACGCCACCGGCGTTAACCGTGGTGTTGTAGGTGCGCGTGCCGAGCGTCACGGTTAGCTGTGAACCCTGCGCCGCCTGTACCACGCCACCGATGGTTTGTCCGGCGGCGGCTTCGGCCACGTTCAGCAGGTTATCGGCGGTGAGCAGGCCGCTCAGGCTGCCGATCACCGGCACGGCGTTAACGATCGCCTGCGCGGTGGCGCCTGCCGACGCGGTGTTACCAGCAGCGTCGCTGACGGTGACGTTCACCGCCAGCGAACCGTCCGGCACCGTGGTGAGCAATCCTTGTGGGATAGCAATTGAGAAGCGGCCATCCTGACCCACCGCGGCGCTAAGCGTCTGCCCGGCAAGGGTGGTGCTGACCGTGGCGCCAATGCCCGCCGAGGCGACCGTCCCGGTGATCACCTGCGCCAGCGTGGCATCAACAGCATTCAGGGCACCGTCGCCAAACAGCCGATCCACGGTAAGATCCAGCGCCGCATTGACCACTTTATTGACGTTCAGCGTCGCCTCGGTGGCGTTACCCGCGAGGTCAGCCACGCGCAGGCCGAACACCAGCGCGCCGTCGTTCAGACTGCTCAATACCTGCGGCGTTAAGGTCATCGCAAAGTTGCCATCGCCCTGCACCAGCGCCTCTGCAATCGGGTTGCCATCGCCCGCATACAACCTGATGGTCTGCCCTTCCGCACCGCGTGCGCTGCCGGTCAGCAGTTGATCAACGGTGGTATCCACCGCGTTGATCAGATTATCGCCGAGGAAGGCGTTCACCAGGATCAGCGGTGCGTTCTGGTCGACGGAGAAATCCCGCGTGGCGTCAGTGACGTTGCCCGCTGCATCACTGATCTGGGCGGTTATGGTTTGAGTGCCGTCCGCCAGCGCCCGCACGTCAGCGGCCGGTAAGGCCACTGACCAGCGGCCATCCGCCTGCACAAAGGCGCTGTAATTCACGCCGTTCAGGGTAATCGCCACCGCCCGGCCCGCTTCACTCACCGATGCGGTGCCACTGATTTCAGCGGAGTTCGCTTCACTGCCGCTGACCACGTTATCGCTGGTAACCGGGTTGATGGTTAGCACAGAAGGCGTGCGATCCACCAGCACCGCTTGCGTGGTGGTAACCGTGCCGCCATCAAGGCCCGGCGTCGTCACCACCACAGGCACGCTGCCGTCGGCGGCAAAGGCGCTGTTGGGCACCGTTACCGTCCAGCCGCCGTTATTATCAAGGGTGGCGGTATAGTTCGTACCGCCTACCGCTACGCTGATGCCGCTGCCCGCGGTCAGGTTGCTGTACGTGCCGCTCAGGGCGATAGTACCGCTCTCACTGGCGTTGATAATGTTGTCGCCGGTGACCGGTGCCAGCGTAATGAGCGGCCCGGCTGGCGGGGTAAGATTAACGCTGACGTTGATCGACGCGGGTTCACTGACATTGCCCGCCGGATCGGTGACCACCGCCTGTACCGTCGTCAACGACGGCAGCGTCTGCATCTGCTGTGGCGTCAGTGTCAGGCTCCATTGACCGTTAGCCGTCAGCTGGGTAGTCAGCGTCTCGCCGTTCAGGGTGATCGCCACCGTCGAACCCGGCTCCGCGCCGGTTGCACTGCCGGTCAGGGTTTGCGAGACGATGCTTTCGCCATAGTTCAGTGCGTTATCACCGGTGAAGGCATCAATGTTGACTACCGGCACCGTGACATTGATCAGCGCCTGACCGCCCACGCTGGCGGTGTTGCCCGCGCCATCGATGGCCTGCACCGTAAAGTCATACGTGCCATCGCCGATGCCGGTTAACTCCTCTGGCGTCAGGGCCAGACGCCAGTTGCCGTCAGCGTCTACCGTCGCGTTGGTGTAGGTCTGATTGTTAAAGTTCACGCTCACTGACTGGCCAGTTCCGCTGCTGCCAGTGGTACCGCTGAGCACCAGACCATCCGCCAGATCGACAGCATTGAGGTAACCGTTGTCCGAAACCGGATCAACTACCGGCACCGGCGCGCTCAGCGCGGCGGTAAAGGTAAACGGCTGTGTAACGGTGTTGCCTGCCGCATCGGTGGCAATGACGTTTAGCGTATGCGGGCCGTTGCTCAGCCCGCTCAGCGCGCCAGGCGGAATGATGACGCTCCACTGACCGGTGGCATCGACGGTGCCAGGATAATTAGTGCCGTTGACGTCGATGGTCAGGCGCACCGCCTGATTGGCGCCGCTGCTGCCGGTGTTGCCGGTTAGCGTGGTGCCGTTTGCCGCCTCAGCGATATTCATGACGTTGTCGGTAAACAGCGCGTTACCGGTGACGGTTGGCGGCGAGACGGTTACGCCGGTGATGATCGTCTGCGTGGCAACATCACTGTTACCGGCAACGTCGGTTGCGGTTGCGGTAATGGTGTGCTCGCCGTTGCTGAGCGTGCTCAGCTGCGCTGGCGTCAGCGCCAGGCTCCAGTTGCCATTGTCGTCAACGCTGGCAGGCAGCGCTACGCCATTGTTGAAGCCGGAAATGGTGATCAGCACCTGTTGCCCTGCGCCCACCGAGCCGGTGGAGCCAACCAGGGTTTGCGTAATTTGCGCTTCCGTGGCGTTCAACGCGCCATCGCCAAACGGCAGGCTGATGGTGGCATCTGGCCCCGTTTTCAGCACCTGCAACGCGTCGCTGTTAGCAGAAACGTTGCCGGTAATATCGCTGATGGTGACCGTCACCGGCAGCGTGCCGTCCGGCAACGCCTGCAACGTGTCAGCGTCCAGCGCCACGCTCCAGTTGCCGGTTTGTGCGTTGACCACAGCCGTATAATCGACGCCGTTAAGGCTAACCACCACCGCGGGCAACTGGCTGGGATCGAGATCGGTAAGGCCGGTGCTGCCGCGTAGCTCAATGCCTGCCGTCGCCTCAGCCGCATTCAGATAGCCGTCGCCCGCGGGCTGTGTTATCGAGGCGATCGGCGTGGCTTCGGTGATGGCGGTTACCAGTGCGCTGTTTTGACCGCTGTTTCCTGCACGATCCTGCGCCGTGACCTGCACATTAACCGTGCCGTCGCCTGCTTCCTGTAGCAGCGTTGGCGAAACCGTCACGCTCCAGTTGCCGCTCTCGTCCACCGTGGCATCGGGCAGCGTTGCGCCGTTAAAGGTAACGGTAACGCTCTGGCCCGCCCCGCTGACGCCGGTGGAGCCGCTAATGGTTTGCGGCACCTGCGCTTCCTCGGCGTTCAGCGCATTGTCGCCAAACACCGGGTTGATGGTAACCGTTGGCACGCTGCGGGTCAGCAGCTCGCTGCTGATGCTGCTGGTTGCCGGATTGCCCGCAGCATCGTTAGCGCTGACCGCGATCGACACCACGCCGTCGGCCAGCGCGCTGAGCGCATTGGCGGGTAGCGTCACGCTCCAGCGGTTGTCATTGTCCACCACGCCGTTGAAAGTGAGTTCGCCCACCGCGACGGTGACCGGCGTACCTGGCGCCAGCCCGGTTGCCAGGCCGCTGAGCGTTTGTGACGTTTCGACTTCATTGCGGTTCAACAACCCATCGCCGAACGGCTGATCGATGGTCAGCGTCGGTAACGTGAGAGCCGTTGTGAAATCAACAGTTTGCGTGTTGGTATTGCCCGCCGCGTCAATGGCGTTGATGGTTAGCTGCTGGGCGCCATCGGCGAGCAACAGCAGATCGGCACCCGGTACGGTGAGCGTCCAGCTGCCGCTGGCGTCGGCAAGGGTGTCATACACTTTGCCATTGAGCTGCACGCTGATTGGCTGATCGGCATCGCTGCTGCCCGTCAGCGTCAGCCCGGCCAGCGCATCCGCCAGGTTTAGCGTGCCGTCGAAGCCAGGCGCGGTGGCGTCAATCGGCGGCGGCGTGGTATCAACGCTGATGTCGCGGTCAACGGTGGCGACGTTGCCGCCTGTACCCGTTGCGGTGGCGCTGACCACTAACGCCCCCTGCGGCAGCGCTGCCAGCGCCGATGCCGGCACCGTTGCACTCCAGTTTCCACTGGCATCAATAATCGCCGAATAATCGGCGCCGTTCAGGGTGACGGTCACCGTCGTGCCCTGCGCCAGCTGCACGCTGTCACCGCTAATCGTCAGCGGGCTAGTCGACTCCTGCAGGTTAATGATGTCGTCGCTGGCGAT
Source organism: Duffyella sp. Ts4 (assembly GCF_051851875.1). NCBI lineage: Bacteria > Pseudomonadati > Pseudomonadota > Gammaproteobacteria > Enterobacterales > Erwiniaceae > Duffyella > Duffyella sp. Ts4. Next base: position 375,133 of record NZ_JBLYPN010000004.1, on the reverse strand, counting down.
CGCATCGAGCAGCAGCAGCGGCTGCGAGGCGGCGCTGGCCAGCAGCGTAACGTTGGCGGTGCTGCTGGCCGGATTGCCTGCCGCATCGGTTACGGTAGCGACAGCGGTTAGCGCGCCATCCGGCAACAGAGCCAGATCGGCGGCCGGTACGGTCGCCTGCCAGTTGCCACTGGCATCCGCGGTGGTGAGATAGGTTTGGCCACCAAAGGTGACGCTGACTTCGCGCCCGGCGATCTGCGCACCGCCACCGCGAATAGTCAGATCGCTGCCCGCCTCAACGGCATTGATATAGCCGTCGGCGCTGAGCGCATCGAGGGTCAGCGTGGGCAGATTTGCCGGATCGGCCTGACGCGTCAGCGTGGCGGTTTGCGTGGTGCTGTTAAGCGCGACGTCCGCCAGCGTGGCGGTTACGGTGTAGGCACCGTCCGCCGCGCCCTGCATCACGCCCGCCGGTACGATCACACTCCAGCTGCCATCATCCAGCACCTGCGCGGTGAAACTGCGCCCGTTAAGGGTGACGTTTACCGGCTGGCCCGCATCCGCCAGCGAGGCCGTGCCGCTGATCACCACGTCCTGCGTGGCTTCCAGCACGTTCAGCCGGTTGTCGCCGCCGATCGGGTCGATCCTCAACGTCGGCGCGGTGCGATCAACGGTAAAGCTGTTGCTGGCGGTGCCCGTGTTGCCCACGCTGTCGGTAGTGGTGACAGTAACGCTATTCGCCCCCTCCGGCAGGTTACTCAACACGTCGCTGCCAAGGGTGAGCGACCAGCTGCCGTCGCTGTTGACCGTTACCGGCGAGCTTGTACCGTTCAGCTCGATCACCGCCGTTTGCCCCGGCCCACGCATGCCGGTGTTACCGCTCAGCGTTTGCTCGACGGCCGCCTCGCTGATGTTCAGATAGCCATCGCTGAACGGACGATCGATAGAGGGCGCCAGCGCATCCACGGCCACGGTGATATCCCGTCCGACGCTGGTGACGTTGCCCGCCGCATCGGCGACGCTGACGGCCAGCGGGTAGCTGCCGGACGTAATGCCCGCCAGCGCACCTGCGGGCAGATCCAGCGACCAGCTGCCATCGTTATTGACGGTGGTGCTGTAGGTTTGTCCATTCAGCGTTAACGTTACCGGCTGTCCGCTTTCCGCATCGGAGCGGCCGCTCAGCGTAATGGCCGCCGTGGCTTCACTGGCGTTGATCGCATTGTCACCACCGACAGGATCGATCGTCAGCGTCGGCGGCACGCGATCCAGCACCAGGGTGCCGGTATCGCTGCTGCTGTTGCCCGCGGCGTCGCTCACCGTCACGCTGTAGTCAGTGCTGCCATCGCTTAACGCCGCCAGCGCCGTGGCCGGTACGCTGACCTGCCAGTTGCCGCTGCCATCCACCGTGCCGGTGTAAAGCGCGCCGTCCAGCGTCAGGGTGACGCTCTGGCCGTCGCCGCTGACGCCGGTGGTGCCGCTCAGCGTCTGCGCGCTGGTGAGCTCGCTGCCGTTAAGCTGTCCGTCGCCAAAGGCGCTGTCGATAGCCAGCGTCGGCAGTGCGGTAGCCAGCACGTTCAGCACGCTGCTGCTGCTCACCAGCGGATTGCCCGCCGCATCACTGGCGGTGAGGACCAGGGTAGCCGGGCCGTCGGCAAGACCGGCGACGCTGCTGGCTGGAATCAGCGTGCTCCAGCTGCCGTTGTTAAAGGTGATGGGGAAAGTTTGATTGTTAAAGCTCAGTGACAGCGTGGCGCCGTTGGGCAGATTCTCCACGCGGCCGCTGAGAAGAAGTGGCTGACCGGCTTCGCTGGCGTTGAGGTAGTTATCACCGGCGATGGCATCAAACGACAGACCCGCCACCGAAGTATCAACCGTGATCGGCTGGCTGGCGCTGGCGGTGTTGCCTGCGCTGTCGCTGACCGCGGCGCTGATGGTGGCGCTGTTACCGGTGATCGCCTGCAGTTCGGCGGCGGGGATCAGTACGCTCCAGCTGCCGCTGGCCTGCACCACCGCGCTGTAGAGACCGCTGTTGAGAGTGACGGTAACCGTCTGGCCCTGCTCAACGTTGCTGGTGGTACCGCTGAGCAGCTGATTGCTTTGCAGCTCTGCGCCATCAACAACGGTATCGCCGGTAAACGGATTAAGGGTCACGGTGGGCGGCGTGGCTTTCAGCGTGATGCTGCTGGTTTGCGTGGTGACGTTGCCCGCCAGATCGGTGGCGGTCACCGGAATGGTGTAGCTGCCGTCGGCGAGGCCGTTCAGGGCACCCGCCGGCACCAATAGCGACCAGCTGCCGTCGCCGCTGGCCGTTACGCTGTATGGCGTACCGTTAACCACAGCAACCACGTTGCTGTTAGGTTCGCTGGTGCCGCTCAACAGCAGCGGCTGGCCGAGATCGGCCGCATTGAGCACGCCATCACCGCCCGGCGTTGCCACTACCAGCACCGGCGCGACGGTATCCACCAGCACGCTGCCGCCGGTGTTGGTATCCGTGTTGCCAGCGATATCGCTGACCGTCACGCTGTAAGGCTGAGCGCCCTGCGGCAGCGCGGCGAGATCGGCCGCGGGCACGCTAACCTGCCAGTTGCCCGCGGCATCGACGTTGCCGCTGTAGGTGACGCCGCCAAGCACCAGGCTAACGCTCTGGCCAATGCCCGCCACGCCGGTGCTGCCGCTGATAATACCGGCGCCAGCAATATCCGCCGCGTTAAGCGCGCCGTCGCCAAAGGCGGGATTGAGATCGGCGGCCGAAGGCCCGCCGGTCAGCAGATTAACCGTGCTGCTGTTGGTCAGCGTGACGTTGTTGTTATCGACCACGCTGCTGGTGAACGAGAGTGGACCATCGGCCAGGCCGCCGAGCGCAGCAGCTGGAATGGTGGTGCTCCAGCTGCCATCCGCATTGACGGTGGCGCTGAAGCTCTGGCCGTTGAATGCGACCGTTACCACCGTACCCGGCGCCACGTTGCTGGTGCTGCCGCCAACGATCAGCGGCTGGTTCAGCTCGGCGGCGTTGATATAGTTATCACCGGCGATCGGTGCCAGCGCGATACCGCTGGTGGTGGTGTTGACGGTGAAGGTGGCACTGCTGTCGGCGCGGTTACCGGCACTGTCGCTGACGCTGACCGTCAGCGCCTGACTGCCGTTGCCCAGTCCGCTGAGTGCCGCTGCGGGCACCACCAGGCTCCAGCTACCGTCAGCGGCGACCACACCGCTGTAAATTTCACCATTCAGGCTCAGGGTAACGGTTTGTCCCGCTTCGACGTTGGTAGTGGTACCGGTCAGCGTTTGCGGCTGCTGCTGCTCGGCGGCGTCAACCACGCCATTACCCGCAAAGTCGGTAATATTCACCGCGAGGGTCGGTTGATTATCTGCGGCCGCATCCACCAGTAAATTACTGGTTTGAACGGTTTGATTACCGGCCGCGTCGGTCATGGTCACGGTGAGCGGATTATTACCGTCCGGCAAAACGGCCAGATCGCTGGCCGGGATTTGCAGCGACCAGCGGCCATTGCTGCCGACGCGGGCAAAGTAAAATTTATTGTTCAGGGCGACGGTTACGTCATCACCGTTTTGTCCGCTGCCTGACAGCTGCAACGGCTGGCTGATGTCGCTGCGGTTCAGGACGCCGTCACCGCCCGCCGGATCGACGCTCAGCGGCGGCGGCGTGGTATTCACCACCAGATTACGGGTTTCGCTGCTGCTGTTGCCAGCCGCATCGCTGACCGTCACCGCAACCGGATAGTTGCCGTTGTTCAGCGCCGCCAGATCGCTGACCGGCACCGTCAGTTGCCACTGACCCGTATTGTCGATTACCCCGGTATAGGTTGTGCCGTTGAGCGTAGCGCTGACGCTGCTGCCCGCGGTGCCAGTGCCGCTGAGAGTCAGCGGCTGTGCCTGTTCACTGGCAGAGAGCACGTCGTCGCCAGCCAACGGATTGAGGCTCACGGCTGGCGGCGTGGTGTCGAGAGTGAAAGGTCGGCTGAGGCTGCTGCTGTTGCCGTTGGCACCGATGGCGGTCAGGGTGACATCGTATCTGCCGTCCGCGAGACCAGCCAGCGTATCCGCAGGCAGGTTCAGGCTCCAGCTGCCGTTGGCGGCCACCAGCGGCTGGAAGTTTTCGTCGTTGATCAGCAGATTTAGCGTGCTGCCCGGCGTGGCGTTACCGCTGAGCAACAGCGCATTGCCACTTTCGGCGGCACTGATGAGATCGTCGCCGCTGATGGCATTGATAGTCAGCAGCGGCGTGCTGGTATCCAGTGTGACGCTGTCATTTAGCGTGCTGCTGTTGCCCGCCGCATCGGTCAGGGTCACCGTCAGCGGGATGCTGCCTGACGGCAGGTCTTGCAGCGACGATGGCGGCAGCTGCAGGCTCCATTCACCGTTTGGCGTGACCACGGCCTGATAATCGGTGCCGTTTAGCGTGACGGTGACCGCCTGTCCGGCGCCATTCAGCCCGGTGGTGCCGCTGAGCGTCTGCGTTTCCGTGAGATCGCTGCTGTTCAGCACGCCATCGCCGCCCAACGGCGTAGTAATCGTCGCGGGATCAAGCGGCGCGGTGGCGATGTTCACCACCGCCGTGTTGGTCACACTGCCTGCGGTCACGGTTACCGTTTGCGCGCCCTGAGCCAGCGCAGCGATATTCGCTGCCGGTACATTCACCGTCCAGCTGAGATCGGCATTGAGCGTGGTGTCATAGTTCACGCCGCCGAGGTTAACGGTCAGCGCGCTACCGGCATCCAGTCCGGCGCTGCTGCCGCTGATGGCGATCGGTGCCTGGCCCTCGGCAATGTTGATGGCGTTATCACCGGCGATGGTGTTGATCGACAGCGTGGTGGTATTGGTATCCAGCCTGTAGTCCGCGCTGGCGTTGGCAACATTGCCTGCCAGATTCACCACGCTCGCGCTGAGCGTACCGTCACTGGCAATGTTGGCCATATTGGCAGCGGGAACCAGCACGCTCCACAGCCCGCCCGTTTGAACGGTAGTGGTGTAATCGATTTCATTCAGCGTGACAGTGATATTCTGGCCCGGCTGCACATTGGTGGTGGAGCCAGTGATCTGCTGATCGACGCCCTTCTCGGCACCGTTGATCAGATTATCGCCAGTAAAGGGATCGATGGTCACCGTTGGCAGCAGCGCAGGCGCGGTTTCCACCGTGATCTGCGTATTGCTGGTGATGCTGTTACCGGCAGGATTGGTTACCGTTACGGTGGCTGGATTAACCCCCTGCGACAACTGTGCCACATCGTTAGCGGGCACCGTTACCGTCCATGCACCGCCGTCCGCTACGGTGTCGGTATAGCTCTTGCCATTCAGCACCACGGTGACGGTATCACCTGCGGAACCGGTGCCGGTGAAAACCAGCGGCGCATCTTCATCATCAACGCCATAATAGCCGTTATCTCCCGGTGGATTAACCGAGGCTACCGGCGGCGTGCGGTCAAACAGCAGCGAGGTATCGTCGATGTTGGTATTGCCTGCGGCATCGGTGGCGATCACCGTCAGCAGCTGACTGCCCGCGGGCACCTGAGCCAGATCGGAGGCAGGAATGGAGAGGCTCCAGCTGCCGTCGTTGCCGACCACCGTGTTATAGGTTTGATTATTCAGCGTAACGGCGATGGTATCGCCGCGGTTGCCGGTGCCGTTGACCAGCAACGGCTGGGTCTGTTCGCTGGCATTGACCGTACCATCCTGCGCAATGGTATCCAGCGTTAGCGTCGGCTGCGCGGTGTCGATCGTGAGCGGAAGGGTTTGACTGCTGCTGTTACCCGCGGCATTGCTGGTTACCACCACGATGTCATAGCTGGCTGCGCTTAGCGCGGCTAAATCCGCTACCGGAATCTCGACAGACCAGCTGCCGTCGTCATTAACTGTGGTGCGATAAGGGATGTTATTGAGGGTGACGCTGACGTCATCACCCGGCGTACCGCGGCCGTTGAGGATTAACGGTTGCGCTAACTCGCTCTGGTTCAGCGTGCCGTCTCCGGCAACCGTGGCCACCGTCACCGCTTCGGGCGGCGTGGTATTCACGCTCAGCGGCACCGTCTGGCTGGTTGTGTTGCCGGTGCTGTCGGTGACGGTAGTCACCAGATCGTAGCTGCTGCCGTTGGTGAGCGTGCCCAGCGTGCTGGCCGGTATGGTGGCCGTCCAGTTACCCGCACCATCGACCACGGCATTGACCGTCTGCCCGTTCAGCGCGACCGTGACCGTACTGCCTGCGGGCACATTGCCGTTAATCTCCAGCGGCACGCCCTGCTCGGCGGCGTTGATCACGCCATCGCCCGCCACCGGCTGCTGAATCAGCAGCGGCGGCAGCGTTGCCGGCGGAACGTTGAAATTCAGCGTCTCAATAAATGGCGGATTACCGGCGACATCGCTGACGGTGATCTGAATAGCATTCGCGCCTGCCGGTAATCCCTGCAACACCGCCGACGGAATGCTCAGGCTCCAGCTGCCGTCGCCTGTAACGCTAGCCGTGTAATCCTGACCCGCCACGCGTACCACTACGCGCTGGCCCGGGCCGACCTGGCCCTGCAGCTGCTGATCGCTGGCGGCTTCGACGGCGGTCAGCGTGCTATCGGCAAACACGGAATTGCCCAGCACCACGCGGGGCTGGCTGTCAATCGCCAGGTTCAGCGATGCCTGGCTGGAAATGACGGCGCCGCTGGCATCGGTGACGCTGACGGTGAGCGTTTGTGGGCCATCGGCGGCGTTGGTAAAGGCCGAAGGCGGAAGCTGCACGCTCCAGCTGCCATCCGGGTTAACCGTGCCGCTATAGGGCTGATTATTGAATAACAGCGAGACGGTGCTGCCCGGTGCGATGTCACCGCTGGTGATGCCGCTGACCGTTAAGCCAGCACTCGCTTCGCTGGCGTTAAGATAGCCGTCGCCGCTGAGCGGCTCGGTAATGGTGATGGCATCGTTGTTGACGGTTGGTGCGGCGACATCAACCGTCAGCGTGGCGTTAGCCGCCGTGCCTGCCGCATTCGCTACGCTGGCGGAAAACGTGGCATTGCCCGCAGCGAGCGCGCTCAGCGTGGCAGCAGGCACGGAGATGCTCCAGCTACCCTCGGTGCCCACGGTGGCGCTGAAGTTCTGGCCGTTAAGGGTGACGGTGACCGTTTGTCCCGCTTCCACATTGCTGGTGGTGCCGCTGAGGGTTTGCGCACTCAGCTTCTCGCCGTTATCCAGCACGTTATCACCGGCAAAGGTGTCAATGGTGATAACCGGCTGGCCTGGCGTCGGGGTTTCCGCCACGGTAAAGCTGTGGTTAGACGACGAAGCGATGCCCGCCAGATTGCTGACCGTGGCGGTAAAGGTGGCCGTGCCCGCATTAAGTGCGGCCAGCGTGTCCGCCGGTACCGTAATGCTCCAGTTACCGTCTGCGCCGACCGTGCCGCTAAAACTCTGACCGTTGAGCGTGACGGTGACCGTTTGCCCTGCTTCGATATTGCTGGTGGTGCCGTTCAGGGTTTGCGCACTCTGCTTCTCACCGTTGTCCAGCAGGTCATCACCGGCAAAAGCATTGATACCAATGGTCGGCTGTCCGGCGACCGGTGCGATCACGCTGACATCAAGGGTTGCCGTAGCGGCGCCGTTGCTGACCGACACGCCGATGGTGGCGCTACCGCTAGCAATAGCCTGTAGCGCGGCCGGTGGCACGGTGACGCTCCAGCTGCCGTCAGCCGCAACGACGGCCTGATAATTCTGGCCGTTAAGGGTAACGGTGACAATCTGTCCGGCGGCAACATTGCTGGTGGTGCCGGAGATCGCCTGATCGCCCAGCTTTTCCGTATTATCGAGCACGTTATCACCGGCAAAGGCGTTAAGCGCGATAGTGGGCTGCACCGGAGCCGGAGCCGGATTATCGTCGTCCCCGCCACCGCCACCGCCGCCACCGCCTACGCCCACCGCGGCGCCGATCAGGCCCAGCGCACCGATACCACTGGCGGTAATCACACCGGTGGAGTAATCAGCACTGGCCAGCAGCAGCGGTTCAACGCTGGCAAGGGATTCATAACCAGGGGTTAACGTCATGGCGGTAGTGGCATCAACCGCTTCATTGGTCACCGGAAACAGGGCGTGATCCTGCGGATTGACGCCATCGTCGAACACCAGTTCGCTGTGTTCGCCCTCCGCGTTATCGAAGAAGAATTGTTGATAGCGCACCACGCTGCCATCACGCATATGCAGAATCAGGTCGTTACCCTGCCGCTCAAACTCCGTCACCATTGCCCGCGTGCCGTTGACGCGCACCACGCTGGGTTCGCTCAGCAGTACGCTGCGTGACAGCCCACCGTTTGACTGAGAAATGAGTTCGCCACTGCCACGCGAAAGAATGTCAACCAGGCCTTCATTCAGCTCTGCCATTTTTACAACCCCTTGTCTAAACACCTGTGGTGGCAATCAATTTTTTCTTAATACATAAACCAATCTGTCGCTTTAATAAGAAGCAACCTGCGAATGACTAATGTCGTTAAGTCGATTAACCTGGTGTCAGAAAAGGTATCCGGCCTGAAAGCCATGAAGAAAATGCTTTATAAAATGGTGAGATAGTTGTTTTTATCGCTGCACTTGTTTCAAGATATTAAGTAAAAATTGCGCCTCCGTTGCAAATAATATTTATCGATTGGATAAAACATACAAATCAAATTGTTAAATAATGATGATCTTTATTAATTAAAATCATTAAATTAATTGCTTATTTAGCCCACTAATTGGTTGATTTATCGCAAAGAATTTGGCTTAAAGGCGTCTTTAGCTGGGGGAATAAACAGCCGAAACGGCGTGCGGAAGAAGTAGTGACGCGCGGTAAGGAATGAAAATATTTCATCTGAATTCGTGATTGCCTGCACATAAGCGCAGGCTTTTTGCCAGCGGACGCCCATAATGTGATGGCGTGATGCAGTAATAAGTCATTGAGCCAAAAGCGTTAATGCAATTTGACTTAAGTCACGGCGTTAACTTAATTAAGAAAAAACTCAAAAATAGCAGTCTGGAGAGATAAAAGCGTTAAAGCCGATTTTTCCATGCGTCATTCATCGATACTGCCGTGCACTACTGCTTTCACCAGCGACGAATTATTCATAAAACGTCACTATTATGGTATAAAAGCGCGCCAGATGGCCCTGATGTCAGAGATAACTGAATGTTGATAGATGCAAAACGGAATAATACCCATACTGCGGCGACGCAGCGTGCGACACGGGCCGTTTTCCTGGTCGCCGGTATCAGCATGTCGGCGTGGGCGCCGCTGGTCCCGTTCGCGCGCGAGCGGCTGGGTGTCAGTGACGCTTCGCTGGGTTCGCTGCTGCTGTTTCTGGGTACCGGCTCACTGATTGCCATGCCGCTCACCGGCTGGCTGGTGGCGCGTTTCGGCTGTAAAAACACCATGCTCTGTTCCAGCCTGCTGATTATGATGATGCTGCCTTTACTGGCCATCCTACCGACGCCGTGGATGCTGGCGCTGGCGCTGGCCTTGTTTGGCGCTGGCCTGGGGACGCTGGATGTCGCCATGAATTTTCAGGCAGTCGAGGTGGAAAAGCAGGCCGACCGGCCGATGATGTCCGGTTTCCATGCGTTTTACAGCCTGGGCGGCATTATTGGTGCCGGAGCGGTGAGCCTGCTGCTGTGGGCCGGCCTGACGCCGGTTGCCGCGATTGGCGTAATCATTGTTATGCTGCTGTTGCTGATGGTGTTTAGCCTGCCGCATCTGCTTAATGAGCGCATTCATCAATCTGACACGCCGCTGTTTGTGATTCCGCGCGGCTGGGTGGCGTTTCTCGGCCTGCTCTGCTTTATCCTTTTTCTGGCGGAGGGCGCGGTACTGGACTGGGGCGCACTTCTGCTGATTCAGACGCGCGATCTGCCCGTGGCGCAGGCCGGACTCGGCTACGCCATCTTTTCTGTGGCGATGACTATTGGCCGCCTGACCGGCGATCGCGTCGTAAAACGCTTCAGTCGCTACAGCGTGATGGTCAGCGGATGTTGCCTGGCAGCGCTGGGCATTGCGCTGGCCGTCTGGCTGCCACAGCCGCAAATCGCCCTGCTGGCGTTTTTACTGGTGGGCTTTGGCCTGGCCAATACGGTGCCGATGCTGTTTACCGCGGTAGGGGCACAGAAAACGATGCCAGCAAACCTGGCGATTTCGGCCATGACAACCATCGGCTATACAGGTATTCTCACAGGTCCCGCTTTGATCGGGTATATATCCCAGTGGCTCAGTTTGAGCATTGCATTTAGCCTGATTGCGCTATTGCTGCTGGTTGTGGCTGCCAGCGCCAGGCTGGTTACACGTTAATTTCAGGTGTCACTTACTGCTATGGTGCCATATAAGTTTCCGCTCACGTCGGGCAACATCACGCGCTTCTTTGTGATCTTCAATCTGCTGTTGTTGCTGACTATCGGCTTTATGGTGCATAACTCGGTGGGCGCATGGCTGACGGCGAAACGTTACGCCATGCTTGATATCACCCATGCGGTGCAGAAGCGCATCGACACCTACCGTTTTGCCACCTGGCAAATCTATGAAAATCTTGCCACCAGCGCCGCGGGCACGCCGCCAGAAAGCTTGCAGGAGACGCGTCTGCGTCCTGACGTTTACTATCTTGAGAAGAATCGGCGTAAAACCGAAGCGCTGATTTTTGGCTCCCATGACAGCAGCACGCTGGATATGACGCTGCGTATGTCGAACTATCTTGATACGCTGTGGGGCGCTGAGAACGGCACCTGGTCGATGTACTTTCTTAATGGCCAGGACAACAGCCTGATCATGGTCTCTACCCTGCCGCTGAAAGATATGGCGACGCGCTTTAAAGAGAGCGCGGTGACCACGCTGGTCGACGCCCGACGTGCCGAAATGCTGCAACAGGCCAACGCGCTGGACGAGCGCGAAAGCTTCTCACCGCTGCGCCGCTTCGCCTGGCAAAATGACAATTATTTCACCGTGCGCACCACCTTTAATCAGCCGGGACATCTCGCCACCGTGGTGGCCTTCGATCTGCCGATGAACGATCTGGTACCGCGCAATATGCCGCTGGAGAACTTCCAGCTGCGTCAGGACAGCGCCACCAGCGCCACCACCGACGCCGATTCCGATGGCGATGTGCAAAATACTCAGATTGCGCTGGTGAACCCGAATCTGGAAATTTCCGCCTCGCTCTCCACCACGCCGCTGCAACTGGTGTACCGCATTCCGCTGACCAGCCTGGTGCTGGATACGCTGCATAATTTGCTTTGGCCACTGCTGGCCAGCTTCTTGCTAATGCTGCTGTCGCTAGCGGGCCTGTTTCTGCTGCGCCAGCAGTCGCTGCGTCCCAGCGAGAATCAAACCGCCGAACTCGATTCCCTGCGCGTGCTGAATGAAGAGATCGTCGCCAGCCTGCCGGTGGGCCTGCTGGTTTATGACTTTGCCAGCAATCGCACCATTATCAGCAATAAAATCGCTGAGCATTTGCTGCCGCACCTTAATCTGCAAAAGATTATCAATATGTCCGATCAGCATCAGGGCGTGTTGCAGGCCACGGTGAATAATGAAGTGTATGAGATTCGCCATGCGCGCAGCGTCTATTCGCCCAATACGCAGCTTTTCCTGATGCGCGATCAGGATCGCGAGTTGCTGGTGAATAAGAAACTGCAGAAGGCGCAGGTGGTGCTGGATCGCAATCATCAGATGCGTCAGCAGCTGCTGCTTAACCTGGGCCACGCGCTGAATCAGCCGCTGGAGCGGGTAGCCAGCAAACTGGAAGAGCTGAACCAGACCCGTCAGGACAATGCGCTGCAGGAAGTGGTTGAGGAAAATCAGGCGCTGGCCCGTTTAGTGGACGATATCGTGCTGCTGAATCGTTTGGAAACCCATGACTGGTTGCCGGATGCTACCTCATTCAATTTGCAGGCGCTGCTGGACGAGATTACCCTTGAATTGCTGCCGCAGGTTCGTCGTAAAGGCTTAACGCTGCTGGTGAACAACCATCTCAACAGCGATGAAGTGCGCTTCGGCGATCGTCGTTCGATCCGCAAAGTGCTGGCCACGCTGATGCACTATTCGCTGACCACCACCAACTGGGGGAAAATCACGCTCAACGTTGAGTCTCCCGAGGCGCGCCCCGATCGCTTAACCATGACGCTGGTGGATACCGGTGCCGGACTAAGCAAAGATGAACTGGGCAACGCTGATTTTCCTTTCCTCGGCGAAACCGCGCAGGACCGCTTCGGTCAGGCGTCCGGGCTCGCCTTCTTTCTCTGTAAGCAACTCAGTAAACAGCTGGGCGGCCATCTGGAGATCGTGGCAAAAGAGGAGATTGGCAGCCGCTACACCATGCATTTCAACCTGCCGCTGGAACACCAGCAGCAGCAGGAAGAGAAACTGCTCGAAGGCGTGAATGCGCTGATTGAAATTGCCGTCGATGATGTGCGCAAGATTGTGTGTCATCAGCTGGAAAACTGGGGTGCCAACTGTATTACGCCCGATGAACGGTTTTCCGGTCAGGATCACGACGTGTTAATCACCGACGATCCGACAAAGCTGGTGCCATGGTCGCTGTTGCTTGATGGCTATGAACAGGGTTATCAGCGCCTGTCTGATAATCAGTACCGGGTGAACTTTAACCTCAGTGGCGCCTTGCAGGATGCACTGTTAACGCTGATTGAACAGCAGCTGTCACAGGGCGAGGTTGAAGAGGAGCCGGAGCAAGAAGAGTTAACGCCGCTGCTTGGCGGTGGTTACTACCAGCTATTTGTCGAGACAGTACCGGTTGATGTCAAGAGATTGTATACTGAGTCAGCGGACAATGACTACAGTTCGCTTGCTCAGACAGCGCATCGCCTGAAAGGCGTGTTTGCCATGCTCAATCTGGTCCCAGGCAAGCAGCTATGTGAAACGTTAGAAGAACACATTAAAAAGTGTGACGATTCAAACATTAAAAATACCACCAGTAATATTGACGCCTATGTCAATCAACTGCTGCAGCAAGGTAACCAATAAGATGAATAATTTGAATGTAATTATTGCCGATGACCATCCAATCGTTCTGTTTGGCATTCGTAAATCACTGGAACAGATTGAATGGGTCAACGTTGTAGGTGAGTTTGAAGACTCAACAGCACTGATTAACAGTTTGTCCAAGCTTAACGCCAATGTACTGATCACCGATTTGTCGATGCCAGGCGAAAAATACGGTGATGGCATTACGCTGATTAAATATATCAAGCGCCACTATCCCGACCTCAGCATTATTGTTCTGACCATGAACAACAACCCGGCAATTCTTAGCGCCGTGCTGGATCTCGATATCGAAGGCATCGTGCTGAAACAGGGCGCACCAACCGACCTGCCTAAAGCCCTGGCCGCCCTGCAGAAAGGCAAAAAGTACACGCCGGACAGCGTGGCGAAACTGCTGGAAAGGATCAGCGCAGGTGGCTACGGCGACAAGCGTCTCTCGCCAAAAGAGAGCGAAGTGCTGCGCCTGTTTGCCGAAGGTTTCCTGGTAACGGAAATTGCCAAAAAGCTGAACCGCAGTATCAAGACCATCAGTAGCCAGAAGAAATCGGCCATGATGAAGCTGGGCGTTGATAACGATATCGCCCTGCTCAACTACCTGTCGTCGGTCAGCACCACGCCAGCCGCAGACAAAGAGTAATCTGCCCTTAGCGGCAAACAAAAGGCGACAGTGATGTCGCCTTTTTTATTGCCTGCGTGTCGCTTACTCCTCGCGACTTTTCCTCACCCGCTCGGCGTAAAAACCCAGCGTCTTTTTCAGCACATCGAGCGTGACCGGTTTTGACAGGCAATCATCCATGCCCGCTTCCATACAGCGCTGCTTCTCTTCGGCCAGCGCATTGGCGGTGACGCCGACCACCGGAAAGCGATGGCCCAGTTCACGCAGGCGCTCGGTCAAACGGTAGCCGTCCATATTAGGCATGTTGACATCGCTGAGCACAATGTCGATCTCGCTGCGACCAATTACATTCAGCGCATCGATGCCATCCTGCGCGGTCTTGACCTGATAACCGAGTGAGCCGAGCTGCTCTGACAGTAGCATGCGGTTGATCGGATGATCGTCCACCACCAGAATCATGATGTCGTCGTTGTTCTGGCTCAGCGTCTCCGCCAGCGGCAGGCTGGCGCCCGCTGCCAGCTCGACCGGCACGCGATAGATGCGCCCCAGCAGCGCGGGCAGCTCATGCAACGTGGTGGTGCTGCAGATCCAGCGCCCCGGTATGGTTTCGCGTGGCATATCGATGTGACGTGGACAGAAGAGCACCACGGCGCGCACCGGATCTTCCGGCTCGAAGGCGTAATCGGTCAGCACCACATCGTCCGGTTGGCAGCGCGCTTTCTCCAGGCGGTTCACCGTCAGACCCTGACCGCGCAGCAGATCGCACAGGAAGCTGGCCAGATAATCGTTGTGCATCTCCAGCCAGATCGGTTTGTCCTGTAGCCCGTCGAGCAGCGGCGGCGTCACACCCTGGCTGTTATACATTGGAATGCGCACGATGAACTGGCTGCCCATGCCCGGTTCCGACTCCACTTCGATATCGCCATCCATCATGTTGATCAATTTCTCGCAGATGGCGAGACCAAGGCCGGTGCCCTGAAAATTGCGCTGGACGCCGGTGCCGACCTGGAAGAAAGGATCAAACAGGCGGGTGATCTCTTTGGCCGGAATGCCGACGCCGGTATCACGGACGCGGAAAGCAAGATAGCCATCTTTAACATAGGCGTGCAGGATGATGCAGCCGGTATGGGTAAACTTGATGGCGTTGTTCAGCAGGTTGGAGATGACCTGTTGCAGGCGCAGCGGATCGCCATCCAGCGCCAGCGGCACATCGTTTTCAATAAAGCAGTACAGCGCCAGCCGCTTTTTCACCACCAGCGACAGATAGTTAGAGGTGATATGGGTAATCACTTCACGCGGTGAGAACTCGCGCGGCTCAATCTTCAGCTGTTCCGACTCGATTTTTGAGAAGTCGAGAATGTCACTGATGATTTTCAGCAGCAGGCTGGATGAGTTGGTCATCGCCGTTACCAGCGAATCGACGCCTTTCGGTAGCTGACGCGTTTGCAGCAGATCGAGGTTGCCGATAATGCCGTACAACGGCGTACGCAGTTCATGGCTGACGGTGGCAAGGAACATCGACTTCGACTGGCTGGCCTGCTCGGCCGCCTGCGCCATCTCCTGCAACGACTGTTCCATCTTCACGCGGGTGCTGACATCGACCAGCACGCAGATCGCCACATTTTCGTTGCGGTAGCGTGAGTGAACAAAGCTGATTTGCAGGTTGGTGTTGGTGCCAGTCAATACATCGACAAAGTTCACCTGCTGGCCGCAGATGATCTCGGTTAACCGTTGCCGATCTTCCTGAGTGAGCAGCGTCAGATAATTGTGCGCCAGTTCGTTGCTGAGAAGGTTGGTGCCGTCGCTGGTACGCAGAATACAGATGCCCACCGGTGCCGAGGCGACGATTTTACGGTTGAACTGCTCGTGCTCTTCCAGCCGGTGCGCGTTCTCTTCCGCAGGTAAAAACATGCGCCGCTCAAACAGCCAGGCGAGCGTAAACAGCACCAGTGCGCTGAGGATGTTCAGCAGCAGCGCGTTAATCAGCATGATTTTCATGCGATCCATCAGCACCGCGGTCGGCACCGAATAGACAATGCTCAGACTGGAAGGTGCCAGTGCTTTTTTCAGCGCCAGCTGCTTGTAGCTGTTGAGATAGCCAAACCAGATTTTATCGTCGGGCAGTTCGCCGAAATTAAACCCCGGATTGCCGCGCTGGGAGGTAATTAGCGGCCGGTTCTCTTCGTTGATCAGCGTGGTGGTCATCGGCAGGCTGCCCGGTGCCATAAACTCTTCCAGGCGAATGTTTTGCTCAATGCCCAGCAGCGCTTCCAGTTTGTTGGCGACGTACACTGGCGTCATCATATAGAAATTGCCGGTGCCCGGTTGCGCGCCGGGCGTGATCCACCAGCTGCTGTCGCGGCGCTCATCATCATTACCGTTGCGATAGCGCAGCACGTGTTCACGCAGTGTTTTCAGCGCCCGCTCGCGGTCGACATTGCCGCTGCTGATATCAAAATCTGCCAGGCACTGGCTATCGCCACCGATAAAAAATACCCGGTTCAGCTCGTAGGCAGAAGCAAAGTTGTTTTTCCAGTAGTTGATAAAATAGCTAAGTGAACCGAGCGAATTGCGCCAGGTACGGCTCATCGAGGAACAATCTGCGTTGGCAAACAGCGGCGAATAACGCGGCACGCTTTTCCCCGGCACCAGACCGTTAAGTACATCGACGCCGCTGGAGGAGGCGTTCAGCCGGTTTTCAGCAATGTATTTAAGCTGACGCATAACGTCGGCGGAGTGGCGAACATACCACTGCGCCTGGCCATAGTTGACGTTGAACTCCTGTCGAACCTGCGACTCTTTTTCGTGCACGACGCTGATCAGGAAAAATGTAGTTAGCAGCGCGCCAAGCAGCCAGAGCAATAGCGCCAGCGCCCGGAACAGATAGCGGGAAATGCGCAGCGTTGTACGAAAGGAAACGAGGTATCTCAAGGGAAATCCGCTGGGTTGGCCTGGGTAAAATGCAATGCGGTTACACTACCGTTAGCGCCAGCAAAAAGCCAGTTTGCCAGCGGCTTTACGTGGATAACAGACGTAAAAAAGGCCGGGCAAGCCGGCCTTTTTTCAACGGGACAAGCCGATTACTCGTCGTCGCTTTCTGGTGCTTCGTCATCGCTTTCCACTTCTGGCGCGATCTCTTCTTCACCTTCCGCTACGCTGCCGTCGATGGTATCCAGTTCCTCTTCAGAAACGGGCTCCGCGACGCGCTGCAAGCCGACAACATTTTCATCTTCCGCCGTACGGATCAGGATCACGCCCTGCGTATTTCGACCCACCACGCTCACCTCGGAAACGCGCGTACGCACCAGCGTACCTGCGTCGGTGATCATCATGATTTGATCGCCATCCACCACCTGTACCGCGCCGATAACCGGGCCGTTACGATCGGTGACTTTGATCGAAATCACACCCTGCGTGGCGCGTGATTTGGTCGGGTACTCGTCGGTGGCGGTGCGCTTCCCGTAACCATTTTGCGTTACGGTCATGATGGCGCCCTCTTCACGCGGCACAATCAGTGACACCACGCGATCGCCTTCGGCCAACTTGATACCGCGGACGCCCGAAGCCGTACGGCCCATGGTGCGCACGGCCTGCTCGGAGAAACGCACCACTTTACCGGCAGCAGAGAACAGCATCGCCTCGTTGCTGCCGTCGGTGAGCGCCACGCCAATCAGCTCGTCATCTTCGCGCAGGTTAACCGCAATGATGCCGGCGCTGCGTGGACGACTGAACTCGGTCAGGGTGGTTTTCTTCACGGTACCGCTGGCGGTGGCCATAAAGATATTCACCCCTTCGGCATACTCGCGCACTGGCAGAATCGCGGTGATGCGCTCGTTCGGCTCCAGCGGCAGCAGGTTGACGATAGGACGTCCACGCGCGCCACGGCTCGCTTCTGGCAGCTGATAAACCTTCATCCAATAAAGACGGCCACGGCTGGAGAAGCAAAGAATGGTGTCGTGCGTGTTGGCGACCAACAGGCGATCGATGAAGTCTTCTTCTTTGATACGCGCCGCTGATTTACCTTTACCGCCACGACGTTGCGCTTCGTAATCGGTCAGCGGCTGGTACTTCACGTAGCCCTGATGCGACAGCGTAACCACCACATCTTCCTGATTGATCAAGTCTTCGATGTTGATGTCTGCGGTGTTCGCCGTGATTTCGGTACGACGCTGATCGCCAAAGGCGTCACGCATCGCTTCCAGCTCTTCACGGATCACTTCCATCAGGCGGTCAGCATTTTCCAGAATGTAGATCAGCTCCGCAATCTGCCCCAGCAGCTCTTTGTACTCATCCAGCAGCTTCTCGTGCTCAAGACCGGTCAGCTTTTGCAGACGTAAATCGAGAATCGCCTGCGCCTGCTGTTCGGTCAGGAAGTATTCGCCGTTGCGAATGCCGAACTGCTCTTCCAGCCATTCCGGGCGCGCTGCGTTGTCACCGGCACGTTCCAGCATCGCAGCCACGTGGCCCAGCTGCCAGGAGTGAGCAATCAGCCCTGCTTTCGCTTCCGCTGGGTTTGGTGCACGGCGAATCAGCTCGATAACCGGGTCGATGTTCGCCAGCGCGATCGCCAGACCTTCAAGGATGTGCGCACGGTCGCGGGCTTTACGCAGTTCAAAAATAGTACGACGCGTCACCACTTCACGACGATGGCGCACAAAGGCTTCCAGAATACCCTTCAGCGTCATGATCTTCGGCTGGCCCTGATGCAGCGCCACCATGTTGATGCCGAAAGAGGTCTGCAGCTGGGTCAGTGAATAGAGGTTGTTGAGCACAACTTCGCCCACCGCATCGCGTTTAATCTCAATCACGATGCGCATGCCGTCTTTATCGGACTCATCGCGCAGTGCGCTGATCCCTTCGACACGCTTCTCTTTCACCAGCTCGGCAATCTTCTCAATCAGGCGCGCTTTGTTCACCTGATAAGGGATTTCGTGAATGATGATGGTTTCACGGCCAGTTTTAGCGTCGGTTTCCACTTCGCCACGGGCGCGGATGTAAATCTTGCCGCGTCCGGTGCGATAGGCTTCTTCGATACCGCGACGGCCATTGATGATCGCTGCCGTTGGGAAATCTGGCCCTGGGATGTGCTCCATCAGCGCTTCAAGGCTGATATCTTCATCTTCAATAAAGGCCAGGCAGCCGTTGATCACTTCGGTGATGTTGTGCGGCGGAATGTTGGTCGCCATACCCACGGCAATACCCGAGGAGCCATTCACCAACAGGTTAGGAATTTTGGTGGGCAGCACTTCCGGGATTTGCTCATTGCCGTCGTAGTTCGGCACAAAGTCCACGGTCTCTTTTTCGAGATCCGCGAGCAGTTCGTGAGCAATTTTGGACATGCGCACTTCGGTATAACGCATGGCAGCAGCGGAGTCGCCATCAATCGAACCGAAGTTACCCTGACCATCTACCAGCATATAACGCAGCGAAAACGGCTGCGCCATACGAACAATCGTATCGTACACCGCAGAGTCACCGTGCGGGTGATATTTACCAATGACGTCGCCGACCACACGGGCGGATTTTTTATAAGGTTTGTTCCAGTCGTTACCGAGTTCACTCATCGCATAAAGTACGCGGCGATGCACAGGCTTCAGGCCATCGCGAACATCAGGTAAGGCACGGCCAACGATGACCGACATGGCGTAATCAAGGTAAGAATTCTTTAATTCTTCCTCAATATTGACCGGTGTAATTTCTCTTGCAAGGTCGCTCATGGAGCCGCTATCCCTCTACATTATGCCCGGATTCAAAGGTGCGAAAGTATATCACACTGCAATCATCCGGTGAACGGAAAGCGACGTTTCACCTACACTTATCGCGCAAACTCTGCCGTGACCCTCAAGGGTGGAAACGGGTATACTCAGGAAAATTTTGGCAGGAGTCTTTTCTTATGAATGCACAACCACAAGCGAATGTTGATCAGGGCGAAATTGCCAAATTTGAAGCGGTCGCTGCGCGCTGGTGGGATCTGGAAGGCGAGTTCAAACCGCTGCACCGCATCAACCCACTGCGCCTCGGTTATATCGCGCAGCACAGCAACGGCCTGTTCGGCAAAAAAATCCTTGATGTCGGCTGCGGTGGCGGCATTCTGGCAGAAAGCATGGCGCGCGAAGGCGCGGAGGTGACCGGCCTGGATATGGGCGCAGAGCCACTGCAAATTGCCCGGCTGCACGCGCTGGAGAGCGGGGTAAAAATCGATTATGTCCAGCAGACGGTAGAAGCGCACGCCGATGAGTTTGCCGGCACCTACGACGTAGTGACCTGCATGGAGATGCTGGAGCACGTACCAGACCCACGTTCAGTGGTTCACGCCTGCGCCCGGCTGGTTAAACCCGGCGGCGAAGTGTTCTTCTCCACGCTTAACCGCAACAGCAAAGCCTGGCTGATGGCGATTGTCGGCGCAGAGTATGTGCTGCGCATGGTGCCGCGCGGTACGCACGACGTGAAGAAGTTTATCCGTCCGGCAGAACTGCTGGCCTGGGTCGACGAAACCTCGTTGCGCGAGCGTAATATCATCGGCCTGCATTACAATCCGCTGACCAACAAGTTCCGCCTCGGCGGCAACGTTGACGTGAACTATATGGTGCATACCCACGCCGTAGCGAAATGATGTTGATGGGCGGCAACGGTGCCGCCCACCTAAGATTTATCTTAATTGAAGCCCGGTGCACACGTTCTGTTCGCCTGACTGCCAGCGGGTTAATTGATAAGTCAGCCAACTGATTTCTTCGCGCTCTGCTTCCTCTAATCGGCCATTTTTTCATCAAAACATTCAGACGCACCGCGCGCAAAAAACGACTTAAACTGAACCAGTTGCCGTTAAAAAAAGCAGCGTGATTTAAAAAAGCAGCAGCTGAAAAAAATTTTCAAAACGCACGGAAACGGTTGACAGCGTGTTGGGCCTTAGCGGATGCGGACTTAGGAAATTTCCACTAAAAAGCAAGCCCCAAACACGATGTTTTCACGCTTGTACCTTCAGCAATTCTCACTACAATACACCTCATCTAGTATTCTTTTAGTTCAAAACCCCAATATATTGTGTTTATCCACAAGTTACCCACATGGCATAACTCTGTGTATAAACCGGGGATATCACTCACACACCGATATTCACGGACAGGTAAAACGCGACATGAATCAGAGTCTTCTCGTCACTAAACGCGATGGCAGCCAGGAGCGCATTAATCTCGATAAAATCCACCGGGTACTCGACTGGGCGGCCGAAGGTCTGAACAACGTTTCTGTCTCTCAGGTCGAGCTGCGTTCACACATCCAGTTTTACGACGGCATCAAAACGTCTGATATCCATGAAACTATTATCAAAGCCGCTGCTGATTTAATCTCACGCGACGCGCCCGATTATCAATATCTCGCCGCGCGCCTGGCGATTTTCCACCTGCGTAAAAAAGCTTACGGCCAGTTCGAGCCGCCAAAACTGTACGATCAGGTCGTGCGCATGATCGAGATGGGTAAATACGATCGCCATCTGCTGGAAGATTACAGCGTGGAAGAGTTCGAGCAGATGGACGGCTTTATCGACCACTGGCGCGATATGAACTTCTCCTACGCCGCGGTTAAACAGCTGGAAGGTAAATACCTGGTGCAGAACCGCGTAAGCGGTGAGATTTACGAAAGTGCGCAGTTCCTCTATATGCTGGTCGCGGCATGCCTGTTCTCCGCCTATCCGCGTGAAACGCGCCTTGATTATATCAAGCGTTTTTATGACGCCATTTCGACCTTTAAGATCTCGCTGCCGACGCCGATCATGTCCGGTGTGCGTACGCCAACGCGTCAGTTCAGCTCGTGTGTGCTGATTGAATGTGGCGACAGCCTTGATTCGATCAACGCCACCTCCAGCGCCATTGTGAAATATGTGTCACAACGCGCCGGTATCGGCATCAACGCTGGCCGCATTCGTGCGCTGGGCAGCCCGATTCGCGGCGGTGAAGCGTTTCACACCGGCTGTATTCCGTTCTATAAGCATTTTCAGACCGCGGTTAAGTCGTGCTCACAAGGCGGCGTGCGCGGCGGTGCGGCCACGCTGTTCTACCCAATGTGGCACCTGGAAGTGGAAAGCCTGCTGGTGCTGAAGAACAACCGCGGCGTTGAAGGTAACCGCGTGCGTCACATGGATTACGGTGTACAGATCAACAAGCTGATGTATCAGCGCCTGCTTAAGGGCGAAGATATCACGCTGTTCAGCCCATCAGATGTGCCAGGCCTGTATGACGCGTTCTTCGCCGATCAGGATGAGTTTGAGCGCCTTTACTGCAAATATGAGAAGGATGAGAGCATCCGTAAGCAGCGCGTTCGCGCCGTGGATCTCTTCTCACTGATGATGCAGGAACGTGCGTCCACCGGACGTATCTACATTCAGAACGTCGATCACTGCAACACCCACAGCCCGTTTGATCCTGCTATCGCGCCAGTGCGCCAGTCTAACCTGTGCCTGGAAATCGCCCTGCCGACCAAACCGCTGCTGGATGTGAACGATGAGAATGGCGAGATTGCGCTCTGTACGCTCTCTGCCTTTAACCTTGGCGCGATTGAGAGCCTCGACGATCTGGAAGAGTTAGCGACCCTCGCGGTGCGTGCGCTGGATGCCCTGCTGGATTATCAGGATTACCCCATTCCTGCGGCACAGCGTGGCGCAATGGGCCGCCGTACGCTGGGTATCGGCGTCATCAACTACGCCTACTATCTGGCCAAAAATGGCGTGCGTTACTCTGACGGCAGCGCCAACGCGCTGACGCACAAAACCTTTGAAGCCATTCAGTTTTATCTGCTGAAGGCGTCAAATGAGCTGGCGAAAGAGCAAGGTGCCTGCCCGTGGTTCAACGAAACCACTTACGCGCAGGGCATTATGCCGATCGACACCTACAAGAAAGATCTGGATGCGATTTGCAACGAGCCGCTGCACCTCGACTGGGACGGCCTGCGTGAATCAGTGAAGGCTCACGGTCTGCGCAACTCCACGCTTTCTGCGCTGATGCCGTCTGAAACCTCGTCGCAGATCTCCAACGCGACTAACGGCATTGAACCACCGCGCGGTCACATCAGTATCAAAGCGTCGAAAGATGGCATCCTGCGTCAGGTTGTGCCGGAGTACGAGCGCCTGAAAGATCAGTATGAATTGCTGTGGGACATGCCAAACAACGACGGTTATTTACAGCTGGTTGGCCTGATGCAGAAGTTCATCGATCAGGCGATCTCGTCGAACACTAACTACGATCCAACGCGCTTTGCCAATGGCCGCGTGCCGATGAAGCAGCTGCTGAAAGACCTGTTGACCGCCTATAAATTTGGCGTGAAAACCCTTTATTACCAGAACACCCGCGACGGTGCGGAAGATGCGCAGGATGATATGGCGCCTTCTGTGCAGGACGATGGTTGCGAAAGCGGCGCCTGCAAGATCTGATTTTAGGCTGGGGGCGGCCCGTGTCGTCCCTGCTCTTCCCCGTCGGGGCCAGTTTGCTTTGGATATTTCATTATGGCTTACACTACTTTTTCGCAGAACAAAAACAACCAGCTGGATGAGCCGATGTTTTTCGGTCAGTCGGTTAACGTTGCGCGTTACGACCAGCAAAAATATGACATTTTTGAAAAGCTGATCGAGAAGCAGCTCTCTTTTTTCTGGCGCCCGGAAGAGGTTGACGTCTCACGCGACCGCATCGATTATCAAGCCCTGCCGGAACATGAAAAGCATATTTTCATCAGCAACCTGAAGTATCAAACGCTGCTCGATTCCATCCAGGGCCGTAGCCCGAACGTGGCGCTGCTGCCGCTGATTTCGATTCCGGAGCTGGAAACTTGGGTGGAAACCTGGGCATTCTCAGAAACTATTCACTCGCGTTCTTACACCCATATCATTCGCAATATCGTGAACGATCCGTCGTTGGTGTTTGACGATATCGTCAGCAACGAACAGATTCTGTCACGTGCGAAAGATATCTCCGGTTACTACGACGACCTGATCGAGATGACCAATTACTGGCATCTGTTGGGCGAAGGCACCCATCAGGTTAACGGCAAAACCGTTACCGTCAGCCTGCGCGCGCTGAAAAAGCAGCTCTATATCTGCCTGATGAGCGTAAACGCGCTGGAAGCGATCCGCTTTTACGTCAGCTTCGCCTGCTCGTTTGCGTTTGCTGAACGTGAACTGATGGAAGGCAATGCTAAAATCATTCGCCTGATTGCCCGTGATGAAGCGCTGCACCTTACCGGCACGCAGCATATGCTCAACCTGATGCGCAGCGGCGAAGACGATCCGGAAATGAAAGACATTGCCGAAGAGTGTCGTCAGCAGTGTTATGACCTGTTTGCGCTGGCCGCGCAGCAGGAAAAAGAGTGGGCAGAATATCTGTTCCGCGACGGCTCAATGATCGGCCTGAACAAAGATATTCTTTGCCAGTACATTGAATATATCACCAACATCCGTATGAAAGCGGTTGGCCTCGATCTGCCCTTCAAAACCCGCTCTAATCCGATTCCATGGATTAACTCCTGGCTAGTTTCGGACAATGTGCAGGTGGCGCCGCAGGAAGTGGAAGTCAGCTCGTATCTGGTGGGTCAGATTGACTCGGAAGTGGGCGAAGACGACTTCAACGACTTCCAGCTGTAAGCATGGCCAGTTCGCTTGTGATCCTGCGCACCAGCGGTGCGCAGTTACAGTGCAGTGATGAACACCCTTCTCTGCTCGCAGCACTGGAATCGCACAATCTGTGCGTGGAATACCAGTGCCGTGAAGGCTACTGCGGCTCCTGCCGCACCCGCCTGTTAAAAGGCGAAGTCTGCTATGCCGCTAAGCCGCTGGCTTTTGTACAGGAGGGCGAGATTCTGCCCTGCTGCTGCACCGCCAAAGGCGATATCGAAATCGAGATGTAGTCTCTGCTACATCTCGCCATTGTGTTACGCCTTCAACGACTCCACCACATCCACCCAACCGTGCCCGGTGCTGACCTCCATTGCCAGCAGCCAGCGACGCAGCATGTTTGCCGCCATCATCGCCACCACTTCCTGCCGCGCTTTAGTGTCATGACGGCTGTTGGTAAAAGCGATTCGTTGTGCCCAGGTGCCATCCGGCGTGGTTAACGCCAGGCTGAGCTGATTCTCCTGCAGGCTACCGATTGCCAGCGCGATATCAGCGCTGTTTTCTGCGATCAACTGCGCACAGCGTGTGGCCAGTTCGGTCAGCGTCTCTTGTCCAGCTGGCTGGATACTGCCTGCGCGCAGTGGCACCGCAGCCGAGGCGAGCTGCCAGTGCACTAAGCCGGCGGTAAATTGTTCATTGATAGTGAGCGTTAAGCCGCGGGTATGCAGCTGTTGCGCTAACAACGCTGGCAGGCCGCCCGTTCCCTCATACAATGTGCATTCTGCCAGCTGCAACCGAACCTGCTGCCACGCCTGTTCCATTGCCGTACGTTGCGCAGCGGGCCCGGTAAGTTTGATTTCAATGATCGGCATGGATGAGCGATAGCCCATGGTAACGCCTTCCGGCAGCGCAATGCCTTCCAGCTCAGCGGCCAGATCGCTTTCACCGCGGCCAAACGTTGTCAGGCGCAGGCAGATCGGCGGCTCCGGCAGCTCAAAGCGGCTTTTCAGGCGTGGAACGATCTGCTGTTCTACCATGACCTTAAACTCCGACGGCACGCCGGGAGTGAAAAACATCAGACAGCGATTAAGCTGCAGCGCAAAGCCGCAGGCGGTGCCGACCGGGTTATCCACCAGCTCGGCATTTTCCGGGATCTCAGCCTGTTTACGATTACTGGCGGCCATCACGCGGCCACGGCCAGCAAACCAGGCTTCCATCTTCTGCAGCCACTCTTCATGTAATACCAGTGCGGTACCGCTGGCCGTGGCCGCTGCCAGCGAGCTTAAATCGTCGCTGGTGGGCCCAAGTCCGCCATTAACGATCAGCACATCAGCAATCTGGCTGCGCTCCTGCAACGCACTGACCAGCGCCTCCAGGCTGTCGCCAACCGTTGAACGGCTGGTCATCGGTAAACCCTGTTGAAACAGCACATCCGCCAGCCACGCGGCGTTGGTATCAATAATCTGTCCGTGCAGTACTTCATCGCCCGTTGAGAGCATTTCGACTCTGATCACTTTTGATTTCCTTTATCAGCGCATATTGGCAGGCCAACGCGTAAGAAAAACCGCGCGGTTTGCCTTATTTGATAGATAGCAGCAATAGATTCTGCCTGATTGCCATGCTTCGCTTGCTCGTAACACAATAGGCTATCCCGATGGATATAGCAGAACCTGAAAGACCGTTCCTTAATTCACCTGCAGAGAGATAGCGACATGACTAAAAAAGGACTTACCAGCGCCTCGGGCGCGCCGATTGCTCATAATAATAATTCAATGACGGCCGGACGCCGCGGGCCGTTGTTATTACAGGATGTATGGCTACTGGAAAAGCTGGCGCATTTTGATCGGGAAGTGATCCCTGAGCGCCGTATGCATGCCAAAGGCTCTGCCGCTTACGGCACCTTTACCGTTACCCAGGATATCACCCGTTTTAGCCGGGCAAAAATCTTTTCCGAAGTGGGCAAACAGACCGAACTGTTCCTGCGCTTCTCCACGGTAGCCGGTGAGCGCGGCGGCGCCGATGCCGAACGCGATATTCGCGGCTTCTCGATGAAATTCTATACCGAAGAAGGCAACTGGGATCTGGTGGGCAACAACACGCCGGTATTCTATCTGCGCGATCCGCTGAAGTTTCCCGATCTTAACCACGTGGTTAAGCGCGATCCGCGCACCAACCTGCGTAACCCAACCTACAAATGGGATTTCTTCTCGCACCTGCCGGAAGCGTTACATCAGTTGACCATCGATTTCAGCGACCGCGGCCTGCCGCGTAGCTATCGCCACATTCACGGCTTCGGCAGCCATACCTACAGCTTTATCAATGACCAACACGAGCGCTTCTGGGTAAAATTCCATATGCGCTGCCAGCAGGGCATCGCTAACCTGATGGATGATGAAGCAGCACTGTTGATCGGTCAGGATCGCGAAAGCTCGCAGCGCGATCTGTTTGAATCCATCGAGCGTGGCGATTTCCCGCGCTGGAAATTCTACGTGCAGGTAATGCCGGAAAGTGAAGCCTCCTCTACCCCTTACAACCCTTTCGATCTGACCAAAGTGTGGCCGCACGCGGATTATCCGCTGATTGAAGTGGGTGAGTTTGAGCTGAACCGCAATCCGGATAACTATTTTACCGAGGTTGAGCAGGTTGCCATGAGCCCGGCCAACGTGGTTCCAGGCATCGGCTTCTCCCCTGACCGCATGCTGCAGGGCCGTCTGTTCTCGTATGGTGATGCACATCGCTACCGTTTAGGCGTAAACCATCATCAAATTCCGGTTAACGCACCGAAGTGCCCGTTCCATAACTATCACCGTGACGGCGCCATGCGCGTTGATGGCAACAGCGGAAACGGTGCGACCTATGAACCCAACAGCTTTGGCGTATTTCAGGAACAGCCTGACTTCAGTGAGCCGCCTTTGTCACTGGAAGGTGCGGCCGATCACTGGAATCATCGCGAAGATGAAGACTATTTCAGTCAGCCGCGCGCACTGTTTAATCTGATTGGGGAAGCGGAGCGTCAGCGGATGTTCCAGCGTATCGCCGGTGAGTTGCGCCAGGTGCCGGAATTTATTCAGCAGCGCCAGATTGCGTTATTTTATCAGGTTGATACCGCGTATGGCGCGGGCGTCGAGCAGGCGCTGGCCGGATAAGGCGATTGGCGGTCACGCCAGAAAGCAGGTTGTTAAACAGTAAAAAGCGCCCAATTGGGCGCTTTTTTTCTTATCGGCGCAGCAGCAGACCGATAATCAAACCGGCGGTGGCGCCGATGCCGATGCCCTGCCACGGTTTTTCGTGAACATAGTCATCAGCACGGTAGGCAACGTTCTTCGCCTGGTAGTAATAGCTGTCCGAAGCGTTGCTGACGCGTGTTTTCACATCATGCAGGGCCTGCTCAGCTTTGGTTTTCAGCTCAATGTACTTCTGGTCAGCCGGATCGCCAGAGGACTTCAACATCTCTTCAAGCGTTTCCGTTAACAGGGTTAAATCGTCATCAAGACGGGCTTCATGCGGCTCATTAGGTGTAGTCATCTTTTCCTCCGTGTAGGTAACAGCTATCCCATTAACTATAGTCACTTTTTCCGTCTGTGCGACCGATCGGCTCCAGGAATGCGCTGAGAATGGCTTTCGCGTCTGGCGGGCCTGAATCGTACGCCAGCCGCGGCCTGCTAAAGCAAAGATATGTCAGCGCACCGGCAGAAGCGGGGAATTTTCTGCGCTTGTTTGATTTATCTGATAAATTTTCCCTGGACTGAATTTTTATTTCTGCGGACTGTCGTACCTCCCTGTAACCTGGCTAAACAGGTCTGTTTGGGGTGCACGAGCACGACAGTCACTACACTCGTTCAGCAAAGGAAAAGATTTCTGGCATGAATCGTAGAATGTTTATGAAAGCGTCGATGGCCTTCGCCACGGTCAGTGGGATGTCCGGCGTCTCCACGCTATTTTCGCAGTCGGCCTGGGCCGCTGATGGGATCGCTGACGGCAACGCGATGCGCTTCGACTTTGAATCGCTGAAAAAGAACGCTGGCGCGCTGGCGAAGCAACCCTGGGGCGGCGCACCAGGTCCTCTGCCGGCAACGTTAGCGAATCTTACACCGCAGGCTTATAACGATATTCAGTACGATGCAAACCACTCATTGTGGAACAACATCCCCGATCGTCAGCTTGATGTGCAATTTTTTCACGTTGGCATGGGCTTTAAACGCCGCATCCGCATGTTCTCCGTTGATGCCGCCAGTCGTGAGGCGCGCGAAGTTCACTTCCGTCCGGAGTTGTTTAATTACAATGACGCCAAAGTGGATACCAAACAGCTGGAAGGCAAAAACGATCTCGGCTTTGCCGGATTCCGTGCCTTTAAGAAACCGGAGCTGGCGCGTCGCGATATCGTCTCTTTCCTCGGTGCCAGCTATTTCCGCGCCGTCGATGACACCTACCAATATGGTCTGTCAGCACGCGGCGTAGCGGTAAATACCTTTAGCAACGGCCAGGAGGAGTTTCCGGACTTCACCGCCTTCTGGTTTGAAACGCCAGACGCTTCTGCTACCACCTTTGTAGTATATGCGCTGCTGGATGGCCCCAGCCTGACCGGTGCTTATAAGTTCACCATTGAGTGCGAAGCGGAACGGGTGGTGATGACCATCGAGAATCATCTCTTTGCCCGCAAGGATATCGGTCAGCTCGGTATCGCACCGATGACCAGCATGTTCAGCTGCGGCACCAACGAGCGTCGGATGTGTAACACCTACCATCCGCAGATTCATGACTCCGATCGTCTGGCGATGTGGACCGGCAAAGGTGAGTGGATTGCCCGGCCGCTGAATAACCCGCAGCGCCTGCAGTTCAATGCTTATGAAGATGAAAACCCGCGCGGATTTGGCCTGTTGCAGCTTGATCACGACTTCAAAAATTATCAGGACGTGATCGGTTGGTATGACAAACGACCAAGCCTGTGGGTCGAGCCGGTCGGAAAATGGGGCAAAGGCGCAATCAACCTGATGGAAATTCCTACCACCGGTGAAACGCTTGATAACGTGGTCTGCTTCTGGCAACCCGCGGAGCCGATTAAAGCGGGTAGCGAATTTAGCTTCCAGTACAAACTCTACTGGAGCGGATTACCGCCGGTTCGCAGCGGTCTGGCGCGCGTCGATGCCACGCGCACCGGTATTGGTGGCTTCCCGGAAGGCTGGGCGCCGGGTGAACACTTCCCGGATACCTGGTGCCGTCGTTTCTCCATCGATTTCATTGGTGGCGATCTCAAGGCCGCCGCGCCGAAAGGCATTGAGCCGGTGATTACCGTCTCTGCGGGCACCATCAAGCAGGTGGAGATTCTCTACGTTGAGCCGATCAACGGCTATCGCATCCTGTTTGACTGGTATCCGAACAGCGATGCCATTACGCCGGTTGAGATGCGCCTGTTCCTGCGCACCAAAGAGGAAACGCTGAGTGAAACCTGGCTTTACCAGTATTTCCCACCCGCGCCCGATCAGCGTAAGTATGTGGATGACCGGCAGATGACGCCGGGATAAACGAATAACGGGCGAGAAATCGCCCGTTTTTTTAGGCGTGCGACGGCACGCGCTGCATACTGATATGCGGGATACCATCTTCAGAATAAACATCGCCATACGGCGTAAAGCCGAGCTGCTGATAAAACCTCTGCAGATGCGCCTGTGCCGACAGATATTGCTGATGCTCTGGCCAGTGACGCTCACAGCTGCTTAGCGCCTGCTGCATCAGCGCAACACCAAGCCGCAACCCGCGCGCGTCGTCCGAAACCACCACGCGACCAATCGCCACCGGGCTCTGGGCATCGGCTGGTGCCAGAATGCGCGCGCACGCCAGCACGCGCTGCTGGTGCAACGCCAACACGTGGCGGTTGTCGCCGAGCAGGTCCAGCCCATCCAAATCCAGATAGGGGCACTGCTGCTCCACCACAAACACCTGCGATCGCAGCGCCAGCATGCTGTACAACGTGGTGGTATCCAGTTCATGGTGCGCATAATCACGCCATTCAATCTCCATCATGACAACTCCTGTTATTTCTCTGCGACAGAAATGAAAAAATCAGGCCCGGGAGCCTGATTTTTTTAGCCTTGCTATGAGTTTACATCAGCGGTTGGGCAAGCTGAACCAGCCTGATAAGCGGCTGTGGATAGACACCCAATAGCAGCACCAGGATTGCTGAAATCAGCACCACGACGCCACCAGCGGTGAACGCCCAGTTTGCTGGCGTATCGCGGGTGTGCATTTCCGGCGGGCTGAGGTAGAGGCTCACGGTCACGCGCAGATAGTAATAGAGGCCAATGGCGCTACCTGCTACCACCGCACCGGTCAGCCACCACAGCTGGCCGCTGACACTCGAAGCGATGACGTAGAACTTACCGATAAAGCCCAGCGTCATGGGAATACCTGCCAGCGACAGCATCATCACCGTCATCACCGCGGAGAGGATCGGGCGATGCCAGAACAGACCACGGTAAGAGAACAGCGAATCGGCATCAGAACCGCGGTACGGGCTGGACATCAAACTGACCACACCAAACGCGCCGAGGCTGCTGAACAGATAACCGGCCAGATAGACACCGGCGGTTTCCAGCGCCAGCTGTTGGCTTTGCACGACGATCAGCGCCACCAGCAGATAACCGAGATGAGCGATAGAAGAGTAACCCAGCAGACGCTTGATGTTGCTCTGCGAAATCGCCATCAGGTTACCAAACAGAATGGAAACAAAGGCGATAACGGCCAGCACGGTACGTACTGCTTCGCTGTCGGTAACCGGTGCGTACATGAACAGACGCATGATTACGCCAAAGATAGCGATCTTGCTGGCGGTGGCGAGGAAGGTGGAAACCGGTGCAGGCGCACCCTGATAGACATCTGGTGTCCACAGGTGGAAAGGCACCAGCGACAGCTTAAAGCCAAGACCGATGATCATCATGCCAAGACCGATCAGCAGCAGCGGCTCACGCAGCATATCGTCGCTGAGATGCTGTCCCAGCGCCACAAAGCTCAGGTTGCCGGAGTCCGCGTAGATCAGGGCGATACCAAACAGCAGGAACGACGAGGCAGCAGCCGAAAGAATGGTGTATTTCAGCGCGGCTTCCAGCGAACGTTTCTGACGGAAAGCATAACCAATCAGACCAAACAACGGCAGCGACAGCAGTTCCACACCGATAAACAACGCGGCAAGGTGGTTGGCGCTCGCCAGCACAACCCCGCCCAGCGCGGCAATCAGCACCAGCAGATAGAACTCATCCTTGTTATCCGGAAAGCCAGCCAGCCACGGATAGGCAAAGGTGCAGGTCGCCAGGCTGGCTAACATCACCAGACCGGTATAGAACATTGAATAGCCATCGACGCGCAGCAGCGGCGTCACGTCCATCGGGCCAGCATGACCCACAAACCATAGCGAAAGCAGAGCCAGGTTGAGGCCAACGACCGTCAGCGTTGCGTTAACAAAATGGTTGCGTCGCCACGCAATGGACAGCATCACAACCACCACCGTCAATCCGACGATCAACAGCGGCAGCAACGCGATCAATTGTTGAGGAGTTATTGTCATGGCGAATTACGGCCTTGTAGTTGAAATTGAAGCGGTAAACCACTGCTGAATGTTACTCATTGCAGCGTGTGAGGTGTCGAGAAGCGGCTGCGGATAAACGCCAACCAGCACCAGCAGCACCACCAGAACCATAATCATAATGAACTCACGCGGAGTCATGCTTTTCAGCGGCTCCTGCGACGATGGCGCACCATAATAAGCACGTTGCATCATGATCAGGGAGTAAACAGAAGCAAACACCAGCCCAAACGTCGCGATGATGATAATGGTCGGCACCACCTGGAAGCTGCCGGTCAGAATCATAAATTCACCGACGAAGTTACCGGTGCCCGGCATGCCCAGGTTCGCCACGGCAAAAAACAGTGACAGACCCGGAATCCATTTAATGCGCGCCCACAGGCCGCCCATTTTACGCATATCGCGGGTATGCAGACGCTCATACAGCTGACCACACAGAATAAACAGCGCGGCGGCAGAGAGGCCGTGCGCAATCATCTGAATCACCGCGCCCTGGAAGGCCAGCTGGCTGCCGGTATAAATGGCGATCAGCACGAAACCCATGTGGGAAATCGAGGTGTAAGCGATCAGGCGTTTGATATCGGTCTGCGAGAACGCCATCCATGCGCCATAGAAGATACCGATAATACCCAGCCACATGGCGATAGGGGCAAACTCTGCCGAGGCGTTGGGAAACAGCGGCAGGCTGAAACGCAGCAGGCCGTAAGCAGCCGTTTTTAGCAGGATACCGGCAAGGTCAACTGAACCCGCCGTTGGCGCCTGACTGTGCGCATCGGGTAGCCAGCCGTGCAATGGCACAACCGGCATTTTCACCGCAAAAGCGATGAAGAAGCCCAGCATCAACACATACTCAACCGTTTTGGACATCGGCGTATTCAACAACAGCTCATAGTTGAACGTCCAGACGCCGGTGGCGTTGTAGTGCACAAACACCAGACCAAGAATGGCAATCAACATGACCAGGCCGCTTGCCTGGGTATAGATGAAGAATTTGGTCGCGGCGGTGATACGCGTTTTCCCGTCGGCGGCTTTGTGTCCCCACAGCGCGATCAGGAAGTACATCGGAACCAGCATCATCTCCCAGAAGAAGAAGAACAGGAACATGTCGATGGCAAGGAACACGCCAATCACACCGCCGAGGATCCACATCAGGTTAAGATGGAAAAAGCCCTGATATTTCTCGATCTCATTCCACGAACAGAGCACGGCCATCAAACCGAGCAGCCCGGTAAGCACCACCATCAATAAAGAAAGACCATCGAGTGCCAGATGGAATTCAATGCCGAAACGCGGAATCCAGGGCACGGAAAATTCGGATGCCCATTGTGGAAGGCCTGACGCCTGCGTTAATGCGTAGTTCCCCTGCAACCAGAGCTGAAGGCCCAGCGCCAGCGTCAACCCCATTGTAATGAGTGCAATCCAGCGCGGTAATTTTGCGCCCATGCGTTCGGCCAGCCAGCAGAGTAAGCCGCCGACGAAGGGGATTATGATTAGCCAAGGTAATAACACGGCGTTTAGTTCCCTTTTTTAACCTTGCTATGCCTATTCCAGCGGGTTACTTGCTCCGTCAGAGCCTTCTGCCTGGCGCAGGTGGCGCACATTGGCTGAGGGCAGTAACGGTGGCAAATGGCCAGCGCGGAATGCGCATTCTTCAGGTAATTTTTAACATTCTTGGTTAAGAGTGGGAGAACGTACTCTCCCACCCCACTCACTTGCTTTTACACCACCAGCATCAGCGCCAGCACGACCACGGCACCAATGCTCATCGACGCGACGTACCAACGGAGATATCCATTTTCACTGACCACCAGTCCCTTGTTTGCCAGTCTGGAAAACAGCGCTGGCAGGTTCATCAATGCGTTAAATGGATCGCTTTTCAGCAGCCAGGCGATACCAAGATAAGGTTTCACAAAGATCTTATCGTACAGCCAGTCAAAGCCCCAGGCAGCAAACCACCAGGTTGAAAAGAAGCGGCCCGGTGCGCTGTTAGCAATGTTGTTGACCAGCGTACGTTTACCTAACCACAGCGCGGCGGCGATCAAAATACCGACCACAGCAACCACGCCAGAGGCGATCTCAAGAGCAACTTTGCCCGCTTCTCCAGCATCAGTTTCTGGCAACACTGTCGACAGCGGTGGCGTAATGAGCGCGCCAACAAAGGTAGACAGGATCAGCAGGACGATCAGTGGCAGATGATGAGTGATCCCTTTACCCGCATGCGCATGGATCTTTTCTTCACCATGGAAGACGATGAAAATCATACGGAAGGTATAGATCGAGGTGAGGAATGCACCTACCAGACCAGCTACCATCAGGTTCATATGGCCGTTAGCCAGCGCACCAAACAGGATTTCATCTTTACTGTAGAAGCCTGCAGTAATAATCGGCAAGGCTGACAGGGCTGCGCCCCCCACCAGGAAGCAGATATAAACAAGTGGAATGCTTTTACGCAGGCCGCCCATTTTGAAAATATTCTGCTCATGATGACAGGCAAGAATGACCGAGCCTGAGGAGAGGAACAGCAGCGCTTTAAAGAAAGCGTGCGTCATCAGATGGAAAATGGCGGCATCCCATGCCTGCACACCGAGCGCCAGGAACATGTAGCCAATCTGGCTCATGGTCGAGTAAGCCAATACGCGTTTGATGTCGGTCTGTACCAGCGCGGCGAAACCTGCCAACACCAGCGTAACCGCACCAACAATGCCTACCAGATGCAGCACTTCCGGCGTCAGCAGGAACAAGCCGTGCGAACGCGCGATCAGATAAACACCGGCGGTTACCATGGTGGCAGCGTGAATCAGCGCAGAGACCGGCGTTGGACCAGCCATCGCATCGGCCAGCCAGGTTTGCAGCGGCAGCTGGGCTGATTTACCGACAGCGCCGCCAAGCAGCATCAGCGTTGCCCATTGCAGCATGTGATTGTCAGCGGCGAAGTGCGCCGGTGCCAGCTCTGCCATTTCACGGAAGTTCAGCGTACCCAGCTCGTTGTAGAGAATAAACAACGCGAATGCCAGGAACACATCACCAACACGCGTGATGATAAACGCCTTCATGGCCGCTTTGCCGTTATCTGGATTGGTATAATAGAAACCGATCAGCAGATATGAGCACAGGCCTACCCCTTCCCA
This sequence comes from Duffyella sp. Ts4, assembly GCF_051851875.1. NCBI lineage: Bacteria > Pseudomonadati > Pseudomonadota > Gammaproteobacteria > Enterobacterales > Erwiniaceae > Duffyella > Duffyella sp. Ts4. The sequence continues at coordinate 340,240 of NZ_JBLYPN010000004.1, read as the reverse complement.
GCCGAGATACATCAGCATCAGATTGTCAGCCAGTACCAGAATCACCATGCTGGCGATAAACAGGTTGGTATAGGCGAAGAAGCGCGAGTAGCCCTCTTCACCGCGCATATACCAGGAGGCGAACATGTGAATGAAGAAGCCAACGCCGGTCACCACGGAGAGCATTGTCAGCGATAAACCATCCAGCGTCAGATTGACGTCGATGGTGAAGTTGCCAACGTGCATCCAGGTCCAGAGCGCCTGCGTATAGGCTTGCTGACCGTGATTAAAGAAATCAAAGCCCACAAATGCCGTGGTAGCCGCAGCCAGACCAACCGATCCCATACCAATAGTGGCTGACAGATTTTCTGACCAGCGACCACGTGAAAACGCCAGCAGCAGGAAGCCGATCAGCGGAAATAAAACGGTTAAGTAGAGAAAGTTCATCCGCGCATCTCGCTTACTGTGTCAATGTTAAGCGTCTGACGACGACGATAGAGCTGTAATAACAGCGCCAGGCCGATACTCGCTTCTGCAGCTGCCAGACTGATCGCCAGGATGTACATAACCTGTCCATCAGCCTGTCCCCAGTAGCTGCCTGCCACCACCAGCGCCAGCGCTGCGGCATTGATCATGATTTCCAGACCAATCAGCATAAACAGCAGGTTACGACGCAGAACCAGCGACGTTAGCCCGAGAACGAACAGAACTGCCGCCAGGATTAAACCATGTTGCAGAGGGATCATGCGTGCTCCTCCTTTTCAACTTTGACGTCAGCCGGGCGATTGCTCAGCACTTCGCCATGACGATCTTCACGTCCAATGTGGAACGCCACCACTAAACCTGCCAGCAGCAGCATCGAAGCCAACTCAACCGCAAGAACATAAGGACCAAACAGGCTAATGCCGACGGCCTTGGCATCGATAACCGTGCCATCAATGCCCTGATCGTTAGCCGTGAGAATGGCGTAAACCATCACCACCAACAGCAATAACGAGGCGATGCCCGGGCCGATCCACATGGCTGGCTTCAACCATTCACGCTCCTGCTCTTCGGTTGATCTGCCCAGATTGAGCATCATCACAACGAAGACGAACAGCACCATGATGGCACCCGCGTAAACGATGATCTCCAGTGCGCCAGCAAAATAGGCACCCAGCGAAAAGAATACGCCAGCAACCGCCAGCAGCGAGATGATCAGATACAACAGGGCGTGCACCGGATTGGTATGCGTAATCACCCGCAACGTAGTGAGAATCGCAACCAGCCCGCAAATATAAAACGCAAATTCCATGCCTGGCTCCTTAAGGTAATAAACCTTTGACGTCGATGGGTTTGGCTTCGTTTTCAGCGTCGCCCTTATCTTTGCCGTCGATCGCCATGCCCGCCATACGATAAAAGTTATATTCCGGATATTTACCCGGTCCTGAAATTAACAGGTCTTCTTTCTCGTATACCAGATCCTGACGTTTGAACTCACCGAGTTCAAAATCAGGGGTCAACTGGATAGCGGTAGTGGGACAGGCTTCCTCACACATGCCACAGAAAATGCAGCGTGAGAAGTTAATGCGGAAGAACTCCGGATACCAACGGCCATCCTGGGTTTCCGCCTTTTGCAGCGAAATACACCCCACCGGACAGGCTACTGCGCACAGGTTGCAGGCAACACAACGCTCAGCACCATCGGGATCGCGGGTCAACACAATACGGCCACGGTAACGTGGCGGCAGATATACCGGCTCTTCCGGATACATCATGGTTTCGCGTTTGGCGAAGGCATGCATGCCAATCATCCAGATGCTGCGAACGGTGGTGCCGAAACCAACGACGATATCTTTTAATGTCATCTCGTAAACCCCTTACTGCGCGTTGTAGAGAATCACTGCGGCGGTCGCCAGCAGGTTCAACAAGGTCAACGGCAGACAAACTTTCCAGCCGAACAACATCACCTGGTCATAACGCGGGCGCGGTAACGCGGCGCGAATCAGAATGAACATCATCATGAAAAATGCGGTTTTCACTGCAAACCAGATGAAAGGTGGTAACCATGGGCCGTGCCAGCCGCCGAAAAACAGCGTTACCATCAGCGCGGAAACGGTGGTTATCGCCACATATTCCCCCACAAAGAACAGACCGAATTTCATACCGGCGTATTCAATGTGATAACCATCGGCCAGTTCCTGCTCCGCTTCCGGCTGGTCAAATGGATGACGGTGACATACCGCCACGCCAGCAATACAGAAGGTCACGAAACCAAAGAATTGCGGAATGATGTTCCACAGATGCTGCTGGCTGTTAACGATCTCATTCATATTGAACGAACCCGCCTGCGCCACCACACCCATTAGCGAAAGACCCAAAAACACTTCGTAGCTCAATGTTTGTGCAGAGGCACGCATCGCACCGAGCAGAGCGTACTTGTTGTTACTCGACCAGCCTGCAAACAGCACCGCATAGACAGCCAGACCGGCCATCATCAGGAAGAAGAGCAGACCGATATTCAGGTCTGTCACCATCCACGTTGGCGAAACCGGTACGATAACAAAGGCCAACAACAGGGAAACGAAGGCGATAACCGGCGCTAGCGTAAAAATAGCCCGATCGGTAAAAGGTGGCACCCAGTCCTCTTTAAAGAACATTTTGAGCATATCTGCCACCAGCTGCAGCGAGCCGCCCCAACCTACCCGATTTGGCCCATAGCGGTTCTGGAACAAGCCGAGCAGACGACGCTCGGCAAAGCTCATAAAGGCACCGCACGCCACCACCACTAACAGAATAATGACCGCTTTTACCACGCCCCAAATGACATCAATAACATCCGGTGTCAGCCAGTTCATTGTACCGCCTCCCGCAGTTGATCAATGTTAGCGCCGACGAGGAATGGCGGAATGCCCGGCATGCCTAACGGCAAGCCAATCTGCCCCGCCTGCAACGCATTGGAAAGTGAAACCGGTAAGCGCAGCGTTTCGCCGGAGCAGGTCAGTTCCAGCGATGTGCCGGCATTGACGCCCAGTTTTGCCGCATCGGCCGGATTAACAAATACGCAGGCCGGCAGCATGCGCTGCTGAATCACTGGCGCACGCTGGCTCATCTCTTCGCTACCGAACAGACGGTAATAAGGCGCCACGCGCCAGCTCGCTTCGGTGCTGACAAAAGCAGCCGGCACTTCTGCAAACCACGCCAGTTGACCCGCAGAGGCTTCAAACAGTCGTACGCCTGGATCGCCGTTACGCAGTTTGCCGCCCACTTCATCCTGGAATTTATTCCACGCCTGCGGTGAGTTCCAGCCTGGTGCCCAGGCAAACGGAATCTGCGAACGCGGTGCCGATGGTTGGTTGTTCCCTTCCATTGAGAAGGCAAACATGGTGTCCTGATCCTGCGGCTGACGCGGTTCATGCACGCTGATGTTGGCACGCGCTGCGGTACGGCCACTGGAACGATGTGGTGAACGTGCCAGCTTCTGTCCGCGAATACGGAAAGAGGCATCAGGTGCGGCTTCTTTAATCGCCCGCAACTGTGGCAGTGCGACAACCACGGCATCAATCACATGATCAAGCTGCGTCCAGTCAACGTGGCGATTTTCCACCGTGCTGCGCAGAGAGTGCAGCCAGCGCCAGCTTTCCAGCATATCAATGCTGTTATCGTAATAAGCGGGATCGTAGACCTGGAAGTAACGCTGAGCGCGGCCTTCAAGGTTGATCAGCGTGCCATCACTCTCAGCAAAACTGGCGGCAGAAAGAATGAGCCCGGCTTTTTCCAGCGTGGCGGTGCGTTGATGATCCACCACAATAACGTTTTCTGCGTTGTTCAGTGCGGCATCAACCTGCGCTTTTGACGCATGACGATAAAGATCGTTTTCCAACACGATCACCGCCTGCGCGTCGCCGCTGGTCAATGATTCCAGCGCGCTGTCCAGCGTATTGCCGCCCATCAGGCCGAGGCCCATGCTGTTTGCCGCTGAGGCCAGCAGCGTGATCCCGACATCGGCACCGCGCGCTTTAAGTGCTTTTGCCACGTTGGCTGCGGCGGCGATCATCGCGTCGCTACCGGAATGGGTACCGGAGATGATCAGGGGTTTTTTCGCCCCGCTCAACGCCTGCACCACTACATCAAGCTTGCCTTTCAGCGTGGTATCAAAATCTCCGACCGCTGGCGCGCTGCTGTCGATGGCGTTAGCGATCGCAAAGCCCAGACGTGCCTGATCGTCGACCGGCGCGCGATAGCTCCAGGCAGCAATATCATCCAGCCGCGTTTCGTCAACGTTGGTGACAAACAGCGGATGTTTCGCATGTTGTCCGATATTTAAAATGGCAGCGATTTGCCAGTCAGCCACTTTTTGTGCGGCTGCCATTTCACGGGCCTTGCCTTTTACCGCCTGACGAACAGAAAGTGCCACGCGCGCGCCGGTTTGGGTCAAATCTTCACCCAGTACCAACACCGCATCATAGCTCTCAATTTCGCGCAGTGAAGGCGTATGGATGCCGCCTTCCTGCAGAACTTTGAGCATCAGTTCGACGCGAGCCTGTTCGCCTGCTGGCATTCCGGTTGAGAAGTTTTCCGCCCCTACCAGCTCACGTAAAGCAAAGTTACTTTCGATGCTGGCACGCGGAGAACCGATACCGATAATTTTATGCGTCTGGCGTAAAACGTCCGCTGCGGCTTCCATCGCCTGGCTTGCATTCAACGCAATCCAGTCGCTACCGCGACGCTGCATCGGATGACGAGGGCGGTCTTTCAGGTTGACATAACCGTAGCCGAAGCGGCCACGATCGCAGAGGAAGTAATGGTTTACGCTGCCGTTATAGCGATTTTCGATACGGCGTAGTTCACCGTAGCGCTCGCCGGGGCTGGTGTTACAGCCAACGCTGCACTGCTGACAGATGCTTGGTGCAAACTGCATATCCCACTTACGGTTGTAGCGTTCCGAGTGAGTTTTATCGGTGAAGACGCCAGTTGGGCAAATTTCCACCAGGTTGCCGGAGAATTCGCTTTCCAGTGTGCCATCTTCCGGACGACCAAAATAGACGTTGTCATGCGCGCCATAAACACCCAGATCTTTGCCATCAGCATAATCTTTGTAATAACGTACGCAGCGATAGCAGGCGATGCAGCGGTTCATTTCATGCGAAATAAAGGGCCCCAAATCCTGATTGCGGTGGGTACGTTTAGTAAAGCGATAGCGTCGGAAGCTATGGCCCGTCATTACCGTCATATCCTGCAGATGGCAGTTACCGCCCTCTTCACAGACCGGACAGTCATGCGGATGGTTGGTCATCAGCCATTCCACCACGCTTTCACGAAACTCTTTCGCTTCACCATCATCAATTGAGATGAAGGTGCCGTCTGAGGCTGGCGTCATGCACGACATAACCAGGCGACCGCGGGTATCTTCGGCATTTTGATATTGCTTTACCGCGCACTGGCGGCAGGCGCCGACGCTACCCAGCGCCGGGTGCCAGCAAAAATAAGGAATATCAAGTCCCAGCGAGAGACAAGCCTGCAACAGGTTGTCTGCACCATCCACTTCATATTCTTTACCGTCTACATGGATTGTAGCCATAGTGAACATGCTTCCGTAAGGCTCGTCAGCGACAAGCGTTAAACAATAATTCTTTTTCCCTTCTTCTCTTCAGCGGCCGCTATTACTGCGGCATCGCGGAGAAAAGTAAGGTCAACCGGCGTAAGCCAGTTTGAATCCCGGTAGCGGTGGCTTACCAGCGCGTATTCAGCAGATTAGGCTGAATACCTGCAATGGCACGCGTGTTGCCAAACACCTGCGGCGCGATGCCCGCTTCAAACTCTTCGCGGAAATATTTGATTGCGCTCTGTAATGGCTCAACAGCACCCGGCGCATGCGCACAAAAGGTTTTACCCGGACCGAGCTGGCGGCAGAGCTGCAGTAGGGTCTCAATATCACCAGGCTGGCCTTTGCCCTGCTCAAGTGCACGCAGAATTTTCACGCTCCACGGCAGACCATCGCGGCAAGGTGTACACCAGCCGCACGATTCGCGCGCAAAAAACTCTTCCAGGTTGCGGACCAGCGACACCATATTAATTTCATGATCGACTGCCATCGCCAGCGCGGTGCCAAGACGGCTACCGGCTTTACCAATGCTGCCAAATTCCATTGGCAGATCGAGATGTTGTTCGGTCAGGAAATCGGTACCCGCTCCGCCCGGCTGCCAGGCTTTGAACTTAAAGCCATCACGCATGCCACCGGCATAATCCTCAAGGATCTCGCGCGCGGTGATACCAAAAGGCAGTTCCCAGACGCCCGGATTTTTTACCCGGCCGGAGAAGCCCATCATTTTGGTGCCGGCATCTTCACTGGAAGAAATACCTTTATACCAGTCAACGCCGTTAGCGATGATGGCTGGCACGTTGGACAGCGTTTCAACGTTGTTGACGCAGGTCGGCTTACCCCATGCACCAGCAGAGGCAGGGAATGGCGGCTTGGAACGCGGGTTCGCGCGACGACCTTCCAGCGAGTTGATCAGCGCAGTCTCTTCGCCGCAGATATAGCGACCCGCGCCGGTATGCACAATCAGCTCAAAATCGAAACCGCTGCCAAGGATATTTTTGCCCAGCAGACCGGCTTCTGTTGCTTCAGCAATTGCACGACGCAGATTAACCGCCGCTTCAATGTACTCGCCACGTAAGAAGATATAGCCGCGATAGGCTTTGAGGGCAAAAGCGCCAATCAGCATGCCTTCCACCAGCTGGTGCGGTAGCTGCTCCATCAGCAGGCGGTCTTTATAAGTGCCAGGCTCCATTTCATCCGCATTACACAGCAGGTAACGGATGTTCATGGACTCATCTTTCGGCATCAGGCTCCACTTGAGGCCCGTTGAGAATCCCGCACCGCCACGGCCTTTCAGGCCGGAATCTTTAATCTGCGACACGATCTCATCAGGCGCCATCGCGGTCAGCGCTTTTTCCGCTGCGGCGTAACCGTTTTTACTGCGATATTCATCCAGAAACACCGGCTGTTTATCATCGCGCAAACGCCAGGTGAGCGGATGCGTTTCTGCAGTACGAATGATCTGTTTAATTGTCATTGATACTGCTCCAGTAACGTCGCAATGGATTCTGGCGTCAGATGCACATGCGTGTCCTCATCCACCATCATGGTTGGGCCTTTATCACAGTTGCCGAGGCAACAGGTCGGCAACAGCGTAAAGCGGCCATCTGCGGTGGTTTGGCCCGGCTTGATGCTAAGATTAGTTTCCAGCGCGGCCTGAATGCCCTGATAACCGGTGATGTGGCATACCACGCTGTCGCAGTAACGGATAACATGACGGCCAACCGGCTGACGAAAAATCTGGCTGTAGAACGTGGCCACGCCTTCAACGTCACTGGCAGGAATATCCAGCACTTCAGCAATAGCGTGAATAGCGCCGTCCGGCACCCATCCGCGCTGCTTTTGCACGATTTTTAGCGCTTCGATTGAGGCGGCGCGCGCATCTTCGTAATGATGCTTTTCATGCTCAATGGCATCACGTTCAGCAGCACTCAACACAAAGCCAGCGGTTGGGTCGATCGTTTCGATCGCAATTTTTTGATCGTGCATAGTTAGCGGTCCACGTCTGACATAACAAAATCGATACTACCGAGGTAAACGATCAGATCGGATACCAGGCTGCCACGAATCACCGAAGGAATCTGCTGCAAATGCGGGAAACTCGGTGTGCGCACGCGTGTGCGATAGCTCATGGTGCTGCCATCGCTGGTCAGGTAGTAACTGTTGATACCTTTGGTCGCTTCAATCATCTGGAAAGATTCCTGAGCCGGCATAACCGGTCCCCAGGAAACCTGCAGGAAGTGAGTGATCAAGGTTTCGATATGCTGCAAAGTGCGTTCTTTCGGCGGCGGCGTTGTCAGCGGATGATCGGCCTTATACGGGCCTTCCGGCATGTTGTTAAGGCACTGTTCGAGAATGCGCAGACTCTGGCGCATCTCTTCCATTTTCAACATAACGCGGCTATAAGCATCGCTGATGCCATCACCAACGGGCACTTCAAAATCGAAGTTTTCATAACCTGAATACGGGCGCCATTTACGCACGTCAAAATCCAGGCCAGTGGCGCGCAGTCCGGCGCCGGTGGTGCCCCAGGCCAGCGCCTCTTCCAGGTTATATGCCGCCACGCCTTTTGAACGCCCAATCAGCACGGTGTTTTTCAGCGCAGCCTTGGTGTATTCGTCCAGTCGTTTCGGCAACCAGTTAATGAAGTCGCGCAACAGGCGCTCCCAACCTTTTGGCAGATCGTGAGCTACGCCGCCAATACGGAACCAGGCAGGATGCATGCGGAATCCAGTGATAGCTTCCACCACGTCATAAATTTTCTGGCGATCGGTAAAGGCAAAAAACACCGGTGTCATAGCACCGACGTCCTGAATAAAGGTCGAAATGTAGAGAAGATGGCTGTTAATACGGAACAGCTCTGACAGCATCACGCGGATAACGTCAACGCGTTGTGGAACGGTGATGCCGGCCAGCTTTTCTACCGCCAGCACATACGGCAATTCGTTAACGCAGCCGCCAAGATATTCAATACGATCGGTATAAGGAATGTAGCTGTGCCACGACTGACGCTCGCCCATCTTTTCGGCACCGCGATGGTGATAGCCGATGTCAGGCACGCAGTCGACGATCTCTTCACCGTCCAGCTGCATGATGATGCGGAACGCACCGTGCGCAGAAGGATGGTTAGGACCGAGGTTCAGGAACATGAAATCCTGGTTTTCTGTGCCGCGCTTCATGCCCCAATCTTCAGGCTTGAAGGTCAGCGCTTCCATTTCGAGATCTTCTTTCTGCTTGGTCAGTGTAAACGGATCAAACTCGGTGGCGCGTGCCGGATAATCTTTACGCAGCGGATGCCCTTCCCAGGTCGGCGGCATCATGATGCGGGTAAGATGCGGATGGCCATCGAAGGTGATGCCAAACATTTCCCAGGTTTCACGCTCGTACCAGTTGGCATTAGCGAAAATTTTGGTCAGCGTCGGCAGGTGTAGATCGGTTTCCGCCAGCGCCACTTTCAACATAATGTCGCGGTTACGATCGATCGACAGTAGATGATAGAAAACGGAGAAATCGGCCGCCGGTAAGCCTGCGCGATGCGTACGCAAACGCTCATCCACGCCATGCAAGTCATACAGCATGACGTAAGGTTTTGGCAGCTTGCGCAGGAAGGTGATGATCTCCAGCAGCTGTTCACGCTTAACCCACACCACCGGAATGCCGGTGCGAGTGGCCTGAACGGTAAAGGCATCCGGCCCAAAGCGGTTGTGTAACTCGCCGATCACTGGATCATCCAGATGCTCCCGGGTTTGCCATGCTGGCTGAGCGAGATCGTGCGCGGTTGAATCTGTCATAGTTTACTCACCATTCTGGCCTGAAATCAGGCGCGCAGTAGAAGGCGTCAGGATGGGCATTGCGCATTAATTGGTTTTGATCGTGCGCACTGCAGCAGGCCATCCATTAACTGTTTGCTTAAACTTCGTCTGGAGAACGCAGGTTAGTGACTGCGATGCGCTCGCCACGTTTTCTCTCGCGTTCCGACTGCATATTGGCGCGATAGACGCCCTGATCGCCAACCACCCAGGAAAGGGGACGGCGCTCTTTGCCGATAGATTCCTGCAGCAGCAGTAGTGCCTGCATGTAGGCTTCAGGACGCGGCGGGCACCCGGGAATGTACACATCGACCGGCAGGAACTTGTCCACGCCCTGCACCACAGAATAGATGTCATACATGCCGCCGGAGTTAGCACAGGCGCCCATGGAGATCACCCATTTTGGTTCCAGCATCTGGTCATATAAACGCTGAATAACCGGCGCCATTTTGGTAAATGGTGTACCGGCGATGACCATGAAATCTGCCTGACGCGGCGAAGCACGCATAACTTCGGCGCCGAAACGCGCAACGTCATGCACCGCGGTGAACGAGGTGGTCATTTCTACATAGCAGCATGAGAGGCCGAAGTTGTAAGGCCACAGGGAGTTTTTACGTCCCCAGTTGACCATATCGTGCAGCGCGTGTTCCAGTTTGCCCATATAGACACTGCGGTGAACATGCTGCTCAAGAGGATCGGCGACAGTTTCCTGTTTTTGCAGGGGGTAACGGTCATTGTCTCCACCGTTAGGGTCGACGCGGGTGAGCGTATAGTCCATCAGAATGCCTCGCTGTTACTGCTTATGAGGATTGGTGTGGGTGGCGATGTCAGTTTTGACTACAACACGACGACGTGCGGGAGCCCAATCCAGAGCACCAATGCGCACCAGATAAACCAAACCAGCCAGCAGCACCAAAATGAAAATGGCGGCTTCAATAAAGCCTACCCAACCGCTTTCACGAATCGAAACCGACCAGGCGTAAAGATAGAGCGCTTCAACATCGAAAATCACAAAAAACATCGCAACCAGATAGAATTTGGCTGAAAGACGTATATGAGTGGTTCCAACAGGAGCAATACCGGACTCAAAAGGGGTGTTTTTGTACCTTGAGCGGGCTTTTCCGCCCAAAAGCCATCCGCCCGCTAACATAAAGGCGCACAGACCGAAGGCAATGACGACGAATACCGCAAATGCCCAATGATGGGTGATAACTTCAGTGGTTGTTGACATACTCATTGCTTACTCATCAAAAGTGGCGCTGATTTCTGCCGCGAAAAGGCAGCCAAAATGCCATATCGATTCAAGGGAAGGATAAAAACCTCATAATTTTTGCTGTCATTGACCTATAAGCAGCAATTTTATGGGGTTTTTTACTCCTTTCAATAACCTTTTGTCAACTTTGACAAAAGTAACAGTACATTATTTTACACCCGTAGCATTTTATTAACATATGATGCTCGCTTTTTAAGCTAAATCGCTTCAGTTAGTGAGGTTAATATAAGTGTAGCGGTTATTCACAATGGCAGAGCGCACAATTAACAAACATATTTTGGCAGGTATTGTCCGCTTTTCCTGCACCTTATTGGGGGTATTTTTTTGATCCAGAGCACACTTTTAGGCTTTATGAAGCAAAAATATGCAGGCAGTCACGGCAAGAAGGAAAAAATGATGTCGTCAGGTCATTATGATCACGCTGATACTATTTCATTTATAACAGTAAGCATGATTTACATAAACTTAGGTGCCAGCGCGAGAGAAACGATGGAAAACCATCAGAAAAAGGTCAAAAAAAAAGCCTTACGTCCGGATAAGCGGGCGTAAGGCCTGATATTCACAATTACTTGTCACAATCCGCCATTAGAGATGTGTTTTAATGGCGTGTTTCAGTGAATTTACTCTTCGTCATCCAGCAGAACAGCATCATCGCCACTCAGTGCAAGATTGTAAGGGTCGTTGGTCGATTCCATGGCATTAAAAATAGCCAGCGCCAGCTCGTTTTCGCTGTCAGGATTACGACACAGCAAATATTGCGTATCGGGCAGTACCGGCAGGCCTTCTGCCGCACCCATAACACGCAGTTCCGGGCTCATCATTTCAACCGGACGTGCGGTCACGCCAAGTCCCGCTTTTACTGCCGCACGCACCGCTGCCAGCGTTGAGGCAACGTAAGAGATGCGCCACGGAATACCGGCCTCGTTCAGATGATCAATAGCCATATCGCGGTACGGGCTTGGTTCATCCAGCAGAACCAATGGAATCGCTTCGCCGCGCTGGAAGATATAGTCGGCCGCGCAATACCATAAGGTTGGCGAGGTGCGCAAAACCTGATAGGTAAAGTTGCCTGGGCTGGAGGTGGTAACAACCAGATCGACTTCGCCCTGGTTCAGCATCTCCATCATGAACGGGTTACGTTTCACGCGAACATCAATAGCCAACTTAGGATAGACTGACGTCACGCGGTTTAATAAGAATGGCAGGATGGTATCGGATGTGTCATCGGAAGCACCGATGGTTAGCACGCCCTGAATGTTGCTGTACATCAGCGACGTACAGGCTTCGTCATTAAAGCGCAGAATTTTTCGGGCATAACCCAGCAGCTGAATACCGTGTTCGGTAAGCAGCTTGTTACGGCCATGTCTGGCAAACAGCTCTTTGCCGACCAGCTGCTCAAGGCGCTGCATCTGTTGGCTGACGGCAGATTGTGTTCTGCAGACCGCAGCGGCGGCGGCGGCAAACGTATTCAAATCTGCTACGGCAACAAAGGTTCTCAGCAGATCGAGATCTAGATTGAGTATCGGACGATTTGCGTTAGTCATATTTTTCTTCACTTATAAGTTTTTTAGTACTGCTACCCTGGTGTTATTGCTCAGCCTGCAAAAGACAGGCCGAAACAATTCGCAATGTCTACATGTGGTGCTCTGACGGTACATCATCTTGCCTGAGGCTACGGGCTGATCATCGCGATGAAGTCAGCGATTTCAACACACGCGATCGCCCGTACTAATGCAAAACAGATGACGCTAAGGCATTCAGGCAGTTAAATTCATTGCAGGATGCTGCGTCATAACAGAAGCCTTCAGCCGCATGACAAGATGCCGCGAAGGTAAATGAGACCAGAATGGTCTCTAATGGTCGTCCCAGACACGTTTTAAAACGCGTTAAATAATAAATTATACTTAATCATTTTGACAATTAAATCGCATTTTTTTTTGCACATCAGCGCAGCAATCTCTGTTATTTACGCGGTTGTGACAAGCAGTAAGGCGATGAATGACTTTTTTCGCTTCTGTAAATTAGTCACCTGGTTTGTTTACAATTACAGATAAAAAGCGTGCTGTTGAGAAGCACGATGCCACAACAAGCCAGGCGGCAAAGCGTGTTTGGAGCTTCGTTTTTCGCCATGTTTGCGCCGACTCAGACGCCCTGCCCCGCACGTGATCGTCGCCACGCATGATAATTAACCATTTTTATCAGAATTACTTAACAGTTTACCGACGCGTTTATTACCTGTTGATGCAATTCGTTCACAGGCTGTCGTCACAGTGGCCACTGGTAAGCCAGCTTTACAGCGGCAAACTACCTTTAGTGCATTACGCTAAAATAAAATGAAAAGGCAGCGATATATCCTGGCGATTTTCACCGTTCGCGACTGCCGTGCCAGCATTGCGCGTTATTCTTCTCATTCACGCCAAAACATGTGGTCGGCCTTCTCTAAGTGCAGGCACAGGAGTAAATTGAGCGGGTTTGGTTTCCACGGCAGGAACGATGTTCCGCCAGTTAAGGCGAGAGTAATGAATTTTCAAATTGATAAATCCGGCAAGCTTGATGGCGTGTGTTATGACATTCGCGGCCCTGTTCTGAAAGAGGCAAAGCGTCTTGAAGAGGAAGGGAATAAAGTTCTCAAGCTGAATATCGGCAATCCTGCGCCATTCGGCTTTGAAGCGCCGGATGAAATCCTTGTCGATGTGATCCGCAACCTGCCCAGCGCACAAGGCTACTGCGATTCAAAAGGCCTCTACTCTGCGCGTAAAGCGATCGTGCAGCACTATCAGGCGCGCGATATGCGTGACATGACGGTAGAAGATGTCTACATCGGCAATGGCGTATCAGAGCTGATTGTCCAGTCGATGCAGGCACTGCTGAATATGGGCGATGAAATGCTGGTTCCGGCGCCTGACTATCCGCTCTGGACCGCTGCAGTTTCTTTGTCGAGCGGTAAAGCTGTGCATTATCTCTGCGACGAACAACAGGGCTGGTTCCCTGACCTCGACGATATTCGCAGCAAAATCACTCCGCGCACCCGCGGCATTGTGATCATCAATCCCAATAACCCTACCGGTGCGGTATACAGCAAAGAGCTGCTGATGGAAGTGGTTGAAATCGCCCGCCAGCATAATTTGATCATTTTCGCCGATGAGATTTACGACAAAATTCTGTATGACGATGCGCAGCACCATTCTATCGCTGCACTGGCACCAGATTTGCTGACCCTGACCTTTAACGGCCTCTCCAAGACTTACCGTGTAGCGGGTTTCCGTCAGGGTTGGATGGTGTTAAACGGCCCGAAAAAGCATGCCAAAGGCTACATTGAAGGGCTGGAAATGCTGGCGTCGATGCGTCTCTGCGCTAACGTCCCGGCACAGCATGCCATTCAAACGGCGCTGGGCGGTTATCAAAGTATCAGCGAGTTTATCGTACCGGGTGGACGGCTCTATGAACAGCGCCAGCGTGCCTGGGAGATGATCAACGATATTCCCGGCGTGAGCTGCGTGAAGCCTCAGGGCGCGCTGTACATGTTCCCGCGCATCGATGCTAAAAAATTCAACCTTCATGATGATCAGAAGATGGTGCTGGATTTCCTGCTGCAGCAGAAAGTGCTGCTGGTTCAGGGAACCGCGTTCAACTGGCCGTGGCCCGATCACGTACGCATTGTCACCCTGCCCCGCGTGGATGAACTGGAGATGGCCATCGGCAAATTTGGCCGCTTCCTGGAAAACTATCGTCAATAAGTGCGCGTGATATACTCTTTCAGCTTCGGGGAGCGACCCGCTTTGTTCCCCGTCGTCTGAACTCAAAGGATGTTTATCATGCAGCAAAGTCACTTTTTCGCCCATCTGTCCCGACTAAAACTGATTAACCGCTGGCCGCTAATGCGCAACGTGCGCACAGAAAACGTTTCTGAGCACAGTCTGCAGGTTGCCATGGTCGCACATGCTCTGGCCCTGATTAAAAATATGAAGTTTGGCGGCCAGCTCAACGCAGAGCGCATCGCGCTGATGGCGATCTACCATGATGCCAGCGAAGTGCTAACCGGCGATCTGCCCACGCCCGTGAAGTACTACAACGAGCAGATTGCCCACGAATATAAAAAGATTGAAAAGATTGCCCAGCAGAAGCTGATAGAAATGTTGCCGGAAGAGCTACAGGAAGCCTGGCGTCCGTTTCTGGACGAGCATGCGCATTCGGAAGAAGAGACCGCGATGGTCAAGCAGGCAGACGCGCTCTGCGCCTACCTGAAATGTCTTGAAGAGCTGTCGGCGGGTAATAATGAATTTCGCTTAGCCAAAGCGCGCCTGGAGAAAACGCTTCATCAGCGTCGCAGCCCGGAGATGGACTATTTTATGGCGGTGTTTGTTCCCAGCTTTACCCTGTCACTTGATGAAATCTCACAGGATTCCCCATTGTAAACGGGCGCCCGCGGCTTAGTGCTTTCTGAAAACGTCAATCGTACCGTCATCATTTTTGCTGACGATCAGCTCTTCCAGCGAGGTGAGTTGCATAGCGACCTCATCCAGCCGCGCAGCATCCGCTGGCGCATTCACCGCAACAACGTGCGCGCCTGCGGCCAAACCGGAAAGGATTCCGGCCGGCGCATCTTCCACCACCACACACTCCTCAGAGTCGAGTTCCAGCAGTTGCGCCCCTAAAAGATAGGCATCCGGCTCGGGCTTGCCGCGGCTGACGCGTTCGGCGGTGACAAAGATTTCTGGCTCCGGCAATCCGGCTGCTTTGTGGCGCGCGCTGGCGACCGGTTTTGAACCCGAAGTCACAATGGCCCAGGGAATCTGCAATTCGTTGAGCGTAGCCAGCAATTGTTGTGCTCCTGGCAGCGCACGTACGCCTTCAGTATCTTCGGCTTCGCGGCTTTCCAGCAGCAGGAATTCATGTTGAATAGCTTCTTCAGGCTGACCCGCCATAAAGTGACGGAGTGAAGTGATTGCCTGTTTGCCATGAATGAAATCGAGGATCTCATCGGCAGCAATGCCGTGACGCTTGCCCCAGTTGGTCCATGCGCGTTCTACAGCGGGTAAAGAATCCACCAGCGTGCCGTCTAAATCGAACAGAAAACCTCTACACTTCACAAGCCGTTCCTTCTTTCAGGTTGATAATGACCCGCACATTGAACCGCGCCTGACCCGCTTTGTGCAAACCTAATTGGTTCCGCAGATCTGCGCTATGTTCAGCACTGCAAAAAGCACAGGGCGCTGAAAGAGGATTTCAGCGCCCTGTAGGCCGATTGCCACTGAGAAACATGCGGAATCAAAGGTCGTCTAAAAAGGTTTTATCCAGCTGATTAAACGCGCGTTTTAATACCTCAGCCAGTGCCTGATAGGTTGGTTTGCCCTCAACCGGCGCAATCGCCTGCCCTGCTTCCTGCAATTTACCCCGCACCTCATGAAACCAGTGCAGCAGCGTAGGTGGCAACGGCGTTACCGAGCGTTTACCCAGCCACCATAATCCCTGCATTGGCAGGCTACAGGCAAAAATAGCCGTGGCAACCGCCGGACCGAGTTGGCCGCCCAGCGCAATTTGCCAGGTGAGCGTAAATATTGCCAGCGGCGGCATAAAGCGAATGGCAAATCGCGTGGCGTTACTGACGCGATTTTCCGGGAACATCGGTGCCAGCCGCTTATCTGCAGGCCAGGTTTTCATATAACGCTGACCACGTTGGAAGAGTGAAAACCAACTGATATTGCCTGAATTTTCTGCCATTGCTGACCTCAACTTCTTTGGTAGGGATTAAAATATTTTTATAACCACACAACTTTACGTGACATTCTTCAAAAGATTTTGTTTTTGCTGGTCACTCTCGTTATCCTGAGCGCGGTTATACCCGTACTGAGGTAAGCATCCCCACAAAACAGGGGGTTAAGCCACATTCGGCTAAGCGACTTTCAAATAATTACGTAATTTTGCAATAATTTTTTGATGCGGGCGGAAATTTTGCCGTTGGCATGATGTCAGTCATAAATATTACCGCTGTCATGCGCTACTCTAAAAACCTGATTGCGTTATTTTTAGCCACTTTAAACAAATAGGTACTTCCATGTCGAGTAAGTTAGTTCTGGTTCTGAACTGCGGTAGCTCTTCTCTTAAGTTCGCTATCCTGAATCCTGCTGATGGCGAAGAATATTTATCCGGTCTCGCCGAATGTTTCCATTTACCTGAAGCCCGCATCAAATGGAAGCTGGAAGGCAATAAACAAGAAGCCGCGCTGGGCGCGGGCGCTGCTCACAGTGAAGCCCTGAACTTTATCGTTGACACTATTTTGGCACAAAAACCTGAGCTCTCCGCACAAATCACTGCGATAGGCCATCGTATTGTGCACGGTGGCGAAAAATTAACGCACTCAGTAATTATCACTGACGATGTGGTACAGGGTATCAAAGACGCCTCTTCTTTTGCGCCTTTGCATAATCCGGCCCATCTGATTGGCATTAATGAAGCGCTGAAAAACTTCCCGCATCTCTCTGATAAAAATGTCGCTGTTTTCGACACCGCTTTCCATCAGACAATGCCTGAAGAGTCCTACCTTTATGCCCTGCCTTACCATCTTTACAAAGAGCACGGCGTTCGCCGTTATGGCGCGCACGGCACCAGTCACTTCTATGTTTCGCGTGAAGCGGCAAAAATGCTGAATAAGCCGGTTGAAGAACTCAACGTGATTACCTGTCATCTCGGTAATGGCGGCTCAGTCTCGGCGATTCGCAACGGCCAATGCGTTGATACCTCAATGGGCTTAACGCCGCTGGAAGGTCTGGTCATGGGCACGCGCAGCGGCGATATCGATCCTGCTATTGTCTTCTTCCTGCACGATACGCTGGGCATGAGCGTAGACGCCATTAACAAGCTGCTGACCAAAGAGTCTGGCCTGCTGGGCCTGACCGAAGTCACCAGTGACTGCCGTTATGTTGAAGATAATTATGCCACCAAAGAAGATGCCAAACGCGCAATGGACGTTTTCTGTCATCGCCTGGCAAAATATATCGGTTCTTACACCGCGCTGATGGAAGGTCGTCTGGATGCGGTGATCTTCACCGGCGGCATCGGTGAAAACGCCGCGCTGGTACGCGAACTGGCCTTAAGCAAGCTGGGCCTGCTAGGCTTTGAGGTGGATCATGAGCGCAACCTGGCCGCGCGCTTCGGCAAGTCCGGCTTTATTAATAAAGAAGGCACCCGTCTCGCCATCGTCATTCCAACCAACGAAGAGTTGGTGATTGCGCAGGATGCCGCGCGCCTTACCGCGTAATATCTTCACTCCGTCAGCTCAGGCTGACGGAATTGTTTTGACCGCTTGCGATACCTGAGAGGTTTCCCGTGTCCCGTACTATTATGCTTATTCCGACCGGCACCAGCGTTGGCCTGACCAGCGTCAGCATCGGCGTCATTCGCGCAATGGAGCGCAAAGGCGTACGCCTCAGCGTGTTTAAACCGATTGCCCAGCCGCGTTCAGGCGGCAACACGCCCGACCAGACCACCACCATTATTCGCAAAAACTCCACGATTCCCGCCGCTGAGCCGCTGCATATGTCACGCGTTGAGTCGCTGCTGGGATCCAATCAGCAGGACGTGCTGATGGAAGAGATCATTGCGCGTTACCATGAAAACACTCAGGACGCAGAAGTAGTGCTGGTGGAAGGCCTGGTCCCGACCCGTAAACACCAGTTCGCCAACGCCCTGAACTATGAAATTGCCAAAACGCTAAACGCTGAAATCGTGTTTGTGATGGCGCTGGGCAATGACTCACCGGCGCAGCTGAAAGAGCGTATTGAGCTCACCCAAAGCAGCTTCGGCGGCAGCAAAAACAAAAACATCACCGGCGTGATTATTAACAAACTCAATGCGCCGGTTGATGAACAGGGCCGCACGCGCCCGGATCTCTCTGAGATTTTCGATGACTCCAACAAAGCCAGCGTCGCCAATATCGATCCTAAACAGCTGTTTGCCAACAGCCCGTTGCCGGTGTTGGGCTGCGTGCCGTGGAGCTTTGAGCTGATCGCGACCCGCGCTATCGATATGTGTCGCCATCTCAATGCTGAGATCGTTAACGAAGGCGAAATCCAGACGCGCCGCGTGAAATCAGTGACCTTCTGCGCGCGCAGCATTCCGCATATGCTGGAGCATTTCCGTCCCGGTTCGCTGCTGGTAACCTCAGCCGATCGCCCTGATGTGCTGGTTGCCGCCTGCCTCGCCGCCATGAACGGCATTGAGATCGGTGCCATCCTGTTGACCGGTGGCTACGATATTGATGCGCGCATCAATCAGCTGTGCGAACGCGCCTTCCAGACCGGTCTGCCGGTGTTTATGGTGAAAACCAACACCTGGCAAACCTCTTTGAGCCTGCAGAGCTTCAATCTGGAAGTGCCCAGCGACGATACCCAGCGTATTGAGCGCGTATCAGAATATGTGGCCAGCCACATCGACGCCGACTGGATTGAGTCGCTGACCGCTGCCTCTGAGCGCAGTCGTCGTCTGTCACCACCGGCCTTCCGTTATCAGCTCACCGAGCTGGCACGCAAAGCGGGCAAGCGTATCGTTCTGCCTGAAGGTGATGAACCTCGCACCGTTAAGGCAGCCTCAATCTGTGCTGAACGAGGCATCGCCACCTGCGTGCTGCTGGGCAATCCAGAAGAGATCAAACGCGTTGCCGCTGCGCAAGGCGTGGTGCTGAACAGCGGCATTGAAATTATCGATCCGGAAGTGGCGCGTAAAAACTACATTGCGCGCCTGGTCGAACTGCGTAAGAACAAAGGCATGACCGAAGTGGTGGCTGAAGAACAGCTGGAAGACAACGTGGTGCTCGGCACCATGATGCTGGAAGGCGGCGAAGTGGACGGTCTGGTGTCCGGTGCGGTGCATACCACCGCCAATACCATTCGCCCACCGTTGCAGCTGATTAAGACCGCGCCAAACAGCTCGCTGGTCTCATCGGTGTTCTTTATGCTGCTGCCCGAGCAGGTGCTGGTTTACGGCGACTGTGCCATCAATCCCGATCCTGATGCAGAGCAGCTGGCCGAGATCGCCATTCAGTCGGCGGATTCCGCTCAGGCGTTTGGTATCGATCCACGCGTCGCCATGATCTCCTATTCCACCGGTAACTCAGGTGCGGGCAGCGACGTGGAAAAAGTGCGCGAGGCGACTCGTATTGCCCAGGCTAAACGCCCTGATTTAGTGATCGATGGTCCACTGCAATATGATGCCGCGATCATGGCTGACGTCGCCAAATCGAAGGCGCCTGATTCGCCGGTTGCGGGCCGTGCCACGGTATTCATCTTCCCGGATCTCAATACCGGCAACACCACCTACAAAGCGGTTCAGCGTTCAGCCG
Organism: Duffyella sp. Ts4; assembly: GCF_051851875.1. NCBI lineage: Bacteria > Pseudomonadati > Pseudomonadota > Gammaproteobacteria > Enterobacterales > Erwiniaceae > Duffyella > Duffyella sp. Ts4. The sequence goes on along the minus strand of NZ_JBLYPN010000004.1, from coordinate 320,261 downwards.
ACCTGATTTCAATTGGCCCGATGCTGCAAGGTATGCGCAAACCGGTGAATGATCTGTCGCGCGGCGCGCTGGTTGATGACATCGTTTATACCATTGCACTCACCGCCATTCAGGCTCAGCAGGCGGAAGACCAGGCATAACACATTTCTACAAAAACGGTCGCCTGGCGGCCGTTTTATTTTCTTTTTTTATTGAGCAAAAGTAACCGCTGCGTTTCCTGCCTCAATATCGGGCAATTGTTGCCCGACGTCACCCGCGCTTTATTCCCGCTCCGCTTTTTTTTAAATAACTTCTTGTCATTTAGTGGCAAAAAGCGTTTTTGCGACTATTCTCTTTTTAGCAGTTAAATCAAATTCGCTATGGCAACAGCGTAGTAATGATAAAATAATATGGAGATAGATAAATGCGCGAACCTCATGTTGAAACTCGCACGCCTTATATTGAAAACCGGGAAGTACCGTTAAAACGTATTTCGTGGAGTGCCGTATTTGCCGGTGTGATTACTTCACTGGTAATTTATATGCTGCTGGCTATTTTGGGCACGGCTATTGGCACCACCACCATCGATCCGCTGAAAGAGCAAAACCCGCTTGATAGTATCGGCTGGGGCGCAGCCATCTGGACCGGTGCCAGCATTCTGATCTCCGTTGCCGTAGGTGCCTATATTTCTGGCCGCCTGGCACAGCGTGAAGGTGCGCTGCATGGCCTGCTGATGTTTGGCGTGAACGCGCTGATTTGCGTCTGGCTGGCTGTTGTTGTGGTTAATAGCGCGGTGACTGGCGCAATGAATATTGTCGGCACCGGCCTGCAGGCGGTAGGTAACGGTATTGGCGCGGCGGCACCTTCCGTGACGCAAATGGCGAAAGACAAGCTGAAAGAAAATAACATCAATCTTGATGATTTCCAGAATCAGCTTGAAACCACACTGCGTCAAACCGGTAAGCCAGAATTACAACCAGAGAACCTGGAAAATAAAGCGAAATCTGAAGCAAATAATGCACAGAATCAGGCTGAGAACACCGCAAATAACCCACAAAATGCGGATACTGACCTCACCAACTTTGTTAAAGGCTTAATTGATCGTCATGAAAATACATTCCAGGCCGCGGACCGTGAAGCGCTGAAAAATATTATCAAAGCGCGTACCGGAAAAAGCGATCAGGAAGTGGATCAGATGGTAAATCAGGCTGAGCAGAGCTATCAGCAGGCAGTGCAGAAATATGAAGAACTGAAAAAACAGGCCGAGCAGAAAGCGCGTGAAGCTGCAGACAAAGCTGCCGCTGCTACCGCTAAAGTGAGCTGGTTTGTCTTCTTCATGATGATTATCGAAGCGATTGTTGCCGGTGTGATGGGTATGGTTGGCCGTCGTACGCAACCTCGTCATCGTGTTGCCGGTGAACGTCACGTATAACCACACGGGTTCATCAACAAAAAGGGTCGCTATAAGCGACCCTTTTTTTATCCATTTTCACCGTTGCGGCTCATCCAGAGCGACAAGGCTTTGAGCGAATCATCGGTAAACTCATCGCAGCGTGCGGTGATCTCTTCCGGCAGCATCCAGAATATCTCGGCCACTTCTTCTTCCTGCATAGCGAAAGGACCGTGCGACACACAGCTGAACAGACCGCCCCAGACGCGGCAGTGCTGATCTTCGAAATAGAACATGCCGTGCTCGGCAAAAGGCACATCAGCGATGCCCAGCTCTTCTTCTGCTTCACGACGCGCCGATTCCAGCATGTTTTCACCGGACTGCACGACGCCGCCGGCGGTCGCATCCAGCATACCCGGCATAAAGTCTTTGTTCTCGGTACGACGCTGCACGAGGATTTTTCCTCTGCCGTCATGCACAACGATATAGGTTGCGCGATGACGCAGCCGCTGCGCACGCATTTGCGCCCGACTCGACTGTGCGATGACCTCATTCTCTTCGTTGACAATATCAACCCACTCGGTGCCCGCAGCCTGACTTTGCTCCACCATCCGTAACCCTTAATAATATTTTTGGCGCACTGTTGCGCGATGATCTTCGCCATGACCGCGCGTTTCGTTGACGCGCGCCGCCCTAAAATAAAGATTTATCTGTTATGAAGCAATAACCGTTTTACTCCCTTTTTTACCCTTTCATTCGTGACAGCGCGACCAAAATATGCTGCGACCGGCACCCTTTTTTGGCTCTGTTCATGATGCCGAAATCATCACGCGTCATGACGCGGTTTTTTCAGGCTGAAATCCGCGTTATCGCCCCGTTTGTTCGCCAGCCTGGCGCATCTCTTCTATGCTCAAAAGGGGCGATTAAACAACGTATAAGGATACCCGGCATGCATATTTTACTCACCGGTGGCACCGGGCTGATTGGCAGCCATTTGGTGCCAGCGTTATTAGCGAAAGGGCACCAGATTAGCGTGATCAGCCGCGACGTCGCGGCAGCAAGGGAAAAACTGGATTCACGGGTGACCATCTGGTCCGGCATCGCCCAACAGAAAGATCTCAACGGTATTGATGCGGTGATTAACCTCGCCGGCGAGCCGATCGCCGATAAGCGCTGGAGTGAACAGCAGAAACAGCGCCTGTGTGAAAGCCGCTGGCAGATCACCGAACAGCTGGCGTCACTGATCAATGCCAGCAGCCAGCCGCCACAGGTGCTGATCTCAGGCTCAGCCAGTGGGTTTTATGGCAACAGCGGCGAAGCGATTGTAACCGAAGAGGATGGCGGTCAGGATGAATTCACCCACCAGCTCTGCGCCCGCTGGGAAGCGCTGGCGCTGGCCGCTGAAAGCGATCGCACCCGCGTTTGTCTGCTGCGCACCGGCGTGGTACTGGCGAAGGAAGGCGGCGCGCTGACCAAAATGAAGCTGCCGTTTAAGATGGGCGTGGGCGGACCGATCGGCAGCGGCAAGCAATATATGCCGTGGATTCACATCGATGATATGGTTAACGGCATCCTCTGGCTGCTGGAAAAACCGACGCTGCGCGGACCCTTTAACATGGTTGCACCTTATGCCGTGCGCAACGAGCAGTTTGCCGCTATCCTGGGTCATGCGATGCACCGCCCTGCCTTTATGCGCACGCCAGCGGGCGCTATTAAGCTGATGATGGGGGAATCGGCGGTGTTAGTATTAGGCGGTCAGCACCTGCTGCCAAAGCGGCTTGAGGAGTCAGGCTACCGCTTTAAATGGGTACAGCTGGATCAGGCGTTGGCTGACGTGGTGTAACGCGAGCCAACGGCGCAGCCGTTGGCTCAATGCGGTTATTTTAACGACCCCGAGAGGAACTGTTTCAGCCGTGGGCTTTGTGTACGGTCGAACACCTCTTCCGGCGTGCCCTGCTCTTCGATTTTGCCCTGATGCAGGAAAATAACGTGGCTGGAAACGTGACGGGCAAATTCCATTTCGTGTGTTACCACCACCATGGTTTTCCCCTCTTCCGCCAGCTTCTGCATAATGCGCAGCACTTCGCCGACCAGCTCAGGATCGAGCGCCGACGTCGGCTCATCAAACAGCAGCACGTCCGGCTCCATCGCCAGGGCACGCGCAATGGAGACGCGTTGCTGCTGACCACCGGAGAGATGCACCGGGTACTTACCGCGCGCGCGCTCATCAATGCCGACCTTATCAAGATAGGTAATGGCGCGCTGGCGCGCTTCCTGCTTCGACAATCCCAGCACCTGAATCGGCGCTTCCATTACGTTTTCCAGCACCGTCATGTGGCTCCACAGATTGAAGTGCTGAAACACCATGGTCAGGCGCGTACGCAGCATACGCAGCTGCTCCTTGTTCGCCACCTTGAGCTGACCATCGGTGTCGCGCACCAGTGAAATAGCGGCATTGTTCACCGAAATCGCTCCCTCGCTGGGCTTTTCCAGAAAGTTAATGCAGCGCAGAAAAGTGCTTTTACCCGAGCCGGACGATCCGATAATGCTGATGACATCGCCCGCCTTAGCCTGCAGCGACACCCCTTTCAGCACTTCATGTTCCCCATAACGCTTGTGTAAATCGGTCACGCTTAATTTCATTTCAGCCATGGTCAATCACTCAGTGAGGCGCTATATGTGCCAGCCAGCGGCGCTCTGCGGCGCGGAACAGGCTAATCAGCACATAAGAGATAATAAGATAGAGCACGGCCGCAAGACCGAACGCGGTAAAAGGCTGATAGGTTGCTGAGTTAATATCGCGCGCCACTTTCAGCAGATCCGGCACGGTGGCGGTGAAGGCCAGCGCCGTGGAGTGCAGCATTAAAATCACTTCATTGCTGTAGACCGGCAACGCGGTACGCAGTGCAGAAGGCAAAATAATGCAGCGATAAAGTTTAAAGGTGGAAAAGCCATAGGCGCGCGCCGCTTCGATTTCACCGTGCGGCACCGCCCGAATGGCTCCGGCGAATATCTCGGTGGTATAGGCACAGGTGTTAAGGGTAAACGCCAGCAGCGTACAGTTCAGCCCGCTACGAAAAAACGCGTTGAGCAGTTCGGTGCCCTTCACCACTTCCAGCGTATACATGCCGGAGTAAAACACCAGCAGCTGCACGTAGAGTGGCGTGCCGCGAAACACATAAGTAAACAGCCAGACAGGCAGGCTAATAAACCGGTTCGGTGATACGCGTGCAATCGCTAACAGCACGGCCAGACAGCCGCCCAGCACCACCGAAATAATCAGCAGCCACAGCGTCATCGCTACGCCGGTAATGCGATAACCATCGCTCCACAGCAGTGCTTTCCAGTATTCCTGAATAATATCGATCATAGCTCAGCCTTTTTCACCCCAACTGAATATCGACGCGTCAGCCACCACAGCACACCGTTGGATAAGGTGGTGAACAGCAGATAAATGGCTCCCGCCACGATAGCGAAGTAGAAAGGTTGCCAGGTGCTTTTGCCTGCCAGTTGCGTCGCTTTTACCACATCTTCCAACCCAAGTAGTGAAACCAGCGCGGTGGCCTTCAGAATGACCTGCCAGTTGTTGCCGATGCCCGGCAAGGCGTAACGCATCATGCCGGGAAACAGAATGCGGCGAAAAACCTGCGATGAAGTAAACCCAAAGGCGGTTGCCGCTTCAATTTGCCCTTTTGGTACGGCGAGGAAGGCACCGCGGAAGGTTTCGGTAAAATAGGCGCCGTAGATAAAGCCGAGCGTGATGATACCGGCCACCATCGGATCGATATCAAACTGCCCAACGCCCAAGGCATCGGTTAGCTGGTTAAGCGCGATCTGCAATCCATAAAAAATCAGCAGCATCAGCACCAGATCGGGCACGCCGCGGATCAGCGTGGTATAGGCTTCAAACAGCAACGCCAGCGGTCGATTGCGAGAAAGTTTGGCGGCCGCACCGGCGAGGCCAAGCACAAGCGCCAGCAACACTGAACTGAGTGCCAGCTCCAGCGTCACCGTTGCGCCTTTAAGAATAACGTCAGAGTAGCCGTAAAGCATGGGGATGATCCTGTCGTGAAGTGTCGATGAACAAGCTGCCCGCTATGCGGCGGACAGCCGTGACGACAGGTGTAAATCAGTCACCGTATACGTTGAAATCAAAGTATTTTTTCGCGATTTTGTCGTAAGTACCGTCTTTACGCATTTCGCCAAAAGCCTTATCAATGGCCGTTTTCAGTTCGCCATCATCTTTGCGCAGGCCCATGCCGGTGCCGACGCCGAAGATCTTGTCATCTTTCACTGCCGGACCAGCAAACGCATAGGCTTTACCCACTGGCTGCTTCAGAAAACCTTCGCTTGCCTGGATTTCATCCTGGAATGCCGCATCAATGCGTCCGGCGTTAAGATCCTGATAGACCAGGTCCTGGTTGGCATAAGGCGTGATATTCACCCCTTTTGGCCGCCAGTACTGATTAGCGTAGGTTTCCTGGGTGGTGCCCTGCAGCAGGCCAATGGTTTTGCCTTTCAACGCGGTCAGATCGGGGGAGATTTTCGCGCCTTTCGGTGCTACCAGACGGGCGTTAGCGGCATAGAGTTTTTCAGAGAAGGCGATCTCCTGCTGCCGTTTTTCAGTAATCGACAGTGAGGAGATAATGGCGTCGATTTTTTTGGCTTTCAGTGAGGGAATCAGCGCGTCAAAGTCGCTTTCAACATAGGTACATTTGGTCTGAATACGTTTACAGATCTCGTTCGCTAAATCGATATCAAATCCGGTCAGCTGGCCCTGCGTATTTTTTGATTCAAAAGGCGGATAGGTAGGATCGGTGCCGATGCGCAGCGTTTCAGGCAGAGCAGCAAAGGCGCTGCCTGCGCTGAAGCAGGTCAATAAAGAAAGAGCCAGGAGTCGCTTCTTCATGGATTACCCTCAGTGATGTGTTTGTTGTTGTTATGATGCTGTTTGCCTGTCCAGAATTGCAGATTTCGTGCCAGATCTGCAAGCGCCGATAACATAGGCGTTGCGCCATTGCCTCCCGGATGAACAACGCTTCATCTTGTCGGTTTAGTGTTCAATATAGAGAATAAAAAGCCGAAGCAAAGCAGGATGATGGCGCATTTTGGTGCATTTGCCGGACAGGTCACGCGGCGGCTCCGTTTTTATGCACCAGACTGGCGCATCACATCACTTTTGTGCACCTTGCCAGCGCACAAACAGATCGTCAGGCAGGTCAATATCAAACTGATCGATGACTCGGTTAACGGTTTGATCAACGATGTCCATGACGTTTTGCGGGCGGTGATAAAAGGCTGGCACCGGCGGCATAATGATCGCGCCCATTTCTGCGGCGGTGGTCATCATGCGCAAATGGCCGATATGCAGCGGCGTTTCCCGAACGCACAACACTAGCCGACGCCGCTCTTTTAAAATGACATCTGCGGCGCGCGTCAGCAGCCCGTCGGAATAGCTGTGAACGATGCCGGAGAGCGTTTTCATTGAGCACGGCACGATTGCCATGCCTTCGGTTTTAAACGATCCCGAGGAGATTGTGGCGGCGATATCACGCGCATCGTGCACCACATCCGCCATCTGTTGGACATCACGCAGGCTGTAATCGGTTTCCAGCGCCAGCGTCTGCCGCGCGGCGTTACTCATGATCAGATGGGTTTCCACCTCGTCTACCGCCTGCAAAACCTGCAACATGCGCACGCCGTAAATCGCCCCGCTGGCGCCGGAAATGCCAATAATTATTTTTTTCATGCTGATCCTGTTTAGCTGCGTTTGCGCCGGTTGTGCCCACAAAAAAGGCCGGTTTCCCGGCCTTTCATTTCCTGAACGCATCGTCGGTGATTAGCCTTCGTTGTGCAACTCAAGATTTTCGCCTTCATTCTGGCGCAGCGCGGCTTTTGCATCATCATTGCGCAGCGATTGCAGATATTCAAGATACTGCTGATCGACATCTTTGGTGACGTAAATGCCATCAAACACCGAACACTCGAACTGACCAATGTCCGGGTTTTCTTCGCGTACCGCTTCAATCAGATCGCCCAAATCCTGGAAAATCAGCTTGTCCGCTTTAATCAGCGTACAGATCTCATCCGCTTCACGTCCGTGGGCAATCAGCTCAGTGGCGCTGGGCATATCGATGCCGTACACGTTAGGGAAGCGAATCTCAGGTGCAGCTGAGGCGAGATAAACTTTCTTCGCGCCCGCTTCACGCGCCATCTCAATAATTTGCTCTGAGGTGGTACCACGCACGATGGAATCATCTACCAGCAGCACGTTTTTATCGCGGAACTCGGCGCGGTTGGCGTTCAGCTTGCGTCGAACGGCGCTGCGACGCAGATGCTGCCCTGGCATAATGAAGGTACGTCCGACATAGCGATTTTTTACAAAGCCCTGACGATACGGCTTGTCCAGAATGCGGGCAATTTCCAGCGCAATGTCGGTGGAGGTTTCCGGAATGGGAATCACCACATCGATATCGAGATCTTCCCACTCACGCGCAATTTTATTGCCCAGCTTGGTGCCCATGCGAACGCGCGCGCTGTAGACCGAAATTTTGTCGAGGAAGGAGTCCGGACGCGCAAAGTAGACGTATTCGAACAGGCACGGATTGGTTTTCGGGTTTTCTGCACACTGACGCGTGAACAGCTGGCCCGCCTGCGTGATATAGACCGCTTCGCCCGGCGCGACGTCACGTAAAAACTCAAAGCCCAGGGTATCCAGCGCCACGCTTTCCGAGGCAACCATATACTCCACGCGGCCATCAGGCATAGCACGCTTGCCAATGACCAACGGACGGATACCGTTGGGATCGCGGAAAGCGACCATGCCATGGCCGATAATCATGGAAACGCAGGCGTAGGCACCGCGCACCATTTTATGCAGCGCGGCGACCGCAGCAAAAATATTGTCTGCCTGCAGCGGATGCTGCGGAAAACGATCGAGTTCCTGCGCAAAGATGTTCAGCAGGATTTCAGAATCGGAGGTGGTATTGACGTGGCGGCGGCCGCTTTCGAACAGCTGCTTGCGCAGTTCATGTGCGTTGGTCAAATTACCGTTATGCGCCAGCGTAATGCCGTAGGGCGAGTTGACGTAAAACGGCTGCGCCTCAGAGGCGCTGGAGCTACCGGCAGTGGGATAGCGAACATGGCCAATGCCCATGTTGCCCTGCAAACGCTGCATGTGACGCGCTTCAAACACATCGCTGACCAGACCGTTTGCTTTTCGCTGACGGAAGCAATTAATGGCATCAATGGTACAAATGCCTGCGGCATCCTGCCCGCGGTGCTGAAGCACCGTTAACGCGTCATAAATCGACTGGTTTACCGGCATGAAACCGGTGATACCGACAATACCGCACATGTTGTCATTTCCTCATAAGCCGCAGCCCAGTGGAATCACTGGGGTAAAAAACTCGACGAGCTTTTCAGATAATCAAAAAACCACCTGATGATATAACTAAACTGGGGAATCAGCTGTGACTGTTGCCAGTCGGGACTTTTCGAAAAGCCGGTGAATGTATCGAGGAAGAAAAGTATGGCAGAGACAATCAATACGCCACGCAATGCCCCAAAACAGACACCCAAAACCCGGTCAGTGCCGGACAAGCCGGTCTTTTCCACCAGGGAGCCGATGACGTAATTCACAATCGCCCCTACGATAAGGGTAGCAATAAAAAGTACGCCGATGGCAATGCCATTTCGAACCAGTTCGTCTTCAAAGCCTGTAAACCAGACCGCAAGGAAGGAGTAATAATGACTGGCGACAAAGAATGCGCATCCCCAGGTAACGAGAGATAAGGCTTCCCGAACAAAGCCACGAATCAGGCTGACGAGGGCCGAAAAACTTACTACCGCAATAATGGCGTAATCTATCCAGATCATGAACTCTTCCAGTGACGGTGCCCCTGCATCCAGTTCGGGGCGCATTCTAACAGAAAAAGAAAACGTTTGCGTAGCGTTTTCCCCGTGCCTTTTCGCATAAAAAGAGGCGGCGAAAAAATTCTCAATCGCCGCCTCCGGTTAGCATAATGTTTGCCTGAACAGAAGGCACAAAGCGTTAACGGGCGCTGTAAGGCTTCACCACGCCGCTCAGGCCAGAAATGCCTTTCAGCTCGCTGACTGCCGCCTGCATTTTCGCTTTTGACGCATCCGGTCCTACGTAGAGACGTGTAATTTGTCCCTGCACCGGCGTGGCTGGCACGGTAAAGGCGCGATAGCCCGACAACCGTAGCTGCGCAACAATTTCATTGACCTTGCTGGCATTTTTCAGCGCGCCCAACTGCACCACATACGCCTGTCCAACCGGCGCATCAGCGGGTTTCGTCTGCTCAACAGGTTTAGGTTGCTCAACCACTTTTGGCTGTTCAACCGGTTTGCTTTGCTCGACCGGCTTGCTTTTCGGCTGCTCAACCGGCTTCGCTTTTTCAACCGGTTTCGGCTGCGCTTTAGGCGGCTGGCGCACCGGCTCCGCAGGTTTTGTCGCGGCGACAGGCGGCGGCGTCACCACCGTTGGCGACGTATTGCTTTGCGGCTGCGTCGCGCCACTGTCGGCTGACTGCTGCGGTCGGTTGCTGTTGCCGCCTACCGCCGCACCCGCGCCTTCCGGTGGCTGAGACGGCAGCGACTGGGTCACCGGCGGCACCATTTCGCTGTCCTGCTGATCTTCCGGTTTCGGCACCAGCGGAATCGCCGCAAACTCTTCTTTATAGTGCTTCTTCTTGCCGTCAAGCAGCCCGGGCAGCACGATGACCCCCACGGCGACTAATATAATGGTGCCGACTAAACGGTTTTGAAACTTACTTGCCACTGCCCTTCTCCGTTTCCAGCGTTTCCATAACCTGTGCCACGGTGTGGAACGAACCGCACACCAGCACAATATCCTGCTTGCCCGCCTGCTGCATGGCCGCACGCCAGGCTGAAGTCACATCGCTGAACGCCTGTCCTGCAGGCAGATGCGCCAGCAGCTGTTCAGCACTGGCACCGCGCGGTCCGCTTAACGGTGCGCAATACCAGACATCCACCTGATTTGCCAACGCGGCCAGCGTGCCGGCAATATCTTTATCGTGCAGCATGCCGACCACCGCGTGTACTTTACCGGCCACCGGCTCTGCCGCCAGACGACTCGCCAGGTAGCTGGCGGCGTGAGGATTGTGGGCAACGTCGAGAATCAGACGTGGAGCCTGGCTGACGGTTTGAAAACGGCCCGGCAGAATCGCCCGCCCGATATGCGCCCGAATAACCGCATCGTCGACCGCCAGCCCTGACGCGCGCAATGCCGCCAACGCGGTAGCCGCATTAGGCAACGGCACCTGAGGCAGCGGCAGATCGTTAAGTTCGCCCTGCGCGTCCACAAAACGCCAGCCGGTAGCCAACTGTTGATAATGCCAGTCGCGATCGCGTTGATGCAGCCGGGCGCCGCAGGCGCTGGCAACGTCAGCAATGGTTAATGGCATGTCAGGCTCGCCAACCACCGCCGGCTTGCCCTGGCGAAAGATACCCGCTTTTTCGCGGCCAATGCTTTCACGATCGTTGCCCAGCCAGTCGGTATGATCCAGCGCAATGCTGGTGACTACCGCAACGTCGGCATCTACAATGTTGGTGGCATCCAGGCGACCACCAAGGCCGACCTCAAGGATCACCACATCGAGTGCCGCCTGCTTAAACAGCATCAGCGCCGACAGCGTGCCAAATTCAAAGTAGGTTAATGAGGTGGTTCCGCGCCCTGCTTCAATTGCCGCAAAGCTGGCGGTGTGCGCCGATTCGGCCAGCTCTTCGCCCTGAACACGTACGCGCTCGGTGTAACGCACCAGATGAGGCGAACTGAAGACGCCAACGCGAAAGCCTGCCGCCATCAGCACCGTTTCCAGCGTGCGACAGGTGGTACCTTTGCCGTTGGTGCCGGCGACGGTGAAGATAAACGGAGCGGGTTGCAGCAGGTCGAGCCGCTGAGCGACGTCGCGAATGCGGTCAAGCCCCAGCTCGATCGCTTGCGAATGCAGGTGTTCAAGATAATGAAGCCACGTGGCCAAAGGCGACGTGGCTTGAGGAAGGTGAAGATTATCCATGTGTCCCGTTCACAACGTTACGGTGCATTGGTGAAAGGCGCTCAACGCGCCTTTCGATCATCTGTCAGGCCTCGTGGCTTTCTGGCTCAGAAGCCGGTGCTGGCTCATCGCTATCAGGCAGCGGGGCTGGCAGGTTCATCATTTTTGCCAGCAGGCTGGCCAGCTTGTAGCGCAATTCCGGACGGCGAATGATCATGTCGATCGCGCCTTTTTCAATCAGGAACTCGCTGCGCTGGAAGCCTGGCGGCAGCTTTTCGCGAACCGTCTGCTCAATCACACGCGGACCAGCAAAACCGATCAGCGCTTTTGGCTCAGCGATATTCAGATCGCCTAACATGGCGAAGCTGGCTGACACACCGCCCATAGTCGGGTCAGTCATGACAGAAATATAAGGCAGACCGCGCTCGCGCATCTTGGCCAACGCCGCACTGGTTTTCGCCATCTGCATCAGCGACATTAACGCTTCCTGCATTCGGGCGCCGCCGCTGGCGGAGAAACAGATCAGTGGACAGTTATCTTCCAGCGCCTGCTCAACCGCACGCACAAAGCGCGCACCCACTACCGAGCCCATTGAACCGCCCATAAAGGCAAACTCAAACGCGGCGGCAACGACCGGCATGCTGTGCAGCGTGCCTTTCATAACAATCAGCGCATCCGTCTCATCTGTCGCTTTCTGCGCGGCAGTCAGACGATCTTTATATTTTTTGGAATCCTTAAACTTGAGCACGTCTTTTGGTTCCAGCTCGCTGCCCAACTCCACCAGCGTGCCTTCATCAAGCAGCCGGTTCAGGCGCTCACGTCCATGCATACGCATGTGGTGATCGCATTTCGGGCAAACTTCCAGATTGCGCTCCAGTTCGGCACGGTAAAGAACCTGGCCGCAGCTGTCACACTTGGTCCACACGCCTTCCGGGATACTCGCTTTACGCGATGGCGTGATGGTGCTCTTGTTGAGAATTCGTTCAATCCAGCTCATTGATGACCTTTCTGTTTGAACCTGGTGAGACCAGTTTTTCTTGTTGCTGCTGTCGGTGACAGCAGACCATAAATGTCGCTCATTAAACCATAACCATCCGGCGCTGTGGATAAAAATCTGGTCGGATGGCCTGGCCTGAACCCTTTTTTTAAGGCTGCTTCTGCTGCTTCGCCGCACGGCGATGGCGCCACACTTCTATCACGCCTGGCAGCACAGAAACCAGGATAATCCCCACGATCAGCAGTTTCAGGTTCTCTTGCACCACGGGTAAATCACCAAAAAGATAACCGGCGTAGGAGAATAGCACTACCCATAATAACGCGCCCGTCACGTTATACAGCGCAAAGTGACGGTAGGACATGTGCCCCATCCCGGCAACAAACGGCGCAAAGGTGCGCACGATCGGCACGAAGCGCGCAAGGATAATCGTTTTTCCGCCATGACGCTCGTAAAACGCATGGGTTTTATCGAGATAGCTTTGACGAAAGATTTTCGAGTTGGGGTTGCTGAACAACCGCGCCCCAAACAGGCGGCCAATGGTGTAGTTCACCGCATCGCCAAGAATAGCGGCAATCACCAGCAGCGCGACCATCAGATGGATATTGAGGTCGTTGCCCGGCAGCGCCGCCAGCGCACCGGCAACAAACAGCAGCGAATCACCGGGTAAAAACGGCGTCACGACCAGGCCGGTTTCACAGAACAGGATCAAAAACAGGATGGCATAGACCCAGATGCCATACTGCGCCACCAGCTCGGCAAGATGCACATCAATGTGCAAGATAAAATCGATGACTAAATGGATGAAATCCATGGCGCTACTATCCTATGGCTAAAAGTTAATCCGCGAGGAACAGCGGTCCCATCGGCGGTCGGGGAAGATCAAAATGGGATGGATAATCCACCGCCACCAAATAGAGCCCTTCTGCTTTGGCGGTCGCTGCCGCCAGCGTACGATCCTTTGCCGCCAGCAGGCTGGCCATCCAGTTCTCAGGCTGGTTGCCGCAGCCGATCTCCAGCAGGCTACCCACAATGTTACGCACCATGTGGTGAACAAAGGCGTTGGCCTTGATATCCACCACCACATAGGCACCAAAGCGGCTGACCTCAAGGTGCATGATGTTGCGCCACGGCGTGCGCGACTGACACTGCACGGCACGAAACGAGGTGAAGTCATTTTCACCCAGCAGGCACTGCCCGGCGCGCTGCATTTTTTCCACATCCAGCGGATGGTAAAAATGGGTCACGCCGCCGTGCAGAATCGCTGGCCGCAGCCGTTGATTATAAATGATGTAGCGATAGCGGCGTGCGGTGGCGCTGAAACGGGCATGGAACTCATCCGGCACCGCTTTAACCCAACGCACCGCGATGTCATCCGGCAAATTGGCATTAACGCCCAGCGTCCAGGCCGCATCTTTGCGGATCGACGTGGTCACAAAATGCACCACCTGACCGGTACCATGCACACCTGCATCGGTGCGACCCGCACAAAACACGTTTACGTCATGATCGGCTACTTTTGCCAGCGCCTGTTCCAGCTTGCCCTGCACGCTGCGCACTTCCTGCTGTCGCTGCCAGCCATAATAGCGGCTGCCGTCATATTCGATGCCCAACGCCAGTTTGTGCTCGTTGACCGCCTCAGACATCAGTACATGTACTCCCGCACCAGCTTCTCAGCGGTTTTGATGGCCATCAACGCGCCACCGAAGCGAATATTATCCGCTACCGTCCAGAACTGCAGCAGCTCCGGTACGCCGTAATCATTGCGCACGCAGCCAATGCTCAGCGTTTCGTTACCGGACGCATCGCCTACCGGCGTGGGATAATCGTTCTCTTCAGAAAGCGAAATATCCTCCGTCTCCAGCAAAATCTCGCGCGCTTCTTCAGCCGAGAGCGGACGCAGGTTTTCGACCCACACCTGCTGCGCGTTGCCGTAAAACACCGGCGCCTGCAGGCTGGTTACCGCAATCGGCAATCCCTCGTCCTGCAGTACTTTGCGTACCTGATCCACCAGGCGACGCTCGCTGGCGACGCTACCGGCGTTATCTGCCAGCTGCGGCAGCAGGTTGAACGCCAGCTGACGGCCAAAGTGGTGCTCTTCGGGCGGAATGCCGTTCAGCAAACGGGCGCTCTCGCCTGCCAGGCCGTCCACCGCGGCTTTGCCGTGTGAGGAAACCGACAGCAGGTTGGTGACCTGAATACGGCTGAGCCCGGCCTGCTCAATCAGCGGCTTCAGTGCACTCAGCAGCTGGCTGGTCAGACTGTCGGCCACGCTGACAATGTTACGATTGCGGTAATCGCCCAGTACTTGCGGATTCACATCCGGCACCACCAGCGGCACATCCGGCTCCAGCGCGAACAGATCGCTGCTGTCGATCACCAGACAACCGGCGTTGGCCGCTTCTTCGGCGTAGCGCGCCGAGGCGTCGCGTCCGGCAACAAAAAAGGCCAGCTGCGCCTGAGACCAGTCAAATTCACTGGCGTCCTGCACCAGCAGCGTCTGGCCCGCAAAGCGTTTGTTTTCACCGGCGCTGTTGGCGCTGGCGAGTAAAAATAATTCCCCCACCGGGAACTCGCGTTCCGCCAGCAGTTCCAGTACAGCGTTCCCTACTGCGCCTGTTGCGCCAAGTAGCGCAATATTCCAGCCGTCAGACATGGTGGTTTACCTCAGACAATGACATAAAAACAGAAGGCGGTGATATTCACCGCCCGGGGATTCAGATTTTTCCCCCTGTAAACAGGGAGAGGATGATCGGCGTATTTATCCCGCCTGATGCACCGCGTTAAAGCCCAGCTGCTGCAGCATCGCTGCTGCTCCGGCATCATCACAGTTCACCTGCAATGAAGACCACTCGCGGCGTTCCTGATATTGCTTGCGTAAACGGTCAAATTCACCCGCTATGGCAGCGACCTGGCGCAGGGGCGCATCATCGCGGCGCACATCATACACCAGATGCACCAATCGTTTCAGCGTTGCCTGATCGAGCGGCCCGCGCAGCGTAATCTCGCCAAACTCCGGTGCGGGCAGCAGGCTGGCCAGCGAGACCTGTTGTGGCTGGCCAATAAATGCACTCCACGCCTCAAACACCTGCGTGGTGCCGCGCGCTTTGCCCTCGAGCGTGTAGCCAGCAATGTGCGCCGTAGCGATGTCCACTTTTGCCAGCAGCGCCAGATCCAGGTCCGGCTCCGGTTCCCAGACATCCAGCACCACGCTTAAATCGTCCCGGCTGTTTAACACGTTCAGTAACGCCGCGTTATCCACCACCGGCCCACGACAGGCGTTGATCAGGATGGCGTTGGGCTTCAGCGCGCGCAGCAGCGCCTCATCGGCCAGATGCAGCGTTTTATACTGTCCCTGCTTAAACAGCGGCGTGTGGAAGGTGAGAATATCGGCTTCCGCCGCCAGCGTGCTAAGCGGCTGAAAGTCGCCAGGCTCGCCCCTGTCGGCGCGCGGGGGATCGCAGAGCAGCGTCCGCACGCCCCAGGCTTCCAGCCGTTTTTGCAGGCGCCCGCCCACGTTGCCGACGCCCACAATGCCAACCGTGCGGTCGGTGAGCTGAAAGCCATCGCGCTCCGCCAGCAGCAGCAGTGCGGAAAACAGGTATTCCACTACCGCGATGGCGTTACAGCCCGGGGCGGCGGAAAAGGCGATGTTCGCTGCGGTAAGGTAATCGTCGTCGATATGATCGGTGCCCGCAGTGGCGGTACCGACAAACTTCACGCTGGTACCATCAAGCAGGGCGGCATCCACCTTTGTCACTGAACGCACCATCAAGCCCTGGGCGTCACTCAGCTCAGCAACCGGCAGCGGACGCCCCGGTACGGCAACCACATCGCCGGTGCGGCTGAACAGTTCATGGGCATAGGGCATATTCTCATCAACGACAATTTTCACAGCGGCTTTCCTGTTCGGACGAAAAGAAGTAAGGAAATTATTCTGGCATAAAGAGGCGGCAAACACACATCACCTTCGCCGCCCAGACCGGCAATGGGATTTTTCTGTGCGTCGCGCTTTTATAAAATGCTGACAGGCGTAAACTTGCGCGCCTTATTATGATGAGGTCGCTATGAATTTTTTGTTTCCCCTGTTTGCGGTGCTGATCTGGTCGATCAACGCCATCGTCAGTAAGCTTTCGGCCGGCGCTATCGATCCGGCGGCGATCTCGCTCTATCGCTGGCTGCTGGCCTTTTTGGTGCTGACCCCTTTTGTGCTGCCCGGCGTCTGGCGCAATCGCCAGCGTGTGCGGCAGGTGTGGTGGCAGTTGGCGCTGCTGGGCCTGCTCGGCATGGTGCTCTATCAGAGCCTTGCCTACTTTGCTGCGCACACCGTTAGCGCGCTGTTTATGGGCATTCTTAACGCGCTGATTCCGCTGCTCACCGTGTTGTTGAGCGTGCCTTTGCTGCGTCTTGCGCCCACCGTTGGCATTCTGCTGGGCAGCGTGATCTCTTTCAGCGGACTGGTGTGGCTGGTCAGCGCCGGGGAACCGCAGCAGTTGATGACGCACGGGCTGGGAAAAGGAGAACTGATGATGCTGGCGGCCTCAACCTCCTACGCGCTCTATGGCGTGTTGACCAAACGCTGGAGTATCGGCCTACCGAACTGGCAGAGTCTGTATGTGCAAATTTTCTTTGGCCTGCTGTTTCTGACACCCAATTTTCTGCTCGCGCCGGAGGTCACACTCAACCTGCATAATCTGCCGCTGGTGCTGTTTGCCGGTATTCCCGCCTCGATTATCGCGCCGTTTTTGTGGATTCAGGGCGTGCAGCGGATGGGCGCCAGCACCGCCAGCATTTTTATGAACCTGGTGCCGATTTTTACCGCGCTAATCGCCGTGCTGTTTCTGCACGAACAGTTGCACAGCTATCACTTTATTGGCGGTGGACTGACGCTGGTCGGCGTGGTGCTGGCGCAACGGCTAAAAACGCCGTTGCGTCGTGTTAACACAGCCTGAAGGCGATCTGCACACACAGGCCGCCCAGCGGTGCGCTGTCGCCAAGCGTAAGCTGGGTGCCGTGCCACTGGGCGATATCATTCACCAGCGCCAGCCCCAGGCCTGCCCCCTGTTCAAGCCGGGCGCTCTGCAGGCGCTGAAAAGGCTGTAGCGCCTGCTGCCGTTGCGCCTGGGCGATGCCCGGCCCGCTGTCCTCAATGTTAAGGCAACCCGCCACCACGCTGGCGGTTACCACGCCGCCCGGCGGCGTATATTTTATGGCATTATCCAGCAGGTTAGCGCACAGCTCCGCCAGCAACAGCGGATCGCCCAGAATCATGCAGTGTTCATCGCCTTCGTAGCCTAAATCGATCTGCTTACTGCGTGCCTGGCTGTAACGTGTCAGGCAGGCATCGCGCACAATGCCGGTGAGATCGAGCTGCTGCATCGGCTGCTGTTCGCTCTGCCGCCCTTTTACCCGCGACAGCTGCAGCAGACGATCGGTAAGCTGAATGGTGTCATCCAGCGTGCTGCGCATTGCCAGCAGGCTTTCGGTGCGCTGCGCAGCCTCTTCGCTGTTTAGCGCTACCGTAACCTGGGTTTTCAAAATGGCCAGCGGCGTGCGCAACTGATGCGCCGCATCGCCGCTAAACCGCTCCTGTCGCGTCAGTAAAGCGCGCAGCCTTGCCATATAGCGATTGATCGCCATTACCAGCGGCTGTAGCTCTGACCACGGCAACAGCGACGGCAGCGGCGTAAGATCGCTGGCATCACGATGCAGCATCAGCCGCGATAACTGACGCAGCGGACGTAGCAACCGCCGCAGCATCAGGCTGGCCAACAGCAGCGTGGCCAGTACCAGTGCGCCCTGACTCCACAGCGCGGTGTGTAACAGACCGGCCGCCATCAACACGCGAGAATTCAGCGTTTCGCCCACGATCACCAGCGCCATGCCTTCGAAGCCCTGTTCGCTGACCGGCTGCCACAGCGCGGCAATACGAATCGGTAACGACTGATAGGTGGCGTTGTAAAAATGCACCAGTGCCGGATAGCTGGTGCTCACGGAATTATCGGCGGGAATCGGCGGCAGATCCTGATAACCTGACAGCGTTTTCCCTTCCGGCGAGATCACCTGATAAAAAAGCCGATCGTCCATATTGCGCTCAAAACTGTCCAGTACCACCCACGGCACCTCAACCTCCAGATGACCGCCACGCACTACCAGTCGCTCGGCAACCGTGCGCGCCGAGGCGAGCAGCGATCGATCGTAAGCGAGATTGGCGGCGGCCAATGCGCTCTGATAATGGGTCAACACTGACAGCGCCCAAAGCAGCAGCAGCGGCAGGCCGAGCCAGAGCAGCAGCTCATTGCGCAAGGTTAACCGCATGACTGGCACTCAAGGCTGTAACCGAGGCCGCGCAGGGTAACGATGGCCACGTTGCTGCCGACCAGTTTTTTTCGGACACGATGAACGTAAAGTTCGATGCTCTCGAGGCTCGCTTCATCCGCCAGGGTGAACGTCTGCTCATAAAGCTGCTGGCGCGAGACCGGGCGACCACGGCGCTGCATCAGCGTGGTCAGCACGCTCGATTCCCGCGGCGTCAGCGCCAGCGGTTTATCCTGCAGGTGAAAATAGCCCTGTTCAAACAGCACCAGCTCACCCAGTACCTGCGTCTGGCTCTGCTGGCCATGGCTACGACGTAACAGCGCACGAATGCGCGCCTCCAGTTCAACCAGATCAAAAGGCTTGCTGAGGTAATCATCGGCACCCTGATTCAAACCGCGCACGCGATCCTGCAGATCGCCGCGCGCCGTCAGCAGCATCACCGGCAGGCTCTGCCCACGCTTGCGCAGCCGCGCCAGCACCTCAAGACCATCAAGCCGCGGCAATGACAAATCCAGCACCACCAGCTCATAGTGTTCGCTTTGCAACAGATGGTCGGCGGCGAGTCCATCGGCGACCCAGTCCACCACAAACCCCGCCTGGGTCAGCGCTTTTTGCAGCCAGCGCCCCAGCTCCGTTGTGTCTTCCACCAGTAAGAGACGCATATCACATCCTGTAATTTTTCTGCGGTAATGAAAGGTAAATGAAAGGTTGCAGCATTAACAATTCCGTAACCAAAGAAGTTTGGCAATGTTCACAAACTGGAAGAAAGCCTGGAGCCTTCATGAAAAAAATACTTTGTCGCGCTATTACCTGCGCCTTGCTGACCGTCGCTACCTCCTCTGCCCTGGCTGCCGAGGCGCCGTCACGCACGGAATGTATTGCCCCGGCCAAGCCCGGTGGCGGCTTTGATCTCACCTGTAAATTACTGCAGGTTTCGCTACAGCAAACTAAACAGATCGCGTCACCGATGCGCGTCACCTACATGCCCGGCGGCGTTGGGGCGGTGGCTTACAATGCCATTGTCGCGCAACGTCCGGCTGAAGCGGGTACGGTGGTCGCCTTTTCCGGCGGCTCCCTGCTTAATCTGGCACAGGGCAAATTTGGCCGTTATAACGTCAACGACGTTAAATGGCTGGGCGCGGTCGGCACCGATTACGGCATTCTGGCGGTGCGCAGCGACTCGCCGTGGACCTCGCTGAAAGAGGTAATGACGGCGATCAAAAACGATCCCAATAAAGTGGTGGTCGGCGCGGGCGCCTCAATCGGCAGTCAGGACTGGATGAAAACGGCGCTGATCGCCAAAGCCGCCGATGTTGATCCACGCAAAATGCGCTATGTCGCCTTTGAGGGCGGCGGCGAGACCGTCACCGCCCTGCTCGGCAACCATATTCAGATGATGTCCGGCGATATGAGCGAAATGGTGCCGCACTTGCAGGGCGGCAAACTGCGCGTGCTGGCGGTGCTGGCCGATCAGCGTTTGCCTGGCGACCTGGCCAACATTCCTACCGCTAAAGAGCAGGGTTACGACGTCTCCTGGCCGATCATTCGCGGCTTTTATCTGGGTCCAAAAGTCACTGACGCAGAGTATCAGTGGTGGGAATCCGCCTTCAAAACCATGATGGCCAGCGACGAGTTTAAAAAGCAGCGCGATCTGCGTGGGCTGTTTGAATTCAACATGACCGGTCCGGAACTGGATGCTTACGTGAAAAAACAGGTAGCCATGTACCGCGAGCAGGCAAAAGCCTTTGGCCTGGCGAAATAAGCGGAGGCGGCAATGAGCGATCGTATTTTTGCCAGCCTGTGGCTGCTGCTCTGTATCGGCGGCCTGTTTATCGGCGCAGGCATTCAAAGCGAATACAGCTATGAACCGGTAGGGCCGCGGCCTTTCCCAATGATTATTCTTGGCCTGATGGCGGTCTGTGCGCTACTGATGCTGTTTAAAAAACCGGACAGTATACAGTGGCCGCACAACAGCACGCTCGGGCGGCTGATAGCTCTGGCGGTGATGATGCTGCTGTATGGCTGGCAGTTTGAAAACCTCGGTTTTCCGCTCTGCACCACCCTGCTGACTTTTGGTATTGGCCTGCTGTTCGGCGCGAGCTGGTGGGCAGCGGCCCTCTCCGGCGTGATCATGGGCATCTCGCTGTTTTACGCCTTTGATCGCCTGCTGGAAGTGACGTTACCGATCGGTAGCTGGCTAAGTTAACGGAGAACCCTATGGAAACCTGGTCTTTTTTAATGCAGGGTTTTGCCGTCGCCATGACGCCAACTAACCTGTTTATCGCCCTGACCGGCTGCTTTATTGGCACCATCGTCGGCCTGTTGCCGGGGCTGGGTCCAATCAACGGCGTGGCGATTTTGATGCCACTGGCGTTTGCGCTGCATCTGCCCGCTGAGTCGGCGCTGATCCTGCTGGCAACGGTCTATATCGGTTGTGAATATGGCGGACGTATCTCATCGATACTGCTGAATGTGCCAGGCGATGCCGGGGCGATCATGACGGCGCTCGATGGCTATCCCATGGCCCAGCAAGGCAAGGCGGGCGTTGCCCTGTCGATTTCAGCGGTTAGCTCTTTTGTTGGATCGACCATCGCTATTGTCGGCATCATCCTGTTTGCCCCGCTGCTGGCCAGCTGGTCACTGGCATTCGGCCCGGCGGAATATTTTGCCCTGATGGTGTTCGCTATCGCCTGTCTGGGCAGCATGATGAGCCACAACCCGCTGAAATCGTTCCTGGCCGCGTTGATTGGTCTCGGCATGGCCACGGTGGGCGTGGACGCCAACACCGGCGTCTACCGCTTTACCTTCGACAGTGTGCATCTCTCTGACGGTATTCAGTTTGTGGTGGTGGTTATCGGCCTGTTCTCAGTCAGCGAGATTCTGCTGATGCTGGAATCCA
Source organism: Duffyella sp. Ts4 (assembly GCF_051851875.1). Lineage (NCBI taxonomy): Bacteria > Pseudomonadati > Pseudomonadota > Gammaproteobacteria > Enterobacterales > Erwiniaceae > Duffyella > Duffyella sp. Ts4. Next base: position 298,641 of record NZ_JBLYPN010000004.1, on the reverse strand, counting down.
CCCGCAGCGGCCAGAAAATGGTGCGCGCCAGTGGCCGCATGATGTTCAATATGAAAGAGGCGGCCCAGTGTACCGGCGCGACGTTGCGATCCTCGCTGGTGGGCTTTTTCGTCGGCGTGCTGCCAGGCGCAGGCGCCACCATTGCCAGCGCTATCGCCTACATGAGCGAGAAAAAGATCAGCGGCAGCGACCAGTTCGGGAAAGGCGATATCCGTGGTGTCGCGGCGCCGGAAGCGGCCAATAACGCGTCGGCCTGCGGCTCGTTTATTCCGATGCTGACGCTGGGTATTCCCGGTTCCGGCACCACGGCGGTGATGGTCGGCGCGTTAACGCTTTATAACATTACGCCTGGCCCGGCGATGTTTACCGAGCAGCCCGATATCGTCTGGGGGCTGATCGCCGCCCTGCTGATCGGTAACGTGATGCTGTTAGTGATGAATATCCCGATGATCAACATCTTCGCCCGCATGCTGTCGATTCCGCTGTGGTTTCTGGTGCCGGCAATTGCTGCGATTTCGGCCGTCGGCGTCTACGCCGTGCACAGCACGACCTTCGATCTGCTGCTGATGGTGGCGCTGGGAATATTTGGCTATATCCTGCGTAAAATGGACTTTCCGATGTCGCCGCTGATTCTGGGCTTTGTCCTGGGCGAGATGCTGGAGCAGAACCTGCGCCGTGCGCTGTCGATCAGCAACGGTAACCTGCCGATTCTGTGGGAGAGTTTGATCTGTAAAGTGCTGTTAATTCTGGCAATTACGGTATTGCTGGTGCCGCCGTTGTGGAAACGCTGGCGTCGTAAGCGCCTGGCGCTGGCCGCAGAGTAAGATTTTTCGCCTTCCTCACCGCTTGAGGAAGGTTTTTCCCTTCTGTTTTCTGCCCCGCTTTTGTATCATATCCCACGCTCATTTTCCGGTATGCCGGCTTCGTTCTTAAGGATTCCCCATGCAACCTCTCAGCGGCCCCGGTCTGCCACCAGGCGATCGCCCTTCGCTTACGCCTGCCGGTGGGCAGAACCGCGTTGCGGGTGAGCAGCCGCTTTCTCCGGCGCAGCGCACCACGCTGGAGCGTTTGATTGTGCGCATATTGTCGCTGAGCACCTTGAAAGCGCCAGAGCTGTGGGCTGGAATCCGTCATGAAGTGGGCGTAAAAAGCGAGGCTGAACTGCAGTCGCGCCATTTTCCCGCAGCGGAACAGTATCTGAATACGCGTTTGTCGCAGGCGCAGGAGGGCCACGCCTCACGGCAGCTGTTGCAGCAACTCAGCGATCTGCTGCCGCAGGGCAATAATCGACAGGCGGTCAGCGATTTTATCCGCCAGCAGTTTGGCCATACCGTTTTGAGTTCATTAACGCCCGATCAGATGCGTCAGGTGCTGACCATGCTGCAAAACGGACAGATGGCGATTCCGCAACCGCAGCAAACCCGCGCGACCGATCGCACCCTGCTGCCGGCAGAGCATCACACGCTGAACCAGCAGGTTGCGCGTCTGGCGGCCGCCACCGGCGAGCAGCCGGTCAAGCTGTGGGCTGGCGTAATGAAGCTGGCCAACCTCAAAAGCGGCGATCCCATTCCGTCACGGCAGTTTCCGTTGTTGACCCATTATTTGCAGGCGCGACTGGCGCTGACGCAGCATCAGGCGCCTACGCTACAGCTGCTTGAAGCCTCGTTGCGCCAGCCGCCCGATCAGGCTGAACATCGCCTGCTGGAAGATTATAGCCAGCAGCGTTTCCAGGCGACGCCTCAAACCGTGCTGACCGCAGCGCAGGCGCAGGATCTACTTAATCAGCTGTTTGCTCGACGTGCTGAAAAATATCATGAAGCGCGCCTGGCGGATGACGAGCTGCGTCCGCAGCCGATCTACTCGCCTTTTGTGGCCTCGCTGCCGTCGCTGTTGCAGCCCGCCGCAGCACGACCGGCGATGACTGCTTTTATCGTGCTGCTGGTGGTGGTTTTCCTGCTGTGGCTGTTTCTCTGATTAACAGCCGCAGGTCGGCGCGCTGGCCGTTTCAGGCCAGTGGCCCGGCGCATCCCCGGTGTTAACCGGATGCCCGTCACGCAGCCAAAAGTCGAGCCCGCCAATCAACTCCTTCACCTGAAAACCTAAGCACGCCAGCTTCCACGCCGCTTTGGTCGAACCGTTACAGCCAATGCCGTCGCAATAGGTGATATAGACTTTGCTGCGGTCCAGCGTCGCGGTGCTTTCAGCGGTCATAGTGCGATGCGGAAAACTCACCGCGCCAACGATATGGCCGCTGGCATACGCCGCTGAAGAACGCGCGTCGATTATCACAATATCGTCTATCTGGCGGGCAAGATCCTGCGCCACATCCCAGGCATCGGCATAATAACGTAATTTTTGTTCCAGCCAGGCGGCGCTTTCAGCAGCGGCAGGCGGGGGAAAAGCAAGAACAGCAGAATGTGGGTGCATGTTTATCTCCTGGTTGGCGCTTGATAATACTCCGCGCTGGTCTTAGCGTAGAGGCCAATTCTCCACTCAGGATAAGACCCATTCATGGTCAGCGTTGCGTTTTCGTGGCATCACCATTTTGCCCGTCAGCCGGGTGAACATCGCCGCCAGCGTCTGTGCGCTATGCTGCGGGAGGCAATCAATCAAGGTCGCCTGCAGCAGGGCGATCGCCTCCCCTCCTCCCGTCTGATGGCGGCCGATCTGGCACTGTCACGGGTGACGGTGGAAGCCGCTTATGGTCAGCTGGAAAGCGAAGGCTATCTGTTGCGACAAACCGGCCGCGGTACTTTTGTCGCATTCAGCGTGACCAAAAAAGCGCAACGGCAACAGCTGGCGCTGCCGGTAAAGCTTTCACGACGCGGCAACCAGATTCTTGCCACTGGCGGCTGTCAGGATCCGCTGTTTCCCCACGCTTTTGCCGCGGGTTCACCTGAGCTACGAGCGTTTCCTCAGCGCATCTGGCAGCGGCTTACTTCGACGCTGCAGCGCCAGCAAGGTATGACGCTACAACGCTATGGCGATCCGCAAGGCTATTTGCCGCTGCGGGAGGCAATAGCGGATTATCTGGTGCAGTCGCGCGGTGTTCGCTGCAGCGCGCAACAGGTGGTGGTGTTAACCAGCTCGCAGCAGGCACTGCAACTGCTGGCATGGCTGCTTATCGATCCAGAGGATGAAGCATGGCTGGAGGAACCCGGTTATCCTGGCGCGCGCAATGCGTTGTTGAGCGCAGGTGCAAATCTGCATCCGGTCATGCTGGATGGAGAAGGTGCGCAGCTGCGTGAGGGCCAGCCGAAACTGATCTATTTAACCCCTTCTCACCATTATCCTGGCGGCGTAACGCTAAGCCTGCAGCGACGACACGCCTGGCTGGCATTTGCCCGTCAGCAGCGCAGCTGGATCGTGGAAGATGACTACGACAGCGAATTTCACTATCAGGGCGAGCCGATGCCTGCCATGCAGGGTCTCGACCCTACCGGGCGGGTGATTTATCTGGGCACCTTTTCTAAATCACTTTTTCCCTCGTTACGGCTGGCCTATATGGTCGTGCCCGACGGCCTGGTGGATGCGCTGTGTGCCGCGCGTAGCCTGATGGATGGGCACAGCGCACTGTTGCCACAGGCTGTAACCGCGGCCTTTATTTCTGCAGGGCATTTTGGCGCGCACCTGCGGCTGATGCGCCAGCTCTATCACAGCCGTCGTGATTTGCTGAGACAGCAACTGGAACAGAAATTGGCGGAGTCGCTGGTGAGTTTTCCCACGCAGGGCGGCATGCAATTGCCGGTCAGGCTGTTGTATGGTGATGAAGCAGTCATTACCCGAACAGCCCGTCAGCAGGGGCTGCTGTTACCGCAATTATCTTCCCTCTATCGCCATGGGAATGCGGTGCCGGGCTGGCTGCTCGGCTTCAGTGCACTGGAAAATCAGGAAATTATTCAGGCGGTAGATAAGCTGGCGCGGATTATGGAAAGCAGTCATTGAACACGGCACAAAAACAACAAAGCCCGGTTTCCCGGGCTTAAGCAGATCACTAAGCAGAGGCTTACTGATATTTGCGCATGGTCAGCGTGGCGTTGGTGCCGCCGAAACCGAAGCTGTTAGACATCACCGTAGTCAGCTTGCGCTGGGTAGGCTCGGTCACAATGTTCAGGCCTTCGGCTGCCGGATCCAGCTCATCGATATTGATGCTTGGGGCGATAAAACCGTGCTCCAGCATCAGCAGTGAGTAGATCGCTTCCTGCACGCCAGCGGCGCCCAGTGAATGGCCGGTCATCGCTTTGGTCGCAGACATCGCCGGTGAGTTATCACCAAACACCGCGCGAATGGCGCCCAGCTCTTTCACATCGCCAACCGGCGTTGAGGTGCCATGCGTGTTCAGATAATCGATTGGCGTATCCACGCCTTCCATCGCCATACGCATGCAGCGCATTGCGCCTTCACCCGATGGGGCAACCATGTCCGCACCGTCAGAGGTCGCACCGTAACCGACGATTTCAGCATAGATGTGCGCGCCACGTGCCAGAGCGTGCTCCAGCTCTTCCACCACTACCATGCCGCCGCCGCCGGCGATCACAAAGCCATCGCGTTCGGTGTCATAGGTGCGGGACGCCTTTTCTGGCGACTCATTGTATTTGGTGGAAAGTGCGCCCATCGCGTCAAATTCACAGGACATTTCCCAGCACAGCTCTTCGCCGCCGCCAGCGAAAACGATATCCTGTTTGCCCAGCTGGATCTGCTCAACCGCGTTACCGATACAGTGTGCTGAAGTCGCACAGGCTGAGCTGATGGAGTAGTTTACGCCATGGATTTTAAACGGCGTGGCGAGGCAGGCGGAGACGCCGGATGCCATCGCTTTGGTCACCATATAAGGACCGACGCCGCGCAGGCCTTTTGCACGCATGCCATCAACGCTGGCTGCCTGATTGACCGGCGAGCCGCCGCCTGAACCGGCCACCAGGCCGACACGCGGGTTGTTCTGATATTGCTCAACGGTCAGACCGGAGTCTTTCACCGCTTCCAGCATAGAGATATAGGCATAAATTGACGCGTCACTCATGAAGCGCAGCATTTTGCGGTCGATAAGGGCGGAAATCTCTTCTTTAGTGAGTTTAACGTTGCCCCAGACGTGACTACGCATGCCGGAATCTTTCAGCTCCTGTGAGAAAGTGATGCCTGAGCGACCTTCACGCAGCGAAGCTAAAACTTCTTGCTGGTTGTTACCAATGCTCGAAACGATTCCCAAGCCTGTAATCACCGCACGTTTCATTCATTACCTCTGCCACTTTAATTAAGATTCGAGACGCACTCTAGCGTACACTTGTACGCCGAACAAGTCCGATCAGCAGTTTACTTTTGTAAATTTGCGTCATGTGATCGCTGTCGCTAGAATCGCGCCACTGCCTGATTAATGAGCCATAACCCATGAAATTGACCCCGGTAGAACATGCTGAACTTGGCTGGAATGAACAGGGTACACCTGTATCCCGAGCATTCGGCGATATCTACTTTTCCAATGATGATGGCCTCGAAGAAACGCGTCATGTTTTTCTGGGCGGCAACGGTTTACCGGCGCGTTTTGCCACCCATCCGCGCCCGCTTTTCATCGTGGCGGAAACGGGATTTGGCACCGGGCTCAACTTTTTAACGCTGTGGCAGGCCTTTGATCGCTTTCACGCCGCGCACGCCGGGGCCAGCCTGCAACGTCTGCATTTTATCAGCTGCGAGAAATATCCGCTGACACGCGCCGATCTCACCGCCGCGCTGGCGCAGTGGCCGGAACTGGCGCCCTGGTCAGCCGAGCTGTGCGCGCAATGGCCTGCTGCCCTGCCCGGCTGTCAGCGCCTGCTGTTTGCTGATGGACGCATCACGCTGGATCTGTGGTTTGGTGATATTAATCAGTTACCCGACATTTTTGATGACAGCCTGACGCGTCAGATCGATGCGTGGATGCTGGATGGCTTCGCGCCGTCGAAAAACCCGGATATGTGGACGCCGGAACTGTTTGCCACCATGGCAAAACTGGCAAGAGCCGATGGCACCTTCGCCACTTTTACCGCCGCCGGATTTGTGCGTCGCGGGCTGCAACAGGCGGGATTCACCGTTGAGCGGCGCAAAGGCTTTGGCCCGAAACGGGAGATGCTGTGCGGCCAGCTCACGGCAGCCACGCCGATCGCAGCGATGCAGCCCTGGTATGCGCGCCCTGCCGCGCAGCCCGGTGATGTTGCAATTATCGGCGGCGGCCTGGCCAGTGCCACGCTGGCGCTGGCGTTGCTGCGACGTAATCTGCGGGTCACGCTTTACTGTGCTGACGACGCCCCCGCGCTTGGCGCATCAGGCAACCGCCAGGGCGCGCTCTACCCGCTGTTGCAGCCGCATGATGAGGCGCTCAGCCGCTTTTTTCCGGCAGCGTTTAGCTTTGCCCGTCGCTGGTATGACGCGCTACCGCTGAATTTTGATCATGACTGGTGCGGCGTGACGCAGCTCGCGTGGGATGAGAAAAGCGCGAAAAAAATCGCCGGCATGCTGGAAATGGCCCTGCCGCCCGAGATCGCCACCGCGGTCAGTCAAAGCCAGGCCGAAGCGTTGGCGGGCGTGAGCCTTGGCTGCGGCGGCATTCATTACCCGGCGGGCGGCTGGCTTTCACCGGCGGAGCTGACCAGTGCTCTGCTGCAACGGGCAGAAACGCAGGGACTCCGCGTGCACTGGCTGCATAAACTTAATGCGGTGGATCGCGAGAACAGCGGCTGGCGGCTGCACTTTGCCAGCCAGCCATCAACGCGGCACGATAATGTGGTGCTGGCTAACGGCCATGCGATGGCCGATCTGACGCAGAGTCAAAAGCTGCCGCTCTACGCTGTCGCCGGTCAGGTCAGCCATGTGCCCTCGCGCGATGGCCTCGCCGAACTGCGGCAGGTCCTCTGCTATGACGGTTATTTAACGCCAGCCAGCCCGCAGTTTGCCAGTCATTCCATCGGCGCCAGCTATCATCGTGGCGAACGTGAAACGCACTTTCGCGACAGCGATCAGCAGGAGAATGCCGCGCGCTTGCGCGCCTGTCTGCCCGACAATAAATGGACGGATGCGGTCGACGTCAGCGATAACGATGCGCGTAACGGCGTGCGCTGCGCCACCCGCGATCATCTGCCGATGGTGGGCAGCCTGCCCGATTACGATCGCACGCTGACCAACTATGCCGATCTCATGACGCAGCAGCAGGATGCCGACAGCGCACCCGTCTGGCCGGGATTATTTGTGCTCGGGGCGCTGGGTTCGCGCGGCTTATGCAGCGCGCCGCTGGCGGCAGAGATTTTGGCGGCGCAGATCAGCGGCGAGCCACTGCCGGCCGATCGCATTACGCTGGCGGGATTGAATCCAAACCGTTACTGGATCAGGAAGTTACTGAAGGGAAAAGCGGTAGAGAAGTAAGGGCGGCAGACCGCCCTGTTATTACGCCTGGCGGCGAGCCTGCAGAAACAGATTGTCCCACATGCCGATCACCAGCGCCTGATCGCGCGGTGAAAGCTCACCGGCGGCAATGGCATTTTGCAGGCTGTTTTGCACATGCACCTGCAACGCTTCAGGCGTGTGCTCATTAAGCTGCTCCACTTCCGCCACCGCCAGCGTAAGATGACCGCGCAGATACCCGCTGGCAAACAGCTCATCGTCACTGGCGTGGTCAACCATATCGTCAATCAGCGCCAGAATACGTGTTTCAAACTCTGCGATCATGTCATTTCCTCGTTAGAAAATCGCTCCCGCTCAGCTCAGATCGTCCGACCAGGAAAACTGTTCCGCTATAAGCGGAGGGGTGCCATAAAAGGTGCGAAGTCGTTCAATAAAGCGCGCGGGCCGCGTCGGGATCCCTTTAGCAAGATAGTGCATAACCTGCTCATGCACCTTATGCTGAAAAGCGATGCGATCGGGCTCACAATCGCCTTCGAGATTGTCACAACTTACATTGAAGGGAAAGCCTGCTGCGACACAAAACATCCACTCCAGCGCCTGCGGTTTTACCTCAACCGATTCAAACTGGCTTTGCGTAGCGGCATCGCGGCCATCAGGACAATACCAGTAGCCGAAATCGACCTGCTTGCGGCGCTCTGCGCCCGCAATGCACCAGTGCGAAATCTCATGCAGCGCGCTGGCGTAAAAGCCATGGGCAAACACTACCCTGTGCCAGGGTGATGTCTCATCCGCAGGAAGATAGATCGGTTCATCATCGCCTTTAATTAGACGGGTCTGAAAGTCGTCAACAAAACAGCCGTCGAACAGGTCGATAAGCTGCTGATAATGGTGTGTGGTGGTCATAAACATTCTTCAAAAAAGTCAGCGCGCGATTGTCGCATCTGGCGGCAGCACTGACGAGTAAAAAAGTGGCTTAAAGCTGCTGAAACCAGGCAAGAATTTCCATGCCGTGGCTGTCATAGAGCAGCTTGCTGCTCATCACCGCAGAGACAATCACCACCATCGGCCGGATAAGCTTCTGGCCACGGCTGAGCACCATATGTGCGCCCATGCGCGCGCCGCAAATCGCCCCCAGCAGCATCACCACGCCCAATCCCCACATCACCTGCCCGCCAAACATGAAAAACAGCAGGCTGCTGAGGTTGGAGGTAAAGTTAAGCACCTTGGCATGCGCGGTGGCTTTCGCCATGTTGAAACCGGCCAGCGTGACAAACGCCAGCGCATAAAACGAACCGGCGCCGGGGCCAAAAAAGCCGTCATAAAAGCCGACGCAGCTGCCGGCAATCAGGGCAAACGGCAGTCCGTGCAGCCTGCGCGCGCGATCCTCTTCGCCCAAACGCGGCACCAGCAGGAAATAGAGACCGATGGCCAGAATCAACAGCGGTAAAATGCGACGCAGGAGTTCGGTGTGCAGATGCTGAATCAGCAGCGTGCCAATCACCGCGCCGATAAAGGTCATGGCAATGTTGAGCCGCTGTTCGCGCAGGTTGACCGCGCCACGCCGCAGGAAATAGAGGCTGGCTGAAAAAGAAGCCCCTACCGCCTGCAGCTTATTGGTTGCCAGCGCCTGTGCCGGAGTTAATCCCGCTGCCAACAGCGCCGGTACGGTCAGCAATCCGCCGCCGCCAGCAATCGAGTCGATAAAGGCCGCCAGCATCGCTACGAAAAACAGCAGCGCCACAATTGACGGACTGACCACAAACCATTCCATGACGTTTCCTAAAGCAGATGTTTATCCAGCAATGCCTGACAGGAAGGTGGCAGCGGCGGTGGCTCACGTTTTACCGGCGCCGCGCCTGGTTTTTTCGGCAGGAACCAGCTGTTCAGCTCGGCGCCACAGCCATCGCCCGGCGGCGGCGGAGATTGATCTTCGCATTCCAGGCTACCTGCCGGGCAGCGCAACCGCACATGCATATGCGCACGGTGCTGGAACCAGGGGCGCACTTTGTGCAGCCAGCCACGATCGCTACCGGCATCAGCACAAAGCTGCTTTTTAATCGCTGGATTGACGAAGATACGTGTTACCTCTTCGTCTTTCGCCGCCAGTTTGATCAGGCTGGCAATCTGCGGCTGCCAGTGACGTGCTACCACGTTTTTGCCATCGGCGGCCACTAAATCCAGCGGCTGCGGCTTCAGCAACATCTGTTCGCTCCAGCGCTGCTTCGGCAGCTGTAGCCAGATATCGACATCCAGCCCGGACTGATGGCTGGCGTGACCGCTGCTGAATCGTCCGCCTGCCGCCATGCCCATGTCGCCAATCAGCACTTCGCCCAGGCCGAGGTTATGCACCTGCATGCCCAGCCGCTGAATGAACAGAATCAGATCGGGATGGCCAAAATAGCGGCGCTGATCCTGACGCATCACCTGATAATGCGGCGAGTTCAGCGGCAGCGGCTGTGCGCCAACAATACAGCCGTTGGCAAAACCGCCGATCGCCTGCGGTGAACCGGCAATGGGCTGACGGATGTTTTGCCACGGCGTTGCCGCCAGCGACACGGCGCTGAACAGCAGCGCCGACAGAAAGATCAGACTCTTTTTCATTGGCTTACCAGCGCGGTACGGTAGAGGCAACATCGGCATTCTGCGCACGATGACGCAGCAGATGATCCATCAGCACGATCGCCATCATCGCTTCCGCGATCGGCACCGCACGAATGCCCACGCAGGGATCGTGGCGGCCTTTGGTTATCATATCGATCTCAGCGCCGTGACGGTCGATGGTTTTGCCGGGCACGGTAATGCTTGATGTCGGTTTCATCGCGATATTGGCGCTGATGGTCTGGCCGCTGCTGATGCCGCCCAGAATGCCGCCGGCGTGATTGCTCTGAAACCCGTTGGCGCGAATTTCATCGCGATGTTCGCTGCCGCGCTGATTCACCACGGCAAAACCGTCGCCGATCTCCACGCCTTTTACCGCGTTGATGCTCATCAGGGCGTGGGCTAAATCAGCGTCAAGACGGTCAAACACCGGTTCGCCCAGGCCAACCGGCACGTTTTCTGCCATTACCGTGACCTTAGCACCAATGGAATCGCCCTCTTTTTTCAGCGCGCGCATCAGCTCGTCCAGCGCCGCTAATTTGTCAGCGTCCGGGCAGAAAAACGGGTTCTCTTCTACGATGCTCCACTCTTTCAGCTCGCAGGCAACGTCGCCAATCTGCGCCAGATAACCGCGCACCTGGATACCATGTTTCATCGCCAGATATTTCTTGGCGATCGCCCCCGCGGCCACGCGCATCGCGGTTTCGCGCGCCGATGAACGGCCGCCGCCGCGGTAGTCGCGCACGCCATATTTCTGCTCATAGGTGTAATCAGCGTGGCCAGGACGAAAGGTATCTTTGATGGTGCCGTAATCCTGCGAGCGCTGATCGGTGTTCTCGATCAACAGGCCGATGCTGGTGCCGGTGGTCACGCCCTCAAACACGCCGGAAAGAATTTTTACCTGATCCGGTTCGCGGCGCTGGGTGGTATAGCGCGAGGTGCCTGGACGACGACGATCGAGATCGTGCTGCAGATCGGCTTCGGTCAGCGGGATGCCGGGCGGCACGCCGTCAACAATGCATCCCAGTGCCAGTCCGTGGGATTCGCCAAAGGTGGTTACTCGAAAAAGTTGCCCGATGCTGTTTCCGGCCATGCTGATTCCTTTGCTTACAAGCTGAGTAGCGGCGGGTCACGCCCGCCAGCGATTAATCGCGATAGAGAGAAAAGTGGTGCTGCGCGTCGATGATCTGCTGTTTAGTCAACATAAAGACACCGTCGCCGCCGTTGTCGAACTCCAGCCAGTTGAACGGCACATCAGGATACTGTTCCATCATGTGCACCATGCTGTTGCCCACTTCGCAGATCAGCACGCCGTTATCGCTGAGGTAATCAGGCGCGCAGGCCAGAATCCGCCGCACCAGCTTCAGGCCGTCGCTGCCTGCCGCCAGGCCCAGCTCCGGCTCATGACGGTACTCATTCGGCAGATCGCCCATGTCATCTTCATCGACGTAAGGCGGATTGCTGACGATCAGGTCGTAGCGCATCGGTGGCATATTGCGGAACAGATCGGAGCGCAGCGGCGTCACCTGGTGAATCAGGCCGTGCTCTTCAATGTTTTGTTCGGCTACCGCCAGCGCATCGACTGAAATATCCGCCGCATCGACTTCCGCTTCCGGGAAGGCGTAAGCGCAGGCGATGGCGATACAGCCGCTGCCGGTACACATATCCAGAATGGTGGCAGGCGGCTGCTGAACCAATCCGGCGAAACGGTTGTTGATCAGCTCGGCAATCGGCGAACGCGGCACCAGCACACGCTCATCGACATAAAATTCATGACCACAAAACCAGGCTTTATTGGTCAAATAGGCCACCGGCACGCGCTCGTTCACGCGGCGAATCACCCGCTCAACAATACGATGACGCTCGCTGGAGGTCAGGCGCGCATTGTGCATCTCTTCGGGAATATCGAGCGGCAGATAGAGCGTTGGCAACACCAGCTGAACAGCTTCGTCCCAGGGATTATCGGTGCCATGACCATACCAGATGTTGGCGGCGGCGAAACGACTGACCGACCAGCGCAGCATATCCTGAATGGTGTGCAGTTCATTGACCGCCTCTTCGACGAAAATTTTGTCCACGTTGCCCTCCGCAGGCCGTTGGCTAAACACGGCGGCTAGTTTGCCATGAAGAGGGCGATAATTCAGCGCAGCAGTGTGAAAAAGCTGACTTTTGTTTCGGCTGCGGGTTAAGGTAACGGCAAATACGCCCCTGATTACCGACAGAACCTATTCCATGAGCAAAAAACAGACGCTGAACGCCGACGATAAGGCCCTGTTCTCGCAGCTAATGGCGGGAACCAAAAAGCTGACGCAGGATACCATTCTGCATAAACCGGTCCGCAAGCCGGGCCGCGAGCTGCCGGTGAAGCGGATGATTTCCGAGCAGATGGACAACAGCCACTACTTTTCCGATGAGTTTCAGCCACTGCTCTCTACTGAAGGAGCGATGCGCTACGTGCGCAGCGACGTCAGCCATTACGAGCTGAAAAAGCTGCGGCGCGGCGATTATACGCCGGAGATTTTCCTCGATCTGCACGGCCTGACGCAGAATCAGGCGAAGCAGGAACTTGGTGCGCTGATTGCCGCCTGCCGCCGCGAGCACATTTTTTGTGCCAGCGTGATGCACGGCTACGGCAAACACGTGCTCAAGCAGCAAACGCCGCTCTGGCTGGCGCAACATCCGCACGTAATGGCGTTTCACCAGGCACCGAAAATGTTTGGCGGTGATGCCGCGCTGCTGGTGCTGATTGAGGTGGAAGAGTGGCAGCCGCCTGAACTGCCGTGATCGCTACTCCAGCGACGGCGTAAAAATCACTCGCAGCCTGCCGCCGTAACTGCCGTTTTCTTTGCTGATGTGGCTGAAAGCGGGCGTCAGCAAACTGAGTGGCGCTGGCGTACAGTAAACCGGCTGTGGAATAGCGGGCAGCCTCACCGGCCGTACCTCCGCCTGATTAATCCCTTCCAGCGTCACCACTTCATTATTCGGCAGGGCGATATCACGTCCGTTGTAGCGCAGACTGGCGTGGTAATCGACGCGCCTGCGCGCATCCGTTGACGGCTGGTTATCGCGGAACACTGAAAAGGCCCCGCCGGGGCGGCCGCTGACGCTCTGGTCATCGGTGAGCGTGACCTGATAGCGGCTGCTTTGCGCGTTGAAGCCATCATACAAACACATGTCCAGATTTGCCTGGCCGCGCATCTCACCGCCCGGCGTGGCCGGCGTCGGTATGGTATGCAACTTTAAATCGACCTGCGACGTGGCGGAATCAAACTGCGGGAAGTAAATGCTAATGTTATTATTATCGCTAACATGTAGGGTAATATTGGCTGTCCAGGTGCCATGATAGGCTTCGTAAAGGCCTCCAGTTCTTAACTTTAATGTTGCCTGCCATATCCCTCCGAATGGCAGTTTGGCTATTTCTGTTCTCGGTATGAATAAAAAAAGCTTCACCGCATCAGGGTTAGTCTCACATAGATGAGTGTGTCCCCAGTTCATTCTCACTTTTCCACCACAGTAGAGGCCGTTAAAAGAACTATATTGCCGTTTAGATCCGTGCAAATTAACCGTCGCTTTTACGTTACTTCTTAACTCAGTAAATTCCAGTTGTACTACCGAGGGTATTGCCGGATTTGGCGTCTGTGCGGTTTCGCATGCGCCTGAAACAGGGCTTGAGCTGCTAAGACAAAGCCATTTCATATAGCGGCCGAAATTTATCAAATCGGTCTTGTAACTCCCTGACTCACCATCAAATACGTTGAGATCATCCGTAGGTGTAATGCCGCGATCGGCTGTGTGGATAACATCCTTTGTAAGATCGCCGACAGTGAGATCGGCATGAGCCACCTGCAACGAAAATACAAAAGCCAATGAAGAGATCATGAAATTAAGGACAATTGCATATATTTTAAATTTCAAAATATTTATCTTAGGACAACTTAAAATATACATTAATCTCTCTTCTTTGATATTGCCTTTCTGATCCAGCCGGGGAATAAAATCATCCGCCGTTTATCGCCGTCATGACAGATATTTTACTTATGCCTGCTACAAAAAACTGAGGTATCGCATTTCTCCCTGGTTAATAAACCCAGTCACCCCACGTTATTATTGAATAAAAATTATGATATTTATAATAAAGGCTGATACGAAACATCATTCATTTTAAAATTCCCAGCATGTTCGCTACCTATCATAAATATGATTAACACACCCAATGCATGATTATTCTGAGCAGTATTCCGGACAGTCTTTCACCTGTGAAACGCCTGTTGTAAATGCGCCAACCGCTGATGTTTCTGCAACTGCTCCGGCAGTGCGCCGATTGCAATCTCTTCACAATGCGTTTGCCCTACCATACGTAGCACCTCACGCGTTTCACGAACCTTAAGCGGACAGGCAAAGATTTGGCTTTCCTGCATAACGTACAGCGTTTTCAGGGCATTGTCGGTTTCCAGCACAAAACCACCATGATGATCTAATTGTCCCCAGGCACTGTTCAGCACCTGGCCCTGGCTGATGCCCTTGCCGTTGGCTAACGCCTGACCGACCCAGGTCCAGGTAACTTTGCCGGTTACCTTGCGCGTGACCAGCCTGCCCGGTGGGACAAAATTTTCTTTACGTCCTGCGCCGCTGCCCAGCGTGGCGAACAGCGGATTGCTGTTGTCCACCCGTTCACGCAGATCGGTCTGCGCCTGCTGATAGCCACCGTTTAACAGCACCGTGCTCTCGCCAAATCCCAGCGCCAATGGGCGGCCATTGCCATGCACCTCAACCGCCGCACCGCGATAGTGCTCCTGCGGCCCTTCGACCTGCACCAGCGTGGCGCCGCTTGCCGTACCGGTACCATTGCCGCCGCCCAGCCAAAAGTCGTTACCGGTCGTCACCAGTGAGGATGAATAGGTGCCGGTAAAAGAGGTGGCTGAAGCCTTGCCCTGGTTTTGCGTCAGCGTGCTGCTGACGTTGCCATAACGGCTGTCAAAGCGGCCCCCCAGTGAGGCGTAACCATAGCCCTGCTGGCTGCCACCAATACCGACTGTGACTTCGCGAAAATGATCAACGGATTCCGATTCGCTATGGCTGGCATTCCAGTAATGTTGTGGGCCGCCGCTGCCTGAGGAGCGATATTCCATGCTGGCACGGCTCTGATTGCTGCGGCGCGACGAACTGGATGACCGCATGACATGGCCGATGCTGATCCCCATAAAGGCGCCGCGATCGCTCTGATGATTATCCTGTTTAGCCTGATAAACCCCGAATCGACCATTGAGAGAGAGATCGCCCCAGATAAATGCGCGGGAAAGGCTCAGCTGCGACGACTGTTGACGGCTTTTCTCGTTATCCCGGCGGTGCGGCGGAGCATAGAGATCCGATGGTTCAGAGAGGTGAAAGCTGCGGCTTTCACTGCGCGTATAGCCTGCCAGCGCGGTCCAGCCCGCCAGCTGCGTGGAGAGGCTGGCGCTGACGCTGTCACCGCAGCTGAGGCTATCCCAGCCCTGTCGGCCCTGACACTGGCTACCGCGCTGCTGATACTGATAGAGATTGAATGAGATGCCATTGTGATAGCCAATCTGCCGCGAATGGCCGCGTACGCCATCGCTGCCCTGCAGCAAGGCAGCAGAAGCGCTCAGCGTACTGTCGCCCAGTGCGCCCTGCCAGTCGATGCGTGATTCATTGTATAACTTGTCACCCAGGCTGGAGAAACCGCTGGTCAGCGTCATCGAACGCAAAAATCGTGCGCGAACGCCCATCTGCCAGGCTGGCGTAGCCTCACTCTGACGTTCGCTAACCCGTCCTGCCTGGACAAACCACTCATGGCCAGTGGCGCGACTATTGCCTGCGGCTTTGGAAAAAGGGATCTCTTCGCCTCGCACCAGGACGCCGTTTTCAAAAATACGCAGCTGAACCAGATAGCTGCCGTCCGGAAAGCTATCACTGTTCAGCTCCTGCAAACCGGCGGTAAAATATTGTGTGCCCAGCAGTTGCTCGCCGCGATAGAGGTCAATGCGTGCCGGACGATTTAGCACCACGGTCAGCGGCGTGGCATCTTCTTTGCGTGCCACCGCCTGATTCAGCCACGCCTGCGTAGTGCCGAGACGCACGCCATCGAACTGCGGCATCGGCAACAGCGAGAAATTAAAGCTGCCGCCCAGCGGGCTCGCCAGATTACGCTGATCCAGCCTGCCTGCCTGAACATAATGGCTTTTACCGATATCCTGACGCAGCCACAGATCCTGTAGCTGCAGGTTGGTTTGCGTACGCGCAGCGGAGGTTGCCGCTATCGCCTGCCAGTTAGCTGCCAGATAGCGTCCTTCGCCAAGTCCAAGCGTGCTGGTGGCGTTAAGCGAGGCATTGTGCATCGTGCGCGATGAGGACCAGTTCAGCGTCTGACTCTGGATAAATGCATTACGCGACTGCGCCGCCTGATAGTAGCGGCTGGCCGTGCTGCGTGCCGCCAGCCATGCGGGATTAACAAAAAGATCGATGGCATTGCGACTCTCATCAAAGATGATCGCCACGCTATCGCTCTCGATAAAACCACACCCGGCCTGTGCTTCACTCTGACAAAACAGATGCCCATTACGGGCCAGCGGCATCGTAAGGGCTGCAAGCAGCGCATCGGCATACTCGGGGCGGATTTTTTCCTGCTGCTGTAACGCCGCTGTGATCAATTCAGGCTGCAGAAATTGCAGTGTATTGGGCTTGACCTGCGCCATATACAGTCCCAGAGTGGTACCAAGAATAGTGACTTCAACCTGCTCATCCTGCCCTAACAACAGCGACTCAAAGCCTGCAGGAACCCGTTCGGTATGGCCTCCCTGTGCGGCATCGCTTTTGCCCGCATAGAGAACGGCAGCGATCGCCAGCGCCATCGCGGTAGGCAGTGGATATTTCATTACCTCTCCTGAAGATAAGCGCGTGCGAACACGCGCTTGCGGCGATTAATTTCCAACGGCCTGCGTCAGCACCAGCTGCACCATGCCCTGATAGGTACCAGCAGTATCAACAGGAGCCTTGGTGGCCTGGCTGATCACCAGCGGCAGGGTCACTGACTCGCCAACGCCAGACGCCGAACCAAACAGTTCAGCGGCGGTCAGGGTTTGCTCGACCGTAGTCAGGGGTTTAGTCGCCAAAGTAACCGCTAACGGGATAGTCGCAGCTGTGGTATTGGTGGAATGAACCAGCTGTGGCTGACTGCCCAGACGCACAGTCACGTCTTTTGCCTTATCATTGGTGTAGATTTTGGTCTCCATGCGATGACCATCAAGGCCGACGCCGGGCAGGTAGCCCAGACGAATATTTTGTTCTAACAGCGTGCCATCGGCGTTACGCAGTTCCAGCGTAGGGTCAATATTGGCGGTAACGTTAATAATGGCTTCGGCAGCCAGCGCAGAGGTGCTAAACAGCGCGGCAAACAGTGCCGCAGTTGCTGCGATTTTCATAAAAACTCCTGATAGTAAGATGCCGTTATCCGGCGTGGTGTAAGACTGCGCGCTACCGTTCTGACAGGCGCAGGGTTTGAAGAGTGTCTTTGTCGTCAAGGTATCTGACGCGCAGCGCCTGGCTGGCTGCGAGATCGGATAATTTCAGCGCGGCGCCAGGAAACAGGCTTTTTTTCAACGGCTGCCAGCTGCAGCGGCTATCCGCGTGCGCAGCGGGACAACGGCTGTATTCACGCAGGCGCAGCCTCAGCGTGCCGTTATTGGTGATGCCCGGTAAGGCGTGGTCACGTGATAAGGCAATAATGCTTTTTTCCGGCAGCTGGCGAATCAGTACGCCCCATACCAGGCTAAAGGAAACCTGCGCGCTGGTCTGACGTTCGGCAGGGTTGCCCTGCTCTTCGGCCGTCACCGGCTCGAAGTAAGCGCGGTAAAAGGTTTCCCGCTGCGGTTTATGTAACGCGATGATACGTACTGTTTTTGTCGCACCTGCAGCAAGCGCAAAGCGCGTCGGCGAAATCACAATGCCTTTGCCCTGCCAGCTCTCAATTTCCTGCTCCTTTTCCTGCGGCGTCGCCGGATTGAGCACTTCCTTAATCACGACGCGGACATACTGCGTACGATCTGATTTCGACATCACATTGATGGTTTGACCGCGCTGCTCCTGGCCATCAATCTTTAATGACATCGGGTACACCAACATATTGGCAGCGCCAGGTAGCGCCGTGGTAAGCAGCAGTAACAGAAGTGCGAGGTGGCGTTTCATGGCGGTTCCTTTGCCGGTAGTGATCCAGAAGATTCTTGTGGTATTACATAGCGACAATTCAGGCAGGAAATTAAACCGGGCAGGATTTTTTAATTTGAAACAAAAAAAAGAACAAATTAAATTAAAAAATAATTTTTACCTCTTAATTAAAATATAAAAAAATAAATCATCATAAAAAACCAATAATATAAATAAAGCGACAAATAAGAAAAATATAGCAGAGATGATTTTTACCCATAAAAAAGCCAGCCCCAAAGGACTGGCCTGATTAATAAAACAACAGATTAGCTTAGCTGGGTCTGCACCCCGCTCTGAATCAGCAGTTCCGCATCTTCGCCGCTGTGCTGCCAGACAGTATATTCCACGCCGCCGACCGTCAGCGTGCCATTCTGCTGCTGCCAGTCGCCGCTGTCGCCCAGCACATCGTCAAGGCTCACCACGTCGCTGGCGTCGCCTTTGATCATCAGTTGATTTTTGCCGTCGGCGATAAACAGATCTTTTTCGCCAAACGACAGCACATCTTCTGCCGTGACGGTCAGCATGGTGCTGCCGTGGTCGGTGAGATCAACGCCTTTCTGCACGGTGCCCGTAAGTGCGTCAGCCATCAGCAACGCGGCGGATTGTTCATCAGGCGTAAACAGCAGGGCATCTTCCTGAGTATTCAGCATACGAGCATTGCCACCCGTAACACTTTGCGGGTTGAGCAGCTCTTCTGAGCGGATATTATCCAGGCTGATATTATTACCTTCGACGGCAGAAGTGCTGTTTTTTATCTTTATATCAACCACTTTAGTGGAGGTCGCATAAAAATAACCTTCATAAGTATTCCACTCCGTTCTGGACAGCGTTTGCGGGGTAATTACCGTTACGCCATCAACTTCAAAACTGAGTTTGCCAACCGCAAGTGTCTGATGCGCTTCTTTGGCATCAAAGCTGAACTTATATATTTTTCCAGCCTGCACGCTCATCTTGCGGGTCATTACCTCGCCGCTCCAGTTTGTCCCGGCAGCGGTAAAAAACTGCAGGAAATAGCCCGATTTTCCGGAACGGAAAACTGACTCACCGCTGTTGCCATAATTGCCCTTTAACGTCCAGCCGCCCAGCGTAGCGCCATCGAAATTGGTTTCCAGCGACGTTTTCCACTCCGGCTGCGCAGGCACCCTCGGCGCAATGACAATATTGTCGAAGGCAAAATCATTGCCCAAACGAGAGTTCTGGCCGTTAGTCACCGCCACCCGCACGGTTTTGGTTTCGTTTGCAATGTAAGTGCCGCTGCGGTTTTGCCAGCTTTGTCCCACATCAGCCTGAGCAATAACGGTTTGACCATCCACGGTCATGCCCAGTTTAGGCGCATAACTGTGGCCGTTAAGGCGTAAAACATCAAAGCTAAAAGTATATACCTGGCCTTTTAGCACCGTGATATCGCGGTACACCACATTGCCGGAAAATCCGTCACTGGTACCATTGGTATAACTGCCTGCTTCATTGCTGTTGCCTGGCGCGGACCAGTTTTTCACCAGAACCTGCCCGGATTCAGCATACTTGCCTGCCGCCGTCCAGCCCTGCAGCGTGCCGTCGTTGAAGTCCCATACCGTGCGGCTGTCGATCAGATTACCGCGCACTTCTACTGCGGTTTGCGTACTGAGTTCACTGGTGTTCCCCGCCGCATCAACCGCTCTTGCCCTGAAGTACCAGCGGCCATCCGTCAGGTCCGGTGCCGGAATAGTGACTTTCCAGTTGCCGTTTTTATCGGTGCTGGTTTGAACATAGCGGTTACCGTTGCCCCATCCTTCATTGCCTTTAGCCAATACAACGATAATTGTGCTGTTTGGCTCCGCCGTACCGCGAATTTCTGGCGTGCGATCGTTGGTGAAATCACCATATCCCAGCTCACGTAACGATCCTGCATTATCCCACATGCTGGTGATTACCGGGCTCTGAGGGGCAACCGAATCAACGGTAAAGGTCAATTTACTCGACCATCCGCTTTCATTACCTGCGGCATCGACAGCCTTGGCGCGCACGTCCCATTTGTTATTCGCCAACTGGGGCAGTGGCGCTGACCAGCTACCGTTATTCGGAACGATGATCTCAAGGCGCTGCGCCTTTGACCAGGGATCGCTATTCAGGGCGAACTCTACGATAATTCGGCTGCCCGGCTCGGCCGTGCCGCGCATCTCCGGTGTGGTGTCTTTAATATAACCGTTGTGGGCAACTAATTTGCCTGTGCCAGTATTGTCCCACGCCCCTTCTATAACCGGAGAACCCGCCGTTGTATCAAGTTTGATATGGAAGCGATTGGTATAATCAAAGGTCGTGCTGCTGCTGACGTAGAAATCCCATGTGTGATCCTGATACAGCTCAGGGGTAAACGACCACTCGCCTTTGGCATTGGCTTTCACGCTGGCCATTGGCTCCCAATCAATACCGGAGCGACTAAAGCGAATATAAACAATACTGTTCGCCTCCGCCGTGCCGCGCAGCGTCGGCGTGCTGTCATTAGTGATAGCACCGTTGGCCAGCGCGCCGGTAACCGTCCCGGAATCATCGTATGCATCCACAATGATCGGCTTCAGGGCGTTGCCGCTTTGAATATTTAAGGTAAACACCTCATCATTCGGATTACGGGTAGCGCTGCTACCTGCCTGGAATTCGTAAAGGCCGCTGCCGCCTTTCAATTCACGGGATTGATGCTCCCATTGACCGTCAATACCCGCTTTGCTACTGCCAAGCACCACCCAAGTGCCGTTAACGTGGCGCGCATGGATATATACAATGCTGTTCGCCTCCGCCGTACCGCGCAGCATTGGTGTGAGATCATCGGTGGTTGCGCCATTAGCCAGCTCGCCGGTGGCCGTCCCGGAATCATCGTATGCATCCACAATGACCGGCTTCAGCGCATTGCCGCTTTTTACATCCAGTTTAAAAGCACCGGCAACATCACGATCGGCGAGATTACCGGTGGTGCTGACGTAAAAGTCCCACATATGGTCCTGGTAAAGATTTGGCGTAAACGTCCACTCGCCTTTGGCGTTTGCCTGTACGCTGGCGGTAGGCTCCCAGTTGACTCCTGAGCGGCTAAAATGGATGTAAACGATGCTGTTGGCTTCCGCAGTGCCGCGCAGCGTCGGCGTACGGTCGTCGGTAATGGCGCCATTGGCCAGCGCGCCGGTGGCCGCGCCTGAATCATCCCAGGCATCAATAATCACCGGCTTCAGCGTGTCGCTGCCGCTTTGCGCAATAGTCAGGCGAAAAATGTCCGCCGCCGGGTTGCGCACGTCGCTGCTGCTGACCTGAAAATCATACTGTCCGGCGTTAAGCTGCGTCGTTTCTATTGACCAGTTGCCGTTGGACTCTGCCCGCGTGCTGCCCACAATCAGCCACTGGTCGGCGGCATTTTTAACAAACAGGTACACCAGCCCGCCCGGCTCCGCCATGCCCTTGAGCGTTGGCCGGTTATCGTCGGTTACTGCCCCAAATGCCAGCTCGCCCTGCGCCGCGCCCACGCTGTCCATGCCGCTGGTGATGTAAGGCTCGGAGGACGGAGGTGCATCCGGATCTTTGATGTTTATCACCCAGCTTTCAGAAGGTTCACTGGTCTGATTGTGGCGATCGGTGGCAGTGACATAGACCTCATGCTGGCCGTAGCCCAGCTCTTCCTCAATCACCCAGCGGCCATTGTTGCTGGCAACCGCCGACCCGAGAAGCTCACCGGTTGTCTTGTCGAACAGGCGCACAGTGCTGCCGGGTTCGGCAAATCCCACCAGCGTAGGCCGGGTATCATCGGTAATTTGTCCTGAGGACAGCGGCATGGTGGTGCCCACGTCATCAATCACCGACTGAATCTTCGGCTGGTCCGGTGGCGTCGTGTCGACGTTGATGATGGCCTGAATCGGCGCGCCGTAGTTCATCGCCACGTCAATATAGCGCAGGGTGAGATTGTGCAGGCCATCCATCAGCCTTAACGGCAGCTGGAATTCCCATGAACCATCGGCTTCGATGGTCACCGTATAAACCGTATCGTTAATGACAAATTCCACCTTGCCGCCAGCTTCTTCAGGCGCCGAGCCTTTCCAGAACTGATAGGGAGAGTTGCTGTAGTTTGTTCGTCCAGTGGTGGGGTCGTAAGGAAAATCTGACATGGGTTCATCCTTTAAATGTGACGTTGTTACGCAGGTAATTAGCGTGCGTAAGGTCTCATTTTGATAAATACTGATGAACAAGCCCTGTCCCAAAAAAAAGCTGTCTAGCTGCGCTTTTTGAAGAGGAAAAAAGTGTTGGCCAGGAGATACTGGCGTGCTAACAAAAGTCGAATAGCGTCTGTAACGCGCATCAGTTCAGTGAAAAGCTTTGCTATCGCGCAATAAGCGCAGCGAAAAAGCGGATTAAACAGGCAAATACTTAAAAAGAATGCCGGAGCAGGCTCCGGCAGAAGAAAGAAAGTTAGATCGCTTTGGCTAATTTAGATGGGCTGACCTGCCACTCCAGTTTGCTTTCCGTGTCATCATCGCTAAAAGTCACGCAGGCGATAGCGGAGGTGGCGAACATCGGCGGCGCTTCCGCCGGGCACAGCTCGCTGACCAGATAGCCCACCAGCGGCAAGTGCGAAATCACCAGCGCCGATTTTACGCCCATTTTTTCCAGCGCATGCAGGTAGCTGGCGACCTGAGCGGGATCGCCGCCCGGCGTCAGTTCAGGCAGCACTTCTGCCGAAACCGGCAGCTTCAGCGCTTCGCGCACCGTTGCCAGCGTCTGCTCTGCACGCAGATAGGGACTAACCAGGACACGCTCAATATTCAGGTTCTGGCCGTTAAGCCAGGTCGCCATTTGGCGTGATTCGTCACAGCCGCAATGTGTAAGGGGTCTTACCGAATCACTTGCTGCTTCAAGGGCGGCATCGCCGTGACGCATGATGAAAACTTGCATAAAGCACCGATGTTGTTTGACATGATCGCCGGTAAACCGCGCCTACCGACTCTTCATTCACGCGAATGAACGCTGTGTTTTACCGCAATGCTCTGAGTATAGTCAACTGATTGTTTATTAAATAAGCGCTTCTCAGAGCAGTGCCAGTCGGGCCCTTTTTTACAGCCTCAACTAAGCCGCTGAATTGGGATGTTTATTCGCCACATCCGGCAGCGGATAATAGCGTTCACCCTGCTCAGCCAATCGGTTCAGCGCCGCACAGGGTGCGAAACGATCGCCATGCAGCTGCATCAGGCTATGCAGCAGCTGCCGCAGGTTCTCAGCGCCAAAACTGTCGATATAACGGAATGGCCCACCCGTAAACGGCGGAAAGCCAATACCGAATATGGCGCCGATATCGCCGTCGCGTGCGCTACGAATCACCCCTTCATCCAGACAGCGCACCGCTTCATTCAGCATCATCGCCACGCAGCGCTGGGCAACCGCGCCGTCGGCCAGCTGGGTTTTCGGCTGCACCTTAAGCAGCGAATAGAGGCTGGTATCAGGCTGACGCCCACGCCAGCGTGGCGCATCGTAGCGATAAAAGCCGCGGCTATTCTTGCGACCTTTGCGGCCATCGTTGAGCACCGCAGCAAACGCTGGCGGTGCGGCAAAGCGCTCACCAAATGCCTCGGTTAACACCGGCACAATTTTACTGCCGACATCAATGCCGACCTCATCCAGCAGCTGCAATGGCCCTACCGGAAAGCCGAACTGCACCAGCGATTTATCGATGTGCTCAATCGGCTCGCCTGCCAGCAGGCAATGCAGCGCTTCATTAATGTAGGGTGCCAGAATGCGGTTAACGTAAAACCCGGCTTTATCCGCCACGACGATTGGCGTTTTGCCCTGCTTTCTTGCCAACGCCACCGTGGTTGCGACGGTTTCAGGCGATGTCGCCGCATGCGGAATGACCTCCACCAGCGGCATTTTGTCGACCGGACTGAAATAGTGCAGCCCGATGATGTTCTCAGGCCGCTGCGCGCCAGCGGCGATAGCCGCAATCGGCAGCGATGAGGTATTGGAGGCAAAAATGGTCATCTCGCCGCACTGCTGTTCTACTTCCGCCACCATCTGCTGCTTCAGTGCCAGATCCTCAAACACCGCTTCCAGCACAATATCGCGATGGGCAAAGCCTTGATAATCGGTGCCGCCGGAGATCATCGACATTTTCTGCTGGCGTTCCGCTGGCTTCATCTGCCGACGCTGCACTTTCTTGCTCAGCAGATCCCAGCTGTACTGCATGGCATGGTTGATGCCCTGATTATTAATATCTTTAATGCGTACCGGCAGCCCGGCATGCATCGCGGTCACGCTGGCGATGCCGCCGCCCATCAGGCCGCCGCCCAGCACGCCGACGCGCGCGATGGTGCGCGGCTCCGCGTCCTGCTCTTTTTTCATTTCGGTGGTAGCAAAAAACAGGCTGCGCAGTGCGACAGACTGCGGCGTCATCGCCAGCTCCCCAAAGGCCTGCGCCTCCGCGGCATAGCCATTGCTTTGGCCTAATCCGCGCCGAACCACCGCCAGAATCTGTTCCGCCGCCGGATAGTTGCCGTGGGTTTTGCGCTGGGTCTGCTTGCGCACCACAGAGAACAGCAGCGGACGCGCGATCGCACTCTGCGCCAGCCGTTCGCGCCACGGCAGAGGCCGACGCTTTTTCTTGCCCTGCAGTGCGCTTTTCACCGCGGTCTCCAGCAAAATAGAGACGGCAACGGCATCATCCACCAGCCCGCATTTTAACGCCTGGCGGGCGCGCAGGGTTTTACCGGTGAGTATCAGGGGCAGCGCCTGCGTCACGCCAATCAGCGCGGGAAGCCGCTGCGTGCCGCCGGAGCCTGGCAGCAAACCTAGCTGCACTTCCGGCAGGCCGAGCCGGGTTTTGTCGTCCAGTGTGCAGATACGACGATCACAGGCCAGCGCCAGTTCCAGGCCGCCGCCGAGGCAGGCGCCGTGAATCGCCGCCACGGTAGGAAACGGCAGATGGGCAATCTCCGCCATCACCTGCTGTCCCTGCTCTGCCAGCGCCTGTGCCTGTTGCGCGCTCTGGCAGCGATCGATCATGCTGATATCAGCACCGGCAATAAACGAATCCTTTTTACCCGAGATAAACACCAGACCAGCCAGCCGCGGGTTTTCCCGCGCCTCGCTGATGATCTGCCGCAGCTGCGCAGCAAACTCCGCCTTCAGGGTATTCACCTTTTCATCAGGTACATCAATAGTAATCACCGCGACATGATCCGGCCGTAGAGTGAGATGAAACGCTGAACGGTTCATGCATCCACCTCCAGTACCATCGCCGCGCCTAACCCACTCGCCGCGCAGGCGGTGACCAGCCCGAGTCCGCCGCCGCGTCGTCGTAGCTCATGCAGCGTTTGGGTAATCATGCGCGCCCCGGTGGCGGCAAACGGATGGCCGTAGGCGATAGAGCCGCCGAGCACGTTGAATTTCTCTTCGTCGATCTCACCCAGCGCCTGCGGGCGGTTGAGCACCTCGCGGGCGAAGCGATGATCGTGAAACAACTTGAGGTTGGTCAGGGTTTGCGCGGCGAAAGCTTCATGCATATCAATCAGGGTGAGCTGATCGAGGGTGATCCCGGCACGATCCAGCGCCAGCGGCGAGGCGTAAACCGGGCCCAACAGCATATCCTGATGCACATCAATGGCGGTAAACGCGTAGCTGCGCAGCCAACCGAGCGGCGTGATGCCCAGCTCGCGCGCACGGGATTCGGTCATCATGATCACCGCCGCTGCTCCATCGGTAAGCGGCGTGCTGTTCGCTGCGGTCACCGTGCCGTGCCGGCGATCAAAGGCGGGACGCAGGCGCGCATAATCCTGCGGCTGCGAATCGTGACGCACGTTGTTGTCCTGCTCAAACGGCGCGCGCCACGGCGGGATAAAGGCGGTCATCACCTCCTGCTGCAGCTTGCCCTGCTGCCAGGCGAGCGCCGCCCGCTGGTGAGATCGGTGCGCCAGCGCATCCTGCTGTTCGCGGCTAATGCCGTGGCTTTTTGCCATCTGCTCGGCGGTATCGCCCATGCGCAGACCGGTGGAATATTCCGCGACCGCGGGCGGCACCGGTAACAGATCTTTTGGCCGCAGCCGTTTCAATACCGCGAGCTTCTGCCCCAGCCGCCGCGCCTTGCTCAGATCGAGCAGCGCGCGTGCCAGTGCTTTGCTGACGCCAATCGGCAGCACCGAGGTGGAATCGGCACCGCCAGCAATACCGGCGCGAATAGTGCCCGCACGCAGGCTTTCCGCCACGTTGGCCACCGCCTGAAAGCTGGTGGCACAGGCGCGGCTGACGCTGTAAGCATCGGTGTGCACGCTAAGCCCGCTGGAGAGCACGATTTCGCGCGCAATGTTCGGCGCCTCCGGCATCTGCACCACCTGCCCGAACACCAGCTGCTCAATGATTTCCGGCGGCAGTTCGCTGCGCGCCATCATTTCGGCAATCAGCAGCCGACCCAGCTCCACGGCGGGCAGCGCCTGCAAAGCGGTTGACTGGCGGGCAAAGGGCGTACGAAGCCCGTGAGTAATAGCGATGCGTTCACCCTGGCGCAAATGCGGCTGACTCATTGTTTCCACCTGTAATCAAATGTTGGCTTCATGCCAAAAAGAGGTCTGACCTCCCAAGTGTTAACCGGATTGTTGCGCGACGCCAGAGTGAGAAAAAGAAAATGCGAGAGAAAACACGAAATTGCGGGCCAACAACTGGCCCGTTTTGTTTAGCGCAGGCCGAGCTGAAAAATCAGGGTTTCTGCCTGACAGCAAAAGGTAAAATCGACGTCGAGGCGCACGCCGTCGCCGTCGGGCAGAAAGCGCGGCGCAATAAAACAGGGCTCTGATTCCACCTGATGCGCTTTCGCCGACAGGCTGGCCAGCATCGCTTCTGCCTCTTCACGGCTGGCAAATACCCGCGACCAGGAGGCGGTACAGTCGCTGTTATCCATTATCGTGCCGACATCGACACAGCAACAGGCGGCGGTTTCGGTGGCGCGGGGTTTGTTCAGATCAGACATAGTCGACTCCGGTAAGCTAAAAGCGGATAAGTGTACTGCGTGAATTTTACCCCTTTCGCGGAACGATGTTTACTGCATCAGGTGGGCAAAGGTTGATCCAGAATAACGATGTTGCATTCTGTGAAATCAGAGCCAAATGAATTTGTTAAGCAGATCTTATTTTGTCGATCAAATCGGCAATATTTGAAAAACATTATTGCAACATCACCAGCGGTCAGCTCTATACTGGCCCAACTGGTCTGATTTGTCAGTTTCAGATTAGTCCCTAGAATCCGCCTTCACCTGTTACCCGTTGTAACAGAGTCTAATAAAAATCTAACTGAGGTTGTGGTCATGAACCATAAGAACCTGTTTGCAAAATCAGCAGTGGCAATTGCGGTGGCGCTCATCTCTACACACGCTTCGGCAGCGGGCTTTCAGCTTAATGAATTCTCTTCGATTGGTTTAGGCCGCGCCTATTCAGGTGAAGGTGCAATGGGTGATACCGCCGCGTCAGCCAGCCGTAACCCGGCAACCATGGCGCTGATGGATCGTCCGATGTTTTCAATGGGTGCGGTTTATATCGATCCTGATGTCAATATCAGCGGCACCAGCGATACAACGGGTAATAGCCTGGATGCCAAAAACATTGCGCCCTCAGAATGGGTGCCTAACCTGCATTATGTGCAGCCAATTAACGATCAATGGTGGGTGGGCGCGTCGGCCACCGCCAATTACGGTTTGGCGACCGAGTTCAATAACGGCTATGCGGCCGGCGCTTACGGCGGCAAAACCGATCTCACCACGGTTAACTTTAACCTCAGCACCGCCTGGCGCATGAACGACCACTTCAGCCTTGGCGTCGGCTTTGATGCGGTTTATGCCCGAGCGAAAATCGAGCGCTATGCCGGAGAAGGCGGCGCACGCCTCGGCATTCCTGCCGACACGCAGGTGGCGCATCTGAAAGGCGACGAATGGGGCTATGGCTGGAACGCCGGTGTGCTCTACGAAGTGGATGAAAATAACCGCTTCGGCTTTACCTATCGCTCAGAGGTGAAGGTCGATTTCGACGGCGATTACAAGAGCAGCCTGCCGCCAGCGTTAAATGCCCGCAACACCGGCTTACCGTACGCCACCGGCGGCACCACCATTCCTGGCGCGCTGACCCTGAACCTGCCGGAAATGTGGGAAGTGTCGGGCTGGCATAAAGTGGCGCCGCAGTGGGCGGTACACTACAGCATGGCTTACACCAGCTGGAGCCAGTTCCAGGAGTTGAAGGCCACCGGTTCAAACGGCCAGACGCTGTTCTATAAAGATGAGAGCTTCCACGACGCTTACCGCATCGCGCTTGGCACCACCTACTCTTATGACGATAACTGGACCTTCCGCACCGGTATCGCCTTTGACGACAGCCCGGCACCGGCAGAAAACCGCTCTATTTCCATTCCCGATCAGGATCGCCTCTGGCTGAGCGCCGGTACGTCCTATGCGTTTAATCAGGATGCGTCAGTAGACGTCGGTATTTCTTATATGCACGGTCAGCATGTGACTATCGAAGAAGGCCCGTACAAATTTGAGTCAACCGGCAAAGCCTGGCTCTACGGCGCAAACTTTAACTACACGTTCTGATGCTGCCCTGAAGGCATAAAAAAAGCCGATCTGACGATCGGCTTTTTTTTATCTGTCTGGCTGTGCTTACTCGGCGTCAATATCCTTGAGATCGCCTTCGATCGCCGCCGCATTAGGGTTCTCTTCCGGCTTCAACTCACCGCCGCGGGCGAGGAAATCGTGCCGCTGGAAATAGGCGTTGCGGATAAAGGCGTACGGATCGTCCTGCTGGCGCAGAATGCCGTCAGAATCAAGCAGCTGCGCGCGTGTTTCCACCCCTTCGAGCGCCCATTTGCCCAGCGATATTGGCCACGTCAGCCAGCCCAGCACCGGATAGAGCGTATCGACGTAATCGCCGCCGTCTTCACGGATGGTAAAGCTACCGTAGGCTGGCAGTTCGACATAAGGACCGTAACCGACACCATAATGGCCGAGCGTGCTGCCAAAGCGACGAGGACCGCCACGCGCCAGCTCAGGATTGGCCTTGCCCGCCACGTCGATGAAGCCGCCGAGACCCAAGGTGGAGTTAAGGAAGAAGCGCGTAAAGTGAATCATCGCCTGACGCGGTTCACCAATCAAAAAGGCGTTAACCATGCTGGCTGGCTCCTCCAGATTGCCCAGCACGTTGCTCAGCCCGGTGCGCGCCGGTGCTGGCAAATAATCGCGCCACGCCACCGCCACCGGCCGCAGCACGTAAGGATCAACTACGTTGTAGTTGAAGTTAAACATGGTGCGGTTAAAACCTTCCAGTGGATCGCTACGGCCCTGCGGTTCATCCCCAGGTTGCGAGCTGGCGCAGCCGATCATCAACACGCTGGCAAGCGCGACGCCGCTAAGGCGATAGTTCATGGTGTTCTCCCTGTGCTGATTTACTGGGCCCCGTTCAGCGCTGCTGCTGATTAACCTCAACAGACACCGACTGATGACCATCATATGGCGTGACCGCGCTTTCGCCGAACCAGTCACCGGACTGCGGATTCGCGCTGCCGTCACGAGAAATACGCACCCGCACTTTGACCTGATGCTGCGCTGACAACAAACGATCCGGCATCATCGCGTTGCTGTCATCCAGCGTCAGCGATAGTGGAAAGTGGCCTGGTGGCACACGCTTCACCGCGACCGGCACCGGCGAAAGCCCGTCGGAAACAGAAATATACATGACTCCGCCCGGCGGTAACATTTTTTCTGCCGCGGCGGAGAGGCTGATGGTCAGCGGTAAGCTGCCCGCCTGTTCCCCGGCCGCGGCTTTTGCCTGAGCGATACTGTGGGTGATTTTTTCCACCCGTGCATCGCCTGCGGGCAGCAGCGTCAGCATGGTCTGCCAGGCGTCAATCGCCTGCGCATAATGTTGCTGTTCCCAGGCGTTAAAGGCCAGCAGCGCCAGAATGCGCAAATTGCTGCCATCCTGCTGCTGCATTTCCTGCAACAGAGCACCGCCTTCACGGTTATCCTCTGCATCGCCGGAGCGCGTCAGCACTTCAGCATAGCTTAAACGCACCTCTTCGTTGGTCGGCGCCAGTTGCAATGCGTGCTGAAAGGCCTGCGTGGCGGTGGTGACATCGTTTAGCACCATGCCGATGCGCCCCAGAATCATCCAGTCGTTGAGGTTTTGCGGATCCTGCTGCAGGCTGCTGCGAATGCCCAGTCCAAGCCGCGCCAGCTCTTCCATCGACAGTGGTTTGGCCTGCGGGTCCATCATCCGCGCGCGCAGCTGCGGCAGCGAGGCCTGCACCTGTGTCCAGGCCGTCAACTGCGTCAGACCGCCGGTTTTCAGATAGACGCCCAGCGTGACGCCGATCAACAGCAGCACGCCTGGCAGCAATACCCAGCGGGAAACCGCGGCGCGCGCATTGCCGGTCTCAGCATCAGGAATATCCGCCAGCAGCGTCTGTTGCAGTTCGCGCACCATTCCTGGTCGCTCCGCTACCGTGCCCTGCGCTTCATCTTCCTCCAGCTCCTGCAAACGCTGATGATAAAACGCCTTGTTCAGGGCATCGCGCTGATGGCGATCGACGCCGTGATTCCGCCAGGCTGGCAGCACAAACAGCGCGCAGGCGGCCAGCAGTAATAATAAAAGCGTTAGCCAGTAGAGGCTCATGGTTGCTTCCTGTTGTGATCGAGCAGGGCATTCAGCCGCTGTTGCTCATCGCTATTCAGCGTCGGCACCTGCCGCTTACGACTGCGTAAAATAATCGCCGCCCCGCCCACCAGCACAAACAGCAGCGGGCCGAGCCATAGAATCAGCGTCGCGGCGGTCAGCGGCGGCTCATAGGTCACAAAGTTGCCGTAGCGCGCCACCATGTAATCGGTGATCTGCGCCTTGCTCTGCCCTTGCTTCATCAGCTCATACACCTTCAGCCGCATATCTGCCGCAATCATGGCGTTGGAATCGGCGATGCTGTTGTTCTGGCATTTCGGACAGCGCAGCGACGCGGTGAGTTCACGATACTGCTGCTCCTGCGCCACCGAATCAAAGTGCAAGGTATCGATAGCCGCGAACAGGCTGCCGCTGAGCAGCAGACCTGCCAGCAATATAACGATGCGCCTCATACTCCGCTCTCCCGACTGTATTTCTCCCACAGCGGCTTCACTTCCTGATTCCAGACGCGCTCGTTGAGATCGCCAGCGTGGCGATAGCGAATAATGCCTTTGCCATCAATCAGAAAGGTTTCCGGCGCGCCATATACGCCGAGATCGAGGCCAAGCATGCCGTTGCCGTCGTACAGGCTGAGCGCATAGGGATTGCCCAGCGTATTCAGCCAGTTAATCGCCTTGCTGCGATGGTCTTTGTAGTTCAGCCCGACCACGCGAATGCCCTGTTCGGCCAGTCCGTTAAGGTATTGATGCTCGGCGCGGCAGGTCGGACACCAGGTAGCCCAGACGTTAAGCAGGATCGGCTTGCCGTCGGTGAGGATCTGCTGATCGTAAATTTTGCCAGGCTGATCCAGCGACTCCAGCCGAAACACGGGCACCGGCTTGCCAATCAGTGCCGACTCCAGCCGCGTAGGATCGTCGCCGCTGGCATTGCGCGTCAGCTGCCAAAGCAGCGCCGCCGCCAGCAGCAAAAACAGCACCAGCGGGATATAAAGGATTTTTTTATTCATGCTGGCTCCTGCTGCGCTTTCTTACGGGAACGGTAGCGCGGATCAAGCAGGCAGAGCACGCCGCCCGCTGCCATAAACAGGCCACCAAACCAGATCCAGCGGACAAAAGGCTTGTAATAAATTCGCACCGCCCAGGTGTTGTTATCCAGCTCTTCGCCCAACGCCGCGTAGAGATCGCGAGTAAAGCCGCCGTCAATTGCCGCCTCAGTCATCATCGCGCGCGCCACGTTGTAATAGCGTTTTTCCGCATGCAGCGTTGCTTCCGGCTTGCCGTTGCGCGTGACGTCGATGATGCCCACGCCGCCGCTGTAGTTAGGGCCTTGCAGACTGTGCACGTCGCGAAAGGTAAAGTGATAGTTGTGAATATCCACCGTGTCACCCGCCTTCATGCGCACATCGCGTTCGACGCTGTAGCTCTGGCTGAAGGCGATGCCGATCACCGTTACCGCCACGCCAAGATGGCCCAGCACCATGCCCCAGTGGCTGCGCGAAAGGTGGCGCAGTCCGGCAAAAAAGCGATGGCGATGGGTGGCGCGTTCATGCAGTTCCATCAACGTCAGCAGAATTACCCACACCGCCATCAGCAGGCCAACTACCGTCATCGCCTCAATGCGATCCTGTAGCAGCCACGGCAGCACAATGGACAACGCCAGCGTAACCAGCAGCGCTACCGCCAGCCGCCGCCACAGCTTTTGCGGCTCATCACGACGCCAGCGCACCAGCGGGCCGATGCCCAGCGCCAGCGCCAGCGGTGCCATCAGCCAGGTAAACATCGTATTAAAGAAGGGTTCGCCAATCGAGATGCTGCCGAGGCCGAGCTGTTTGTGCACCAGCGGCAACAGCGTGCCGAGCAACACCACCAGCATCGCGGCGATCAGCAGCACGTTGTTGCCCAGCAGAAAGGATTCGCGTGACCAGGCTTCATTCTGTATCCGGCTGCGCACCTTACTGCCCTTGATGGCGTAAAGCAGCAGCGAACTGCCAATGACAATCACCAGAAAGGCGAGAATAAACATGCCGCGCGCCGGATCGGAGGCAAACGAGTGCACCGAGACCAGCACCCCGGAACGTACCAGGAAGGTGCCGAGCAGGCTCAGCGAGAAGGCGGTGATAGCCAGCAGCACCGTCCAGGCTTTGAACGCGCCGCGCTTTTCGGTCACCGCCAGCGAGTGAATCAGCGCGGTGCCCGCCAGCCACGGCATAAACGAGGCGTTTTCTACCGGATCCCAGAACCACCAGCCGCCCCAGCCAAGTTCGTAATAGGCCCATGCCGAGCCAAGCACGATGCCAATGGTCAGAAACACCCACGCCGCGGTGGTCCACGGACGCGACCAGCGCGCCCATGCGGTATCAAGTCGTCCAGCCATCAGCGAAGCGATAGCAAAGGCAAAGGCCACCGAAAAGCCGACGTAACCCATGTAAAGCAGCGGCGGATGAAAAATCAGCCCAATATCCTGCAGCATGGGATTGAGATCGCGGCCATCAATCGGAAAGTCGGGCAAGGTACGCGTAAAGGGATTGGAGGTAAAGGTGATGAACAGCAGAAAGCCGAAGTTAATCATCCCCATTACCGCCAGCACGCGCGCCACCGCATCCTGCGGCATGCTGCGGCTAAACAGCGCCACCGCCAGCGTCCAGCCGCTGAGCATCAGCACCCACAGCAGCAGCGATCCTTCATGCGCGCCCCAGGTGGCAGCAATGCGGTAGTAAACCGGCAGTTGGGTGTTGGAGTTGGCCACCACATAGGCGACGGTAAAATCATTGGCGATAAAAGCGTGAATCAGAATGATAAACGCCGCGGCGATGCAAAAAAATACGCCCCAGGCGAGTGGGCGTGCCAGCGCCATTAATCGTCCATCCTGGCGAGCGGCGCCCCATAAAGGATAAACGCTTAACAGCAGCGACAGCCCCAGCGCCAGACAGAGCAGAAAGCTACCAATTTCCGGGATCATGGTTGGGCTCCCGCCAGTGCAGCCGGGCTGGTATGGTTCTTTTTCATGGCGTCTTCAATTTCCGGCGGAGTATATTTTTCATCGTGCTTAGCCAGCACCTCTTTTGCATTGATCAGGCTGCCGTTCTCCAGCACGCCCTGCGCAACCACGCCCTGCCCTTCCCGAAACAGATCGGGAAGAATCCCCTCAAAGGTCACGCTGACCACGCCACTGGCATCATAAAGTTTGAACGAGACCTGCAGGCTTTGCGGATCGCGCTTCACGCTGCCCGGCATCACCATGCCGCCGACGCGCAGGCGCTGACCAGGCTCGGGTTTTTCGTGCGCCTCGCCTTTGCCCTGCAGAATTTCACTCGGGGTATAAAACAGATCGATATTGGCGCGCAGCGCATACATCACCAGCGTGGTGATTAATCCCAGGCCCACGACAATAGCGATAACGACCAGCATGCGGTTTTTACGGCGGCTGTTCACGGTTGATCTCCTGCCGACGTGGCGTGGTTTTTCTGTTTCGCCGCACGGATGCGCCGATCGCGGGCCTGCTGCTGTTGAATGGCGGTGAGCAAGCGACGTCGTTGCAGCACGGTGTGCAGCACCAGCCCGGAAAGCGCAATCAGGGTGACGATGACTGAAAGCCAGACGAAGAAGGCGTAGCCGCCCATGGCAAAAAACGCCTGCCAGGATGAGAATGCTGGCGTCATGGCTGGCCTCCGGTTTTCGTCGCCACGGCGATTGCCCACGGGCGATGCCGTTCGGTAAACAGGATCAGGTTACGCAGCCGCATCAGCGTCAGGGTAATAAACAGCAGCAGGCAGCCAAGGATCGACCAGCGCAACGGTGTACGCATGCTGGGCGCGATCGCCTGTTGCAGCATGCCGGACGATCCCTGATGCAGCGTATTCCACCACTGCACCGAATAGTGGATGATCGGCAGATTGACCACGCCCACCAGAATCAGGATGCTGGCCGCGCGGCCCGCCAGACGGCGATCGTCAAACGCATGCCACAGCGCAATCACGCCCATATAAAGGAACAGCAGCACCAGTTCAGAGGTTAACCGCGCATCCCAAATCCACCAGGTGCCCCACATCGGTTTACCCCACGCAGAGCCGGTGACCAGCGCGATAAAGGTGAAGGTTGCCCCCACCGGCGCCATTGCCGCCGCCGCCAGATCGGCCATTTTTATCTGCCAGATCAGGCCGGTAAACGCCGCCACCGCCATCGCCGCGTAAATGCCCATAGACCACATGGCGGCCGGAACATGAATATAGATAATGCGATAGCTGTTGCCCTGCTGGTAGTCCGCCGGGGCAAAACCAAAGCCCCAAATCCAGCCGGTTAACAGCGTCGCCAGTGCCAGCAGCGCAAACCAGGGCACAAGACGACCGCATAACTGGTAGAGCCGCTCAGGCTTTGCCAGCTGATGTAACCACTTCCACATTTTTATTGCTCACAGTGAAGATAAGAAATCGAATCAGTGCAGGCTGATACGCAACGCGGCGGCGGTCGCAAACGGCGACAGCATGGCGCTGAGCACCAACATCGCGCCGAGAATGGCCAAATAGCCGCCGATCGGTAAACCCATGCCGGCGGCATCGATGGCCGCACTGGCAAATATTAATACCGGTATCGCCAGCGGCAATACCAACAGGCTCAGCAGCACACCGCCACGGCGCAGGCCCACGGTCAGCCCGACGCCGA
This sequence comes from Duffyella sp. Ts4, assembly GCF_051851875.1. NCBI lineage: Bacteria > Pseudomonadati > Pseudomonadota > Gammaproteobacteria > Enterobacterales > Erwiniaceae > Duffyella > Duffyella sp. Ts4. The sequence continues at coordinate 263,147 of NZ_JBLYPN010000004.1, read as the reverse complement.
TCGCCCCTAAAAAGCTGAGCGTCGGCGTGCCGAGCAACAGGGTCAGCGCCACGGCGCGCCAGCTGGCCATATCCAGTGACAGCAGCAGTGCCACCAGCGGCGACAGCAGGATCAGCGGTACGCCGGTCAGCAACCAGTGCGCCACCACTTTGCCGATCACCGTGACCGGCAGCGGCGTGGGCAGCAGCAGCAGTTGCTCCAGCGAACCATCGAGAAAATCATCGCGAAACAGCCGCTCCAGCGCCAGCAGCGAGGCCAGTAAGGCAGCCACCCAGACGATGCCCGGCGCGATACGCGCCAGCAGCTGCGGCTCCGGGCCGACGCCCAGCGGAAACAGCGTAATCACGATCAGGAAAAACCACAGCGGATTGACGATCTCTGCGCCGCTGCGAAAGGCGAGCTGCAGTTCACGCCGGATAACGCGAATCAGCATGCGTCAGGCTCCACGCCGCACAGCTGGATTTTGCGCACGCGTCCATTGCCTTCCGGCAGATCCTGATGGGTAGTTAAGATGACCATGCCCCCGTTATCGGCATGTTGCATGAAATGCATCATTAATTTATTTACGCCCGATTTATCGATAGCGGTCAGCGGTTCATCGAGGATCCACAGCGGCGCCTGGCTAAGCCAGAGACGCGCCAGCGCCACACGCCGTTGTTGTCCGGCAGAAAGTTGCGCCACCGGCACCGTTTCATAGCCGAGCAGATCGACGCTCTCCAGCGCTGCATCACGCTGCGCTTCCGTGCTGCTCGCATGTAAAAAGGCCAAATTTTCGCGTGGCGTCAGCACCGCTTTGATTCCGGCATGATGACCTAAGTAGAGCAGATCGCGATGCCAGCGCTCACGCTGACGCGCTATCGCCGTGCCGTGCCAGTGAATGGCACCGCTTTCCGGCTGGCTAAGCCCGGCCAACAGCCGCAGCAGCGAGGTTTTTCCGGCGCCATTCGGCCCGTCAATCTGCACAATATCGCCCGCGTCCGCGCGAAAATTCAACGCGCTAAATAGCGTACGCTCATCGCGAACACAGGTGAGATTAATGATTTCCAGCATGAGGGAAAAATCGCGCTATAAAAATGAGGGCGGCATGATAACACATGCCAGCATACTGCCGAAGCGCGCGCGGTGGCCGTAAAGGCCGCTCTGGCCGCGGATTGCCCTGCTGAAACAGCAAAAGCGGGCTAAAATAAGCAGAGTTAATACCTTGTTACTCTTGGTTGTATTTACCGTAACAATTTCAGAACACAAAAACCCGCTACGCTTATTGCCGTGCGCAAATATCACTGGGGAAAAACATGAAGTCAGAAGAAACAATAAAAGAGCACGACGGCGAAAGTAACGAAGTCGATAGCGAAGAAAAAGACAAGGGCGAAGAGATTGAGGTCGACGAGGAAGATCTGCCTTCCGGTGCCGCGGCGATCCATGAACAGATTCGTGAAGATGGCCAGAAAGAGCTTGAGCGCGACGGCATGGCGCTGCTCTGGTCCGCGATTGCCGCTGGTCTGTCGATGGGCGCCTCGCTGATGGCGAAAGGGATTTTTCAGGTCCATCTGGAAGGCGTGCCCGGCGGCTTTTTGCTGGAGAACCTCGGCTACACCTTTGGCTTTGTGATTGTCATCATGGCACGTCAGCAGCTGTTTACGGAGAACACCGTCACCGCCGTGCTGCCGATCATGCATAAGCCCACCGCAGGCAACTTTGCGCTGCTGCTGCGCCTGTGGGGATTGGTGCTGCTCGGCAATATGATCGGTACCGCCACTGCGGCGCTGGCTTTTAGCCAGATGCCAATCTTTGACGATGCCACGCGCCAGGCATTTACCCATATCAGCGAGAAAGTCATGGAGAATTCGCCTGGCGAGATGTTTGCCAATGCGGTGATCTCCGGCTGGATCATCGCCACCATGGTGTGGATGTTCCCTTACGCAGAATCGGCAAAAATCGTGGTGATCATTCTGATGACCTGGCTGGTGGCGCTTGGCGATTTGGCGCATATCGTGGTGGGTTCGGTGGAAGTATTCTATCTGGTGTTTACCGGTGCTGCGAGCTGGCATGAATTTTTATGGCCGTTTGCCGTGCCGACGCTGCTTGGCAATATCACCGGCGGCACGCTGATTTTTGCGCTGATCAGTCATGCGCAGATTCGTAACGACATGAGCAACGACAAGAAGCAGAAAACGTCGTCGCGTAAAAAAACCGCCTCGAAACAGTAAAACGCGCGCCGCTGGCCACTCTGGTGCCAGCGGCGCGTTGCCCCTAAGGATGAGTGATGTCCCCTTCCGACCAGCAACTTGAACACCTTTATCAACAGGCTACCAAGCGTACGCTTACCGGCTGGCAGCAGCAGCCCGATATCGGCAACCTTCTGAGTGCGCCGCGCTATGCACAGGATAAATTTGCGCTTACCGCGGGTATCACGCCGGTCATAAACGCGGAGATTCAGTCACTGTTAGCCACGCTGCACCAGCTCGCCGCTGAGGATCCGCTGGCCGATGTCATGCCGCCTGGCGCAGTGCATTTTACCTTTCTCGCCATTACGCCGCCGCACTATGACACGGCGGATGCGCAGGATGATTTCAGCCAACTGACACAGGCATTTCAGACGATTACACCGCTGCGCGTGCGGCTGGAAAAACTGCGGCTGGTGGCGTTGCCAGGGCAGCTGTTGCTGGCGGGGATACCCGATGCGTACAGCCTGGCCATGCGCGCCGCCTTCACGCAACAATTGCTGGCAAGCCCATGGCAGAACGCGTTGCACCAGCGCTATCCGCATACGCCGCTGCCGCCGCCCTTTTGGCACAGCACCCTGCTGCGCTATGAAGCGGAGCAGCTGCCGCCGCACCTCCGTGCGTTTTTCATGCAGCATCAGCATCGATTTTACGGCGCGGTCGATGCGCCGCTGAAGCTGGTGATGAGTAATTACAACTGGAGCAAAGCCAGAGTGATTGCCGCCTCGCCTTAGTTAAACAGCGCGAAGGTGCTGACAAAATAGGAGCCGGCAAAGGCGACATAGCTCAGCCACACCAGCATGATTAGCGTCACAGAGAGTTTGAGAGACATGATGTTACCTCGTCAGCAAGGGGGTCAGGGAAAGCGTCTTTACTTTCCTTTACGTTATGCCTGACTGCCGGGAGGGTTATTGATCCAGCGCAATTCTGTGTGCGTTGGCGATAGCCGGAATAATGCGCTGCGGACAGCTGCGGCCGGAGGCGGTATTGATCGCAACAAAACCCTGCCATCACTTGTAAAAAATGCGGCAATTACGGTAACATGCGCCGCGACACTGATGTGTCAGGTTGTCTCCTTAGTTAAATGGATATAACGAGCCCCTCCTAAGGGCTAGTTGCAGGTTCGATTCCTGCAGGGGACACCATTCATTCATTACCCGCCATTCCCTCGCATTACTCAAACCCGCACTGGTTAGGCCTTCCCGCTCAATTGATGTTACCCGAAGTAACCCAAAGTGAATTGACTGCACCAAACTTTTGCGGGCATATTGCGGGCACAATGCAAAATGCCCACGGAATTATGCCCACATGCTAACGGTTAAGCAGATAGACGCGGCCAAGCCAAAAGAAAAATCATATCGCCTTGCCGACTCAGGTGGCCTGTTCCTGTTTATACCGCCTACCGGTAAAAAGGTGTGGCGCATGCGATACCGATTTGAAGGCAAAGAAAAGACGCTGGTGATTGGGCCTTATCCGGAGATCGGATTAACAGAGGCACGGGCGCGCCAGTCAGAAGCCAGAATGAAACTGGTGCAGGCGTTAGATCCGGCCGGAGAGAAGCAGCAGGCTAAGCAGCGTGAAGTTCAGAAGGCGACAACCTTCGGCACCATCTTCGATGAGTGGTACAAGCATAAGCGTGAGGTTTGGTCTGAAGGATATGCCGTGGAACTGCTCAGCATGTTTGAAAAGGATATTCTTCCGTACATCGGCCATCTGACTATGGAAGAAGTGGAACCAATGGTGCTGCTTGGCGTGTTAAGGCGTTTTGAAGAGCGCGGAGCTATGGAGAGGGCCAATAAAGCCAGAGGAAGGTGTGGAGAGGTTTTCCGTTATGCCGTAGTAACCGGTCGCGCCAAATATAACCCGGCGCCCGACCTGGCTGATGCACTTCGCGGTTATCGGAAAAAGAACTACCCTTTCCTGCCGCAAGACCAGATCCCCGCCTTTAATAAGGCGCTGGCAACATATCCGGGAAGCATCATAGCCAAGACGGCTACGCAGATTCTGCAGTACACGGCTATGCGTACAAAGGAACTTCGCTCCATGCAATGGGTGAACGTCGATTACGAGAACATGCTCATCACCATCGATGCCGAAGTGATGAAAAGTCGCAAAGCGCATATCGTCCCGATGTCACAACAGGTTCATGACCTGCTGAAAATGCTGCAGCCGATAACCTCAGTTTCTGATTTCGTGTTTGCCGGCCGCAATGACAAGCGTAAGTCGATTAGTGAAAACACCGTGTTACAGGTTATCAGGCAAATTGGCTATGAAGGGCTGGCGAGTGGGCACGGATTCCGGCACCAGTTCAGTACGGTTATGAATGAGCACCAGTGGCCTCACGATGCTATAGAGAAGCAGCTGGCGCATACTGACCGCAACAACATCCGCGGCATTTACAACCACGCGCAGTATCTCGATAAGCGAAGGGAAATGATGCAATGGTGGGCGGACTGGATTGATGGAAAGGCGGAATAACCACCTCATTCAAAACGGCAGGCCAAACTGGTCATAGTCGAACTCAAAAAAATGTACTCCGATCAGATTTTTTTCTGTCTATAAAGTGTGAGTAATCCCTGCCGATAACTTAAAGTTCTGAACATGACCAACCAACGCTCATCATATTTAAGTTTTAATTATATTCATGCTCGCCCGCTTATTGCGGGCTTTTTTTTACCGCTTACGCTTGAACCCCTTAAAAAGCCTATTAGGCTTAATTTTATCTTAGGACAAACCGGGCGCTCCTACCGTTCGGTGTGTGGGGTCAGGCTCGCAGGAACGCGGGTCTTTTCTCTCTATCTTCACATGAGATTTGAACAGAACTCTTATAACAGAGCGCATTAAGCGTTCGTGCATCACCACGCTACTGCCCATCATCGCCTCTGATGATGGGACTTTTTTCCTTATCTCAAATTAGCGGCTATGCTTGAATGGCATAAGTAGTGTGGTGAGTTGATGTAATTGATTGCTGTTTTTAGGCCTGCCAAAGAGTTGAGTTTTAACCCGCCCTTGTGGCGGGTTTTTCGTATCTGTTAAAACAGCAGGCCAAACTGGTCATCGTCGAACACTTCCAGCTGCGGTCTGATGCTCTCAAGTGCAAGCAGATAGTCGATCCCCTGCGCCAGTGACGTCGGCTGCCCGAACTCCATCCAGAAGTAGAAAGTATACGTCCGGCCAAACCAGTAACCTCCGCCGCACTCCTTGGCTCGCTGGAAGAACACCCACTCTCCTTCTCGAAAGTTTTCAAGGCTCTCCCCTCGGTAAATCACCTGATAGTTACTGTCTCTCCCGCCCATAAATCCTCCTACGATAGATGCTGTATGGATAAACAGTAATATCGATCAGCGGATTTGATCAAGCCGAAACGGGAAGCAAATTTGTAAAGCTGATGAGAGTGCTGGATTTTTAGGCTGGCGGCTGCGGACATGCGTGACTAATCTCAAATCACACACCCCGAAGCCTGCTCAGAGAGGCACGGCTGAGTCATTGTCCGGTCGCCGGGCTTTTTTATTCTGCTCATAACTCAAGGGAATTAGTTTCAAATCAAACTACGATTGGGCTTGTGAGTTAAGATAAGGTAATCTTTATGGAGCTATCGCTGGTTGGCGATCTGGCGTGATTAATCAGAGGGTTGTTTATGTATTACACTGAAATTGAAGGGAACATTAAGAACACAGGGAGTGCATATATAAGCATAAATAACTTCCCAGTTAAGTTAGACCTATTAAATCCCCATGAAAGACGCTATGCCGCCTGCGCCGTTCTTGATGTCCAGTATCCTCAGTATGATATTGACCGAATGCTTATAAGTAAGTTTGTTCGAGAAGGTGATCGGGTGTTAGACGCAGGTGCAAACATCGGTTTAACAGCTCTGCTATTTCTTGAAAGCGGCGCATCATCAGTTACAGCAATCGAGCCTATACCTGAAATTTACAGGAGAATTAAAAATATTGGCTGCGATCAGATAAAACCTTTGAAGGCTGCTTTATCTGATAAAGAAGGGTTGATAGATATTTATGTCTCAGAGGCCCACAATCAGGGCTCTACATACGATATCGAAAGTGTAAATATGTTCAGGCACATCTTCAATGAAGAACCAAAGAAAATTTGCGTCCCTAAAATAACCATTGATGGCATTAATGAAAGTTATGACATCTGGAAAATGGATATTGAAGGTGCCGAAAAAGACGCATTGATGGGTGCTGGTAAAACCCTAAAATCTCATCCGCCCAGAGTGATATTTTCTGAGCTTTGGGGTGATAAGCTTGAAGAGTTTTATGCAATTATCAAGCACACACATCAATACGTTTACAGAGCTGCCATATCGAAAGATGGTTATAAACTACATTTAATAGCACCTGAAGATTTTTTAAATGTAGAGAGTGATTACCACTCCATTTCTCCAACCTTTGTCTTTCTACGAGAAAAGCCGGATGAGCTACTCTGAATCGCCTTGCTCTGCTGGAATTTGAGACGGATCTTCTACGGGGTTTGAAGTTAGTTTAAACCCCTTGTCAAAATAAAAGCGACCGTCTTTTTTGTTGTAGAACATCCCTATCTGGCACGGCTTATCTGAGATTGGAACAAAATAGTACCCCAACATCTTAAACTCTTCATTTTCTGCAACGATTGTATTCATAACCTCAATGTCATCATCTGCGATCATGGCAAGATTCGCGGTCATTATGCATACTCCTCAATTATCATTATGCCTGAAATGCCAGGGTTTCCCTGAACTGCTGATGTTGTAGATGGAACGCCAATTCCTCCAGAACCGTAATATCCGCCCTCAATAGGTGAAGGCAACGGCATCTGCCCAAGGTTTGTACCAGGAACTACCTGGATTACAGTGCTGGCTTTAGCGATGCCTCCAGATGAGTTAATAGGCGTAATTGTGGAGGTAATTGGCCGGCTTGATAGACTAGCCCCTGCTGCAGCTGCCCCCGTCGATAGAGGCATTGACACACCGCCAGGGCCGCCCGGGAGTGTGAAGATAGACCCGAAGGATGTGGCGCCGCCCGCCCCCCCTGTATTCTGACCTGCTGCTGCTGCTGCCCCGCCAGATCCGATTACTATTGATACGGGCGCAGCAAAGGAAGAAGCAGGAATTACAATATCGATATATTGACCGTAATAACCACCCTGAGACATTCCGCCATTACTTCCACTAGAGGCTGGTTCGCTTCCACTTGCGCCACCGCCAGCTACCGCCCTTACTCTGATAAAAGTTGTACCCGATGTTGGCGTATAGTTTCCAGAAGTAAGGAAGGTCGACACATTCAAAAGCCTGCCAGGGGTAAACTTTTTCATGCCGGACTTTAAGTTAGAAAGAATTGTTGCCGGAGTTCCATTATCCAAGACACCAACGCCTGCTGAGTCTGAGATAAATTGGGCCAAAACATAGGCCACCGCCGTACTCCTTCGCGCGCTGGAAGAATACCCACTCCCCTTCTCGAAAGTTCTCAAGACTCTCTCCGCGGTAAATCACCTGATAGTTACTGTCTCTCCCGCCCATAAATCCTCCTACGATAGATACTGTATGGATAAACAGTATTATTGATCGGTAGATTTGATCAAGGCGGAGCGGCTGAGAGATTTGTAAATGCTGCAGGAAGTGGGGTTTGATGCATGATTTGTAAGCGGGCTAACTAATCCTTACTACACGCTCAGAAAATTAGGTTACTATATCTTATCACTTCCTTTACGAATTCATGACAACCGCTAACTCTCAAAGAGTGCGCGCCCGTCATGTCAAAAATAATAATGTCTGATTCATGAGAGATGACGATAGATGCACCTATCAAAAGAAGAAAGTAACGCCCTTTATCTGGTGAAAGCCATTGGCATCATTGCCGTTGTTTTAGGCCACTATGCAGATTTTATGAGCGTCCTGAAGCCTTATTACTTTCACATGCCGCTATTCTTTTTTGTCGGCGGGATCACGTTAAAAGACCGGTTAAACGTACGTAAACTTTTTAAATCAGTTGGCACATCATTAACTTATCTTATTATTCGATATTGCATTATTGGCTGCCTCGCACTGGCCCTCATTGACATTGGATTTTCATCGCTGTCGAATCCGTTTGGCAGTAACGTGCTTGATAGCATCAGCAAGGCTTATTTCGGCAATATGCATAACAACCAGTTGTTTCTGGTAGCGTGGTTTTTGCTGGCCTACATCGTTGCCTTGGTGCTTTGCACTATCATTGTCGCTCTGTTCAACAAAATTCCGGCAAGCGAATCGGTCCGATCTTCATTGCTGATAGCTCTCGCCATTACTGGCGGCTTGGTTGCCATGAATGTTGTGGCGGTTGAATACCAGTCTTCACACAGGCAGATTTATAACCTCGCAACGCAGTCAATGTATGGCTCAATGTTTATGCTGATCGGTTATGCAGTCAGAGCATTTATATTCCGCGCATACTCTTTTAGCGCACTATTGCTGGTGTTCATGCTGACTACGGTCATAACGGTGTCGTATGGCACGACCCCTATGGTTATGTCATGGAGTGAATATAAGGATGGTTTCATCCTGACAACGCTGATCGCCCTTCTCATCATCTATTGTGTTTTTATCCTGGCGAACGCGTTCTCAAGGTCCGTCAGTGACAGTTCAGCCGTTATTCTGGTGGGGAAGAGCACGCGCTCCATCATGACGTGGCACCTGAGCATATTTATTTTATTAGACCTAATGTCAACATTCATCGCTAAGCCAGTTCCGCTATCATCGTTCAGAGTGTTTCAGCATTTCCATAATGACTTTTCAATTGCGACATACACTTTGTCCGGGGTTTTGATACCAGCATACCTGTCGAAATTAGATGTAATTAACAAACTAAAATCACTATATCTAAGGGCTCCAGCCAGAGAGGTTGTCTAAATAATGATGAACTCACAGGCATCAATGCATGAAAAAATGCAAAACATGCCTATGATTTCTTCCCATACATCTGAATATGATCAGCGCGGATTACCTTGACAAAAATATGGGATTTACTACGATCATCGCCAACCCCCGGCGCAGCTAAGTCACGAATGAACCTTCAACAATTATTTCGCCTCGTTACACGAGTCAGCGGTATCACATGTGCCATCACCATACTGATGACAAAAGACGTTTTCTATTTCAATGGCCTTTTCATTCTGGTGGTGGCCGTCTGGCTATGGGGCGAGTATGACTGGTACGCAGAGCGGAAAGGCATGTGACTCTTCCGCCCCAGGAATCCCTGCTTGGTTTAGCCAGCACCACCTATATAATGCGCAGCAAACTCTGTCCGCGATGCTGAGATCGTTCCGTCTCCTGTAGAAAGCGTAAGCTTAATGAACAACGCATCACCCGCCAGCACGTTCAATTCAGTATTCAGGCATCCAGCAACAGCTGTTGTCGTGTATGGAGGTATGACCTGATAACAAACATCTTCGTTAGCCACTCCCGCCCTCACTCTGACCAAGGTAAGATAAGCTGTGGCTCCAGCCGTCATACCTGTTATGTGTATTTTTGTACTGACGCCAACCCGACCAGCAATCCGGCAGTATTTATAACCCATAGTTGCAGCATTGGTTATATCAAGCGTTTTTTGAGGGTCGCGAGTGGTGAAATTAAATCCTATGCGCCCAGCATAATTACTAACCATATAACTATAAAGAGCGTTCCCGGTAAGCGTTGCCTCTGAGTGTGCCCAGAAGACATCGTTACGAGATGAATAACCATTCTGATCATAAAGGTCTGTAATGACGATACCTTCAGGGTTGCCACCTGAGCGGAAAAAAGCAAAGTTATTGTTGTTGTAGCAACCCACCACAAAGTTCGTGCCGGGCCCGTCGTTATAAATGCTCGCTTCGAAATTGCAGCCTACAAACTTTACCCCACGACATCTGTCTAGGCGTACTGCGCCCACAGTTTGGCTGTCCCCATAGATGCTGCATCCACTGAAGGTAAATCCTGCGGTCTGCGCCACCATGTTCACGTTGTACCGCGAATTATGGGCGATGGTCATGCCTACAACCTGTCCGTGAGTAGTATTTGTACCTACCTCCGGACAGGTGAAGCCTTCAGCATTGTCGACCAGCATTCCGCCAATAAACTGGCAGTTGCCGGCTGACGTGCGTGATCCGATCTCACAACCGGATGCTTTGAAGTTAATCCACCCTGTAAACTCGTTCATCAGGTTAGAACTGGTGGAATTGGCTACGTCTTCACGGCCAACAAAGCAAAAATATGCTGAGCAATTTGTCCAGGAACCTTTATTTCCACGAGGCGCCTCCCATGTGCCAACTGTATTCTGATAGAACGCACGGCCAGCAATTCCGGAAGCGGTTACAGCATCGACACGGTAATTCTGACATCCGCTTTCCAGAATACCGATTTGGCCTTTGTCGGTAATCCCACCCATACCAATCAGAGATAGACGGCCTTCAATGTTCCAGTCATCAACGTCTACCGCATAAATCATCGCGGAGGTTGTTGAAGTGCTTTTGATACGTGCGCCCTTACTGATGAACCTGGTGCCTGGCAGGATATTGATAGAACCGGAACTGACATTGTAATAACCCTGCAACATCACAGGCTTACCTGTAGCAATAGCCGCGTTAATCGCTACCCGGTCATCGTTAACGCCATCAGCGACGGCACCAAACATCTCCGGAGTAACAAAATACAACGCGTCTGCAAGAGTCCCAGATGGACTAATGCCTATAAGTTGAGACCCTGTCGCTTTATTCAATTGCGCTCTGAGCGAAGCATCACCCACAGAAATCCACTTTCCAACGTCTAAACCCCCTGAGTTCTGGGGTATAGACCCAGCAGCTACGACCTTTGGCAAAGCTCCATCCCACCGATAATATTCCCCATTACTTGTATCGCGCAGAACTTGGTTAGGCAACGTGATAGTTGCGCCAGCCTGGAATGAGTCAAGAGTAATATAGCCAAACTGAGATATAGCATATTGAGCCAGCCACCTTAGCCCCTCAATCGTATAATGTTTGCTTCCGAATCTATCAATATACTGCCGCTCTAAAGAAGTCACAAATTCGTCAATCTTACCGGCATTAAACTTAAGATCGCGAGGTGACTCACTTGGAACAGGCAGCTGAGTAGGTTGTGTGGCCATAATTTTTCCATAAAAAAAGCCAGCGCTTAGGCTGGCCTGATGTTAAGAGGATAGTATCAGGGATAAACCAAATCGTTATATTCAGCGAGGGTTAAAGCTGTTGTGCCATCGCTATTAGGTTGCTTTTCGCTTATCACCCACTGAGTGGCGTTAAGCTCCTCTATGGTTGCGATTACGTAACGGGAGGGAGACTGAACGTCATATCCGTCAAAGATGTTCAATGCCATCTGGGGGATAGCCGCAGTGAATCCAAATGCTGTGTCGGAACGAGGAGAAGCAGGATAGCGAGCAGATGAATTGCCCATGGAATCAGTAATGACGACATACATCGAGCCAGTAAAGCTTATTCGTTCGCTCGTTTCAAAGTCATTCCCACTGCGCGAAACAATATAGCCAGCCTGCTGATTGGTGTCGTATGTGTCAGGAACCTGAACCATATCTCCTACGTTAACCCACTCACCGTCTGCAAGGGCTGTAATAGCCATGCTCATCCGCGAATAAAGCAGCCGTCTGCACTCTTTCTGCGCCCGAAAATCTGCCTGAAAACCATCCCTCACATACATCATCTCGAACTTTTTAGCTTTGAGTGGCCGACCGGCTTCGATCTGATTGTTTCTCACCCGATAGCGTATATAAGCCTGCTTGTTGGTGGTCGGATTGCGGTACTGAACCTCAACGCCGTCATAGCCGCCCGGAAGCGTCATGTCGTAGCTTAAAGAGTACCCTGCATCAACAGTGTTGGATCGGTTGAAAACTGTTGCCGGCACAGTCCTTTTTGCGTCGAGCGTAAAAGACAGAACGCTGTCATCCCAGTAAACACTTACCCCAGCCGCATCGCATATGGTCTCCATTCTCTGTCCCAGCGACACATCCTCATCATCAAAGGTGTAGTCAAAATAGCTAAGCCGCTGGTCTCTGCCGTCGAGCTCTGCCTGTATCTGATAGAGTCCATGTATGTCGATTGAACTTTCAGGCTGCCCGCCAATAACAAGCCAGTTATACAGAGCAATGTCAGCAAAATTGCGCGACGCCCTCAGCGCGTAATCTACCTTCTGCATGCTCATGTTGTAAGTGATTACATGCCGGTTAATGAGGGCATTGTATTTCCTGTCTCGCGCACTGGTGGCGTTCTCTGTCTGCCTGACCGTTACGCGCACAAGCGTGTCGCCGAAATAGGTGACGTTGCTCCGCGTATTGACGCTATGAATTGCCTCAATCTTGAGCTTGCTGCTATCACTGCTGTTATCTGTGCGCTGGAACGTCACCGCATAGCGTCCATATCCTGCGGTAGGTGTTAGCTTATCTGTGCGATAGAATGTGTCAGATGTAGACTGGTGAGGCGTAGTTTGTCGATATAGGAGCGTCTGAGTTGTTCCCGGTACCTGGACATTATCATCATCGACTTTCCAGATCGTAACCTGCCAGTTGGTCTCGCTTTTACCACCCAATCCTGACTGCGTGTGCAGCCACAGCTGCGAGGATTGTACCGGTGAAAAGAAGGGGCCAATCGCCAGCGCCTGGTTGTCATTAAGGATGAACTTAGTCGTGTTGATTGTTGCGGTAGATATGTATGAGGCGTTTGATCCTTCAATGCTGTCGATCACAAAATTGTAGTAATAAATCGGGGCTGTAACGGACCCGTTAGATGTCTGCGTGGCCGATATGAGATTGCCTGATAACGTAAAATCCTCGGTCACATTTCCACTTGCGGTAGGGTATGTAACGTTAACTATGAACGACACCGCATGAGGAAGCGTGAGCCCCATGAAATAGTCAAAGCTTGCTTGCTTTACTATCTTCATGAGGATCTGACCGCCGGAGTAGCTTCCGCTTATCACAGTGCTGGCAGTGGCGCTCTCAATAGGGAAATCCTCTGACTCGTTCTTGCCGGGAACCTCTTGCCCGTCAACGTCATCGAACTGATAACCCTCATTTATCGTGCCAATTACATCACCTGGGTTATAGACGGTGAAAGACGCCCCCGCCATCGACCCAAGGTTACTTTCCGAATATCTGACTGAGCTGACAGTGTAAGTCCCAATGCCAAAGTTCATGAACTCGGTCAGGTATTTCAGATTGTCCGTATATTCAAAAAGAGACTCCTGAATCAGGTCAGGAAATGCCCTAATCAGTCCGTAATTGTCAGGCTTTGCCTCACCATTTCTGGCAAGGTTAGACTGTCCCTTCAGGCTGTTATTCGATGAAGTTTTGCTTTGCCCGATATCGCCTGTCCCAGGCTGCTTGATGAGCCCACTCATGATTTTCTGAGTAAACTTTATCGGGTTGAAGTGCTCGAGCGGGTTTAGGAGGGTTTTAGCCAGATCGCCTGATTTAGGCTGGTCGAAGATGATAACCCTGTCATCTTCTTGCAGGATGAAGCCGATCTCGTCATCGTCCCGAAGCTCGCGACCGTTAACGCTGATGCGTAGTTCGTTATGAAGATTCTGGTCCGCCAGCCACTCATTGAACGGCACCCCCGCTGGGGCTTTAACTCTCTCTTTCGGTAGCCCCGGAACACGCTGAATCTGGACGATTGGCATACTGATAGAACTCCACGCGCGTGAATAGTTTTTGTATTGTTCGGATGCTGTCTGAGTGCACATGCCCATTCTCTCCGCGACTGTGCAATGCGCGCCCGTCAAGAGTCAGTCCGACGTGAACAGGCTGGCTGCCGTACCAGGCAATAAAAATTCCGTTGTCACTGAAGATATCCGTTTGCCGCCAGTACACGACTTCGCCTGTAAAGCACGTCAGGAAGTCGGCGCCAGATTCGTAGTCAGGCTGATGATGAATCTCTACGCCCATCACATGGCGGTAGTAGAGAACTACCAGCGCCCAACAGTCCATAGCCTCAAAGGTACATGACCTGTCACGCCATGGGGCTCCTGTCACCCTCTCGATGAACTCAGCTTTAAGCATTCTGTAGCCCCGGAAATTCCTCTGGCGTATACAACCGGCCAACGTTGTTATTGAGAGGGTTTTTAAGCGTCAAAGTAACCGTGACATCGTTCTGATCCATGCTGACGTCGTTGACGTAGAGCGTCCACGGCTTGAGTGGCGTGTTCATATCCGCCGAATCAAAACGCTGATATGTGGCCGAAATTGGAGTGATGCGCGCATATCCTCGCCAGAGCTTTAGCTGTTGCTTAAAGTCCTGTGCGAGACGGCTGAATTTGACGCTGCAATCAATAACTGGCGTGCTGCTCTGCTGGCTTTCATTGATTTCCATGCGACATGGTGTGTAGATTTGGCCGGCAAACGTTTTGGGGAACACCTGCTTGTCTACCAGCCGGATATAGCCGAATGTCTGGTTATAAAACGTAAGCGTGTCGAACAGCACCCGGTTGGGCCGCTGGCTTTTGAACTCTCTGAAAGTCGGCATTAAGGCACCCTTGGTAATGATTCCTTATCCCGCCCGTCGGGATAACCAGTGACGACAATGTCCAGCCAGCTACCCCATGGCGGCGGAAGCTCAACCAGGATGTCGTCGAATTCGTCATCTGAGTTATTCAGTTCTCTGGCTATTACGCTGCCCGTCCAAGTGAACACAGGCCCGCTCTGGTTCCATGTTGGATAGGCGGTGAAATGAAGCTCCTGAACTTCCAGCCCTGAGTCGCCAGTCCCGGTCGATAGCCTCATGCTGAACCACTGATTGCCGTTATCCAGATAGTTAGGGCTGCGCAACCACTGGTAAAAGGCACGGTGCTGATCACGTGTGAATATCCATGTCAGGCTGAATGAGGATTTAAGGTCGTCAGTAAGCTTCTGGAAGATTGGCGCACCAACCTGTGGCTGGTCGGTGCGGAAACCCGTGTCGCTGGTGACGTTTTTATTAGACTTCTGAGCCAGCGGGAGCCAGTCAGGATAATCAATAGCCATTATTCTGTAGCCCTCGCTGATGCAGTTGTGTTGCGGGTAATTGCCTGACGAATCGGGCCACCTTGATTCAGATCGGCAACAATCACGTCAACGGTTATTCCGCCGCCGGTATTGTTTGCCTGAGCATCAACAGTCGCCGATGTGTAGTTCTGAATGTTGATAACGACACCACCGCCAGCCGCCGCGCCGCCGCCTGAACTAAGGTCTTTGTTGCTGATGACAGATCCGTTATCGCCAGGGATCATGTACTGCCTGCCGTTACCAGCTTGATAGATTTCAGGCATACCGCCCTCACCTACCTGATACATACCCCCCGCAGATACCGGGCCACCATTTTTGCGCTTACCAGATAACGCCGCGACCAGCCCAAACGATGCAAGAAGCGCAGCGCCGCCCACCACCGCTGCGGCACCAAATGAACCGATTGAGGCAACCAGAGCAGCAGGCAACCAGGCAGCCATTGTGGTGCCAGCTGCAGCGGTGCTTGCTGCGGTAGTGGTTGCAGTGCCAGCGACTGACGCTGCTGTGGTCGTTGCGATAGCCGTCTGCTGGGCAGCGGCACCCATTACTGATGATTTAACCCACTCTGCGCCCATCTGCACGAATGAGTTAATTAGGCTGTTTAGCGCATTGCTTGCCAGAGAATGAATGGCCTCGCCAGCATCCATGCTTCCTGTGACAATGCCTGTCAGCGCATTTGAGGCGTTACCTTGCAATGATTCAAAAGTAGCTGCCAATGCTGCATTTCCAGCATTTTGCTGACTGAACAAAGTCCACATGGCCGCAGTTCTTTGCTGCTCATATTGCGTATTGGCTGCATTTCGAAGGGCGAGACTTTGTTGCTCGGTAAGAACTTTTTGGTTCTCGAACTGCTGAATCAGCGCCAATTTTTGGGCATTCTCATTAGCCAGTTGCTGAACCGGATCAACTGCGCCGACTGCGGCCTGCTGTGGGGTGACAGCCTGCTCGGCGCGGATTTTTGCAAGGTTCGTCTGATGCTGCTGCTCCAGTTGTTCAGACGTCGCGTTGTATTGCTCCTGGCTGATTTTCTTCGCAGATATTGCAGCGCTCAGGTCGTCAACATCTTGCTTGTAACTCGCGTTTTCTTTAGCTTCTGGCAGTAACTTCTCAGCTGCAGCCTGCGCCCTAATGGCATTTCCAGTGTCCCATTTAGCTGCAGCGTACTTTCCTGCTAACGCAATGTCTTCCTTGGTGGCTGCGCTTCCGAGTGATTGCTGAGCCGTCAACATGGCCTGCTCACGGCTCATTTCTCTGGTTGATTCGGCAGCCAACTCTGACTGCTGCTTTAGATTTTGCAGCTTCTGTGCAACAGACTCAGCCTGCTTTTCTGCTCGCTTACCTTCAGCTATTCCGGCGCGAGCTTCCTTGTTGCGGTTCGCCTCTGCCTGCTGAAGGTCATATTGTGCTCCAGCAAGTTCGCCAGCCGTATTTATCTGGTTCTGGTTGCCACCTTTGGCGTTTGCCTCCATGCGAGCCTTAGTGACGGCCCGAAGGCGCTTGTCCGTAATGGCAAGTAAGGCGTTTTCAGATTCCAGATCCTTGTTATAGGCATCAGCCTGATCGCTGCGAGGCAACTGCAAGTTGGTGGAGTTAAATTTTTCCTTTGCTTTGCTAGCAAGGTCTATGGCGCTACCGAATTGATTCATCAAGGCTGAAGCAACTCCAGCCGCCTCACCATCACGTTTAAGCAGATCAATACCCTGCACAAAGGCACCATTCATCTGCGCGCGCAGAATGCCGGTCTTACTGACTGTCTGGCTCAGTTTATTTTGAGCTGTCTCGTTTTGCGCCAACAATTGCGTATGTTCGCTCTGCGCTTCAGTAAGCTGGGAAAGCGTTACCTTGTAGAGCAGGCTCCCTTCCTGAAGCGAGCTAAGGGTGCGGCGCAGGCGAGCCTGCTGAAGTTCGTTTGCTTCAATGGTGGATTGATTATCTTTTAGAGCGTCAGCCTGAGCGCTGATTGACTTGCTGGCATTATCAATCTCAGCAGCAAGCTGAACCTGACTCATGCTTTTCATTTTGGCAATTACGCTATCAAGCTTGTCAGCGAAATCGATGCTTTCCTGACGTGCCTGTTGCATCTTCTGATAGAAGTAGAAGATGCCTGCAGCCGCAATCACAGCTAGCCCTGCCGGGCCACCAATCAACGCCAGAGCGTTTTTAGCCAGGCCGCCAATCGTTGTCGTTGCAGCAGCGGAAGCCGCCGCCGATGCTCTGGTTGCCGCCGCCTCCACCAACTGCGCTTCTGCATATGCTGCTGAACGCTGTATTGCTACAGATTTAACTGCGATTAAATTTTCAAGCGCGAATGCCTCCGCCGCCGACCCTCTGGCAACGTTGTATTCAGTTTGTGCCAGAGCAAGGTTTGATAATGCCTGCTCCTTGTCCAGACCAGCCTTAAGCGCCGTCACGCGCGCGGCGTTAGCTGTAGCCGCTGCTGATTGAGCTATCGCTGCTGTCTGATTCTTCGCCGCCAGTGAATCATCAATGCGTGCTTTGGTTGCCAGAGCCAGCGCACCAACAAACCTGCCACCAAAGATAACGGCAGTCACCGCTATCGCATTTGCCACAATATCCAGATTCTGGCTGAGCGAAATCACTCCCTCATTAAAAACGCGAATTGATGTGGATACGCTGGAGCTTTCACCGACGAATTTGGTGATGTTGTTTGTGGCGATCGTGAACGCCTGCCCCATGGTAGTAACGGTATTAGCGAACTCTTTTGCAATTGCACCGCTTTGTTGCAGGAGGCCATTTACCACGACTTCTGTAGTCAGCTTTCCTTCTGCAGCCATTTTACGTAGCTGACCAATGGTGACACCCAATGAATCAGCAAGAGCGACCGCCAGGCGACTACCATTCTCAGAAATGGAGTTGAATTCCTCACCGCGCAGCACTCCAGATGCCAGCGCCTGAGAAAGCTGAGTCATTGTTGAACTTGCTTCTTCGGTAGTGGCTCCTGATACTGCCAATCCTTTGTTGATAGTCGAGGTCAGCGTGATTAGGTCTTTGGTGCTTGTGCCTGCGCTGCGGGTAGCGCGCTCAAGGCGCCCGTAAAGCGTGGCGGTCGCCTGCAAGCTGCTCATTGTATTCTGCGATATGTCGAAAACGCGCTGAGTAACCTGAGCAAGATCTTCATTGGCCCTTACGGAGTTTACTAGCTTGTTATTAACCGTTACCCACTCATTGCCATACTGAGCCACCTGCTGGACAGACAGCGCGGCCGCCAACCCTTTCGCCACACCGCTAAGGCTGGACATGGCGCCTTGCATAGAGGAAATAGAACGCTCTGTTCTGGTGACGCTGGCTTCCAGCCTGCCCATGCTGCCGCCCATGCCATTTAGCGCGGCATCTACTTCACGTCTGGCAGCAAGCAAGCGCGAGGTGTCCATGTCCACTTCATAAACGATGCTGCCTGCATTGGTTGAAGCTGCCATTCATTTCTCCAGACGTAAAAAAACCGCCGAAGCGGAAGGTTATTGTTTTGCTCTGGCCAGCTTTCTGGCCTTCTTCGCGATATAGTCATCTGCGACTGCGTCATATTCGTCACGCGTAAAGCCTTTTTGATCGGGATATTTCGCGTTAAGCATGATCTGAAACTCTGTCATGCTGAGCTGCTCCGCCTCTGTTCGGCTGATGCTGAAGTGATTGCGGGCGGCGCTAATGTAATCGAATGACCGGAACTCTGTAGTGGCCTGACTTGACTCGTGGCGCTGAAGTTGGCGCACTTTTGCCTTTCCGATGATGCCATGGGTGATGAGTGACTGGGCGATCAGCACCATATCAGCAACGTCCATCAGTCCCTTGCGATAGACGAATGTCCAGCGGCCGGACTTCCCCGGAATAATTTCTCCGGTTAGTCTGGAAACATCGCTTTCACTACAGGCTGACAGCACCGTCATGGCGGCCATAATTGCTGCCTTGTTGGTCTGCTTTCTGCCTGCGTGCTTAATTAGCCATGCTGGGATTGCACCGTATGCGTCAACTGCGCGCTGCAAAAGCGGCGTTACCTCATCGTTGTGCAGGTCATAAAACGCCTGAACAATCTCCTGCGGCTCGCCAATGCGTGACATTGCTGCGAATGAGGGCCGGAAGAAATAATCATTATCACCTACTGATATAAGGCACTCGCCAATCTCTTTTTGTGGGGTCATGGGATAATCCGGTAAGTGGCATTTTCGGGGCCACCAGGTGGAAGCCCCTGAAATGGCAATTAAGCGGTGATGGTTGCTGAGGTAGTGCCAGTAAAGCCGCCATCACTTGAGGTGAAAGTGATCGTTGCAGTACCCGCAGCGACACCAGTGACCAGGCCACTCGAACTGACCGTTGCTTTGGTCGCATCCGAGGTAGTCCATGTGCCGCCTTTATTGGTGGCATCAGCAGGAAGAACAGCGCCGGTCAACTGACGGGTTGCGCCTACAGCAAGAGAGGTAGTCGCTGGAGTTACGGTTACGCCAGTTACTGCAACGGCATCATCCGTATCAATAACCTGAATAGTGTCAGCCGCCGCCACCTTAAACTCTGTAGAAAAAGTGATGATGTCGTTAGTGCCACCGTCTGAGCTCAGGGCGTTGATCAGCATGTAGCCGATAAATGTCACCGGGCCAAACTCCATGCGCACCCACAAAGTAGGCTGTCGTGTCGCCTGGATTTCGGTGTTGAAATACTTAATCAGGCGGCCAACACCGTACTGATCCAGTTTGTCATTACGGCGTACCTCACCTTCAAACGAGATGGTAAAGTCAGCGTTGGTGACGATGTTCTCAACGTAGCCTTTAGTGTCATCAGCATCTGAAGTTACGCTGTTAGGCGAGAAGTCGAAGCCCTTTGACGTGCCGGCGGCTAGAGCTTTCCATTCAGACTCCTGCGGCACGGTGTCAGGGCAGCCATCGGCTACTTCGAGCACAATGGCCCGACCGAACAGCTTAGAGTTGTCGGTTTGGCAAATTGCCATAGTTCATTCCTCTTTGAATTTTCGGCTATTCGCCGTATTTGATTGCAAACTGGAGCCGATAGACCAGGCGGCCCTCAGCGGTCAGGACTGGGGCAGGAATGCCTCCAAGGTTTTCGATATAGCCGATACAGTTATTAGGAAGCGGATCAGACTGTACGCGCTGGATAATGGCTTGCACCGCTGCATCCGCAGCACCGTTACCACCCTTTGCGCCGATAACGTCAACCATCATGTAGTATTCGGCCCCGAGCTCATTGCGAATGCTGGAGCCACCGTTGGGTCGAAAGACCATGAAGCGATCGGACAGGTTGCCGCTGTCATTCCACATCAGTAGCTGCGTGGTGAATCCAGTGGTAAGCCCGGCATTGACAAAATAGTCACGCACACGCGTATGCATTGGAGGATTCAAAGCGACATCTCCCTTGCGATGGTTCTGTCGATAAGCTCTCGCTCATCTTCAAAGCCTTTGGTGAGAAACTCTTTCTGAGCGGTCGGGCGCCGAAAGTTCTGCGGAATAGACGGGTCATGCACGTAGGCTGCGTAATTGGCCGTGTAGCCAACTCTGCCGGTTATTCTGGTACCGTTAATCACTATCTCGCGGAACTGACTGTTTATCAGGTAAGAAGTATCAATTGGCGTATATATGGCCGCCTGAGACCCACCGATAATCATGGCGCTGGTTAATGCCCTGACAACCTTCCGATCCTGAATGTTATCAATGGCCCGGTTAACCTTTCGGGCTACCTGTTTAACGCCCTTCACTTTCACACCCATAATCAGGCTCCGGTAAGAATGGCGTAATCGTCAGTCAGGCGCTCAAAGGTGTCTGCATAGCGAATGGCCTGCATTACCTCGTCAGCACCGGCTGCGATTGGGTCAGGATTGGTTGATACGCCGATGAGCAGATAATCGCCTGTGTCAGCCAGCGCATACTCCGTCCACACCGTGTTCTTGACTACCTTCTCGCCGCCAATGTCACCGAGGCGTTTAGATAGGCCGCCCTGATAATCGCAGGCAATCACCAAAGGTGCTTCGAACACAGGATCGCCGTAATCATTGCTTGCACCAGAGCGCTTCCAGATCGTCGCCTTTGCCGTGTATGACCAGCTAGCCAGTGATGACATGCTATTTCCTCCAGCCCGTCACGGTGGGCTTCTGCGCGGCAATCCGAGGGCAGTTAATTACCCACTCGCCGCTGCTGTTCACATACCCCGTCGTTTCACGGCCATTAGATGTTTTAATCCATACCCGCTCGAATGGTTTGGGTAGCTGACAGCCTGTTGATACCCAAACCATCAGCAGCCTCCCACCACGTCAAAGAATCCGACCGACAAGCCAGAGAGCGGCAATCCACTCAGGCAGCCATTCGGGTCCCATGCCTGCAACTGACGGTAAAGATAATCAGTGCCGGCACTGTCGTAAGTGAAAGATCGTGAAGCGCCAGACGGCGCCGATTGTGACGATATTTTCCGGGCTCCGGACAGGGCGGCCATTCTCACCGCTGCGTAGATGAGCATCAGCTTCTGCAGGCTATCGGAGTAGCCCGCCCCGTCCATACATGCAGTAACCGGATTAATTTGGTCAATCAGCAGCTGAAGTACAGCATCAGGAACCGTGAAGCCCAGCTCAGCCATCAGCGGCTTTACGTCATCCAGCGTGATTTGGGCTGCCATGGTTACTTATCCTTTTTGATTGCTGCAGCCAGCGCTGCTTCAGCTTCGTCTGCGCGCTTGGTTTCAAGCGCCAGCGCATCGGCATGCTCTTTTTCTTTATTTGCTGCGGCATCCTGAAGCTGCTTAACCTGCTCCAGCGCATCGTTGAGCCGCGTCTGGAGAGCCGAGCTGTCTGCAGATACCGGAGCAGATGGAGTTGCCACCTCGAAGGTCAGCTTCTCGCCTTTCTTCTCGGTGGCCTTTTCGGCTTTACCCTGAGCAAGCCACTTTTCAGCGACCGACTCCTCTACGTCATAAACCTGACCGGCATCCAGTTTCTGGAAGCCGGCACCGGCAAAGAGGTTGGATACCAATACCTTTACGAGTGCCATGTTCTTTTCCTTAGCTTGAAGCGTGGATAACGGAATATTTGTTGTTGATGTCCTGCTTGACCATCAGGCCCATCGCACCCCAAGTGCGCCAGATGTAATCGCTGTTGTAGAATGGGCGCGGGTCGGCAACAGTGCCGATGGCCTGGCCTACCACAGGTGCGATAACGCCAGCGGTCAGGGGCACAATCAGGATTTCGTTACCTGACAAGCCTGCATCTTCTTTAATTGCTGCGATGCCAGACAGCTTCAGGAGCTCTTCCATAACGGTGCGGGTTGCGTTCACGTCGAAATAACGCTCAAGGTTCGACATGACCTCTGCCGACACGTACCACGTCTGCGGCGCATACTGGCTATTGGTTACGCGAACCACATCACGCAGGGCGATCGCATTGGTGCGCAGCGCTACCGGATCAGCGCTTGTTGCAAAGTTAAAGGTCAGAGTCACCTGAGCAACGCGCTCGTCAGCCTTCAGACCTTTCCAGGTCAGGCCGTCAAACTTAACGAAGTTGCCTTCTGAGTCGCGGAAGCCGTTGAACATGTAGTCAATGTACTGGCGCTGCACATCTTCAACAGAGCCGCTTTGCGCATCGGCCTGAGACTGGAGCGCTGACGGGCTGTTGAAGATTGGGTCACGCCAGGTGAACTTGAAGCCTGAGTCATGCACCGGAACCATGGTGCCGTCAAAGGTGTAGCTCTTCGCGTCCAGAGCCGCGCCAATCTGGCCGGACATGGATGTGTGCGCCCAGCCACGGCCACCGGTACGGGCGTAATCGTAGCGTGACTGTTCAATGCGCACTGAGCGAGATAGCGGCATCAGGTCATTCAGCAGCGTGAACTGAGTGGTTGGCTCGAACTGAGCCAGAACGGTGGTATCGAAAGCGCGATAGAGACGGCGGATATCGTCAACAGCATTGACGGCATCTAGGCGGCCAGCATCTTCACGAATGCCACGCACGCGGCCGAGGAAATCGGCTGCAGCCTGAGCACCCGCATTACGCGCCATTTGCAGTTCGGCAAACTGAGACTGGTTAACCTCAAGGTTTCCAGTGCGCTCGCCCAAAGAACGGGAAAATACAAACATTCAGGTGCTCCTTACTTGATCACGACGCGCAGCAGGTCACCTGCAGCAGCGGTAAATGCTTTGTCTTCTTCCACAAAGCAGCGAATGGACTCGTCACCGGCGTGAGCCTTGACCTGACCATTTGCAATTGAAAGCGGCTGGCCTTTTTTGTAGGTACCGGCCGCGGCGCGCACATTCAGGAACATGCCCTGCATTGGCTGAATGCCAACAACCAACTCGCCGACTGCAATGCTGTCATCAACGGTCATGCAGCGCAGGTAGTCGTAGTTAGCGACATACAGAATTGCCTGTTCATTGCCGTCTACAGAGGCGGTGAACTTACCCGTATCAAAGAAGCCGATAGTGCCCGGCTTAGTGGCTGCTGCCGCGGCACCTTCACGATTCAGGAGCGGATTAGGGAATACGCCGCCCGCGTGAATTACATGCTTTCCATCTTTAGCCATCATTTACTCCGGCATTTCGCTGAGGGTTTTGTCTGAGTTGACCTGACGGAAAGAACCGTTGAGGCCGGTGGTGGTCTGGCACTGTGCATACAGGCCATCCAGCGCAGCACCATCTAGGGCGTTGACAGCCAGATCGTCGAGGCCAAACTTCGCTTTCACGGCGCTACGTTTTTCGCCCTTTTCTTTGTCGGCGTTAACCGCCAGGCCGCTTTCAATGGTGGTCAGTTTGTCGGCAAACGGCTTGAACCATGCCGGAGCCTGATCGCTATTGGTGGCTGTTTCTTTGGCCTTTTTGTCAGCCTCTTCTTTCTCTTTCTTGGCCCTTTCATCAGCTGCAGTTTTCGCTGTAGCATCTTCGGCGGCCATTTGGTTGTAAGCATCCATCAGCTCAGCATCGGACTTACCTTCAACGTCGATACCTTTCGCTTTCAGCGCATTGGTGATGAGTTCTTTCATCGGGTTTGCTTCCTCTTTGACGGAATTGCTGTTGGCGCTGAAAAACGCCTTTAGCTGGTTGAAAAGTGTTTTAAGTGCGGGGTCTTGCGGTAAATCAGGATCTGGCGTCTCGGCTTCAGCCAGATTCACCACTTCCAGTTCCTGCTCGGAGCCATCGGAGTTGACGAAGATGCCTACGCCCTCCTCCGGCGTGCCGGCGCCAGCTTCATCAAGTAGCACGGCAACATGGTCAAACATCATGTTCGTCGCGATTTCGTTGTACTTCTTGCCCTTTGACTCGCCGTTGGCTGCGATGCCGGAATAAAGCAGACCGGTAGAGATGTGGATCGGCTCAACGTTGGCTTTAGCAGCCATTTCATCCAGGCGGTTAATCAGGCGCTTCCCGTTGTCGCTAGCTTCGGCATAGCGGCGGTCAACGTACATGTCACCTACGACCTTGCCGTCAACGTGCGTCACGTTCTGCAGCCATGCGCCGACGTGATAGTTGTTCACCGCGCGGACATCGCGAGCCGATACGTGTTTGCCATCCACTTTAGGGTGACCGAACGGCATTGGATTTCGCTCAAGCGTGTTAAACGCCTTTTCAATTTCTGCTGCCGGGTACAACTTCCGGTTCATCACGATATCGTCGACAACAGGCGTGATGCCGCGAACCACGATGTGTGGTTTGCCGTCGATGGTTTCAGTGGTGATGTTTGAAGCGGAGTTGACGACGGTCAGCACGTTAACGCGATTGCGCTTCATGCTTCGACCTCATAGCTAGATTTTTGGCAATAAAAAACCCGCACCAGGCGGGTTAGTTTACGATACTGATTGTGGGTCAAGCCCAGCACGGGTAATGATTTCTGTGAGCCTCTCTCTGGCCTCGTCTTCATTATCCCGTTGGGTACTGAATGACTCGCGGCCAACCGTTGCGGTATACCAAGTTTTCCCTTCAATAACTTCTTTATGTAAGTTCATCAATACACCTATAGCACTGGTCAGGAGAGTCAATGCTGCCACTGTTTGCGCTCTGTAGCCAACTTTTCAGCCAAGCCGCTATTAACGATTTTGCCGTCATTGTTGAGAATCACAGGCACGTTACCGCAGTAACAGCGGTATCGATTTCCACTGACTGCGTAGAACGCTTCGACTTCAGCAGTGGTGTAAGTTCTTCCGTGCCTCGCTGCATGCCATGATCGGGTTGTGGGCTTCAGCGCTGACAGCCAGAGAATTGCAGTATTCAGGCCTAACCGTTCCTTTGCCCAATCCGTTTCAAGCCACTGTGCTTTGCGCAGCGCTCCAACCTGCTCGGTCTGTGCGATGTTCTTGGCCTGAGCCATCGACACATCCAGACGCTTGCTGATAATACCGGCAGTTTCTCTCGGGTTAACGCCGCGCCCAATTGAGTCGGACACGACATTAGCCAGGTCGGCACGGGCGGCATCGCTGATGCCCTTCCAGTCGCTGTAGGTGGAGACGTATGCTGCGGCAATCTGGTTCTGATATGCCGGGCTACTCAGCAACTGCGCCAGCGTGGTCTGCTGCTCATAAATCGGAGACTGCACGGAGAGATTGTTGAAAGCCTGTCTGGTGCCGCGTTCATACTCCACGGCCACGTAGCCAAGCGCCCATAGATTCTGGCTGCCACCGTCGAGCAAGTGATCATCGAGAATCAACTGAACTCGCTGCAGCAGGTCGGCCAGTTGCGCGGCCGTCATGTCGTAGATGTAGGTTCCGGCATTCACCTGGTAGATGACATCGCTATAGACAGCATGCGAAGCATTGCCAGCCCGTTCTGAGCCAGTTAAACGCTCATCAAACAACTGCCTGAGCGCTAACTTGATTTGGTAATAGCGACCTTCGATGTCGCGATACATCCGGCCAATCTGACGAGCTGATTGTGTTGGGTCAGCTTTATTGCGCGGTATTACCGGCGTCCGGATTAGCTGCTGGGTTGTCATCTGTCAGCGGGTCCTTATCGATAATCTTCTTGTTAGGGTCTGGTATTGTCGGGGACTTTCTTGGCTCCAGTTCGCCGACTGCCCTTACTTCATTTTCATCGATAGCGGATGCGCCAAATGCCTGCTGTGTTTTCTGAGCTACATCAGCCAGCGCCTGCATATTGGCAATTTTGTCTTTCTCGCTAGGGGCGAGTAAGTCAGACCACGCCAGCGTGACCTCTCCCGATGATGGAGTGGCAATAGCGCCAAGCGTCCAAAGCCGCTCAATAAGGGTTTGAACTACCGAGCTCATAAAGCCCCATCGGCGTCCATTGCAACGCTTCGCCCAGTCTGCTTTATCTTGATCTGATGCGAGGCGCCCGGTTTGCTGACCGAACAGAATGGTGAACGGACACTGAATTGATGCCGCGAACTCATTGGCTGTTACTTCCCATGTTGGCTTAGGATCAGCCGCGGCGACTGAGAGCACTTCGGTTGTGCCTGACTGAGTGACAAGCGCCGAATCCGTGCCCTGATTGAGCTTATTCATTTTGTCATTCATGGCTTCGCCGAGATCTCTATACCCAGCCTCTTTTGCCATAGCTGCAATAGTTGCCATGTCCGTTTTTGAGTCGAAGCTGATGCCAAGTTGTCGGCTGGCATTCTTAAGGAACCCCTCTGCGCTGCCGCCTGACACCTTTTCAAGGTCGAGCAGTTTGTTATAGCCAGCTCGAAGATAAGGAACACCAGAAAGCATGTTCTCATCTTCAGATCCTTCACAGAGGATGATGACCCGATCTGGATGCACCGTAACGCCGCGCACAGGGCCATAAGTGCCGTCATCGCCAACTGGTTGCTCATTGAAGTTGTACGACACTGGCTGACCGTAGGTTTCGGATAGCGTGTCTGTATCGAAGTTGCCGGGCTTAACCTGTGATTCCCATGCCGGGATAAGCTTCACTATCGCCTTATCAGCAAGCCGCCCAACAACAGCCCGGTCAACTGGCTGACTCCACTCCCTGCCATCCCTGAACTGAATCAGGATCGCCGAGTACCGGCCAATTAGGTTGCGTCGGTCTGCATCCTTAATCTTCGGCCAGTGTTTTTTCAGCAGGCGTGTTACATCTTTCTCCCACTGTGTAGTTTCGGTCGATTCTTTATTCTCGCCGCCGTCAATGATGGTTGGATTGTCCACCCAGCAGGAGTCGAGTAGCTTGTGTACGGCAGCATAGCCAACAGCGTTACGCTCATAGGCCCGGTAATAGCGATCGAACTCCAGATTGTCCGGATATCCAAACTCGTCCCATAACTTGGTGCGCTTCGTGTTGCCAGGCTTACCGGAATACATCATGCGCTGGCGCCCTATCTCATGAGCGAGGGCGTTCACAAGGAATTGTTCCCCGTTGCTTAGTTCACTCACTGATGAGCTCCTTAGAAGAATATTGCGCCGGTCTGTTTGTGATTCGTTTTCGCCACAGCAAAGTAGCGGAACGCATCAGCGCCGTGCGATGTGAAGTCGTGCAAAGGCTTGTCTTTCCAGCATCCTCGCTTGTCATCCCACTCCTTGCGATATCCCTCAAGATGAGAGATTCCCTGCTCACATTTGGACGCGTCAAAGGCGCACTTAGGGAGGATTTCACGCACGGAGTCTATGCCGGTATCTACGCCTAGCTTTGGCGCGACCTTGAAGCGGATTGAATAAACCTGACCGTCGATTTCAAAGCCTTCTGCAGCTATCTGCTTGCGGCTCTTGCCATCACCGGCAAACTCACGGTTATCGATATCGTGAGGAGCCCAATGGTCACCATACTCATAGCCGCGGTCTTTCAGTACCTTCATGTAATGCCGCAGGCCTTCACCTGAGTTTTCGTAGTAGTCGATAACGTGGAACTCTTCACCAACCTCTCGCACGAACCAGATAGCCGTTGAGTCGCCTACCCCGATATCCCAGAAGGTGTGAACCAGCTGATGAGAGTTATCAGGCAGCTCACCAACACGCTTATTGGTGTAGAGCTTGCGGAACTGTTTGGCATAATAGGCGCCCTCAACCGACTGCTGAAACGCCTCTGCCGGTATCGACGGATATTCACGCTTCATGTCATCGCCGAGCGTCTTCTCTTTGGCGTAATACCAGGCTCTCTGGCGCTCGTTGGTCGCCACCCCATGCTTCGCCTCAATGTCAGCGAAATAATCGCTCAGGCGCTGCGGTATTGGCTCAACGGGGTCGATTGCATAAAGGGGATTCTTCCACCACGAGAAGAAGAAAAACTTCCAGTCGAGGCTGCTGAGCTGCTTGCCCTGAAGCTGAGCCTTTTCAGCAGACTGACAGTAATCGAAAAAGTAGCCAGCCCGGCCTTCTGCTGTGCTTTCAATCGTCGTGAAACAGTCGCCTGATACAGCCTCAAAGGCACCGGTGACAATCTCACGAGCTTTATCCGGGAACTTGGCGCATATCTTTCCGAATTCTGAAACATGGAGATAGCGAAGTGTGCCCCCGCGGAAAGACGTGCTGATATAGAGTGAGCCGCCCTTCTTAAATACCAGTTCACCAGAAGCATCATTGCTTGCAGGGTTAGCCGCCTTGATTTCATCAGGGATGCGGTCATAGGCGTATTTAATCTTCTCGCGGAAAAGGCGCTTGGCGTCGTTCAGGGTATGGGCGATCAGCGCGCACTTTGCGGCTTCAAACAAAGCGGCGTCGAGCTGGATAATGCAGACTTCAGTCGTAAAGCCTAACTGGCGCGCCTTCAGGATGATGTTGCGGGTGTGCATGCCCTCGAAGTATTCGAGCTGCTCCGGCGTCATCTGGAATCGTACCGGCTTGCCTTCTTTGTCAGTTATCCAGTAGAGGTGATTCAGGCGCCATAACTTATCTCGCAACAACTTGAGATGTTCAGGCTTCATGCTCACCCCTTCGCGAGATCGTCCATCAGGTCAGAAAGTTTCTTCGATGCGTCATCACCGGCGGGGCCGTCAATGTCGTATGCCTGACGCTCCAGGCCAATGAGTGTTTTCAGTGTGTCGGAGAGGTCTTTCATCGACTTCACCCTCCCCGGCATGCTGATAACCTTGTGATAGATTTCGTTGAGCTTGTCATAGCCCTTATCATCAGGCTCAAACATCAGATCGCCCAACTGATGCAACGCCCCTACATCAGCGCATTCGGCTTCGAGTTCACCAAACAGCGAACTGGCAATATTGCGTGCGCGCCGAATGTCTCCGCGATGTTCCATACGAACAGTGGCAATAACCTCAGCGTTAGCCTCAATCAGTATCCGTTCGTTGGTAGCCGTTTCAATGGATACCTGAGTGGATACCTCACGTTTGGATACCAGCGCATCTGCCTTGGCTTTTATCTTCGCCTTTAAATCTCGCTCCCACCCATCACGCTTAGCTCGTTTATTGATAGCGCCATGCGTAATGCCGTGCTGGGATGCGATTTCACGGATGGACAACAAGCCAGCACGGTAAGCCGACTCGATGGCCTCCCAATCTGGTGTTGCCATATTCACTCCAATAAAAAACCGCCCGGAGGCGGCTTGCGGATAACTTGGTTTTACTTATCGCACTGCACTTGAAAGGGTGAGAGAAGTGTTTGTGCAATCAGACGATTCAACAGTATTGATTGTCCTGTCTAGGCGAACCATACATTTTTCGACTGTTAAACCACCACGCCCATCGCTGCTGATATTTGTAACGAATGGACCAGCCTTGCTTGAACAGCCAGCCATTACAACTGTCGACAATACTAAGCACGCAGCTAAATACTTGTTCATTTTCATTTCCCAGTTTCAATAATATTGATTCTTTATCGGCTCTTGGAAAATAAACTTGATAGGCTATTTCACAGCGTGGCTAACCGTTAACAGGAGGGATGTTCATGGCAGTAAACATCATCAGGCGCACTCGTAAATGCACCTTGTGATGGTCACTTTGGTAACCCGGGGATGGTAATCTGTGCCTGCTGCTCCAGCCTTTCAATCCTTGCCATAAGTTGAGGCTTTTTCACGCGCCCCCATCGGTTGAGCAATCTGCCAGACATGCTGGCAACATCCTTTTCTTTCATCAGCTCAAGCATCAGTTCGTTATGCTCTCGCTGATAGGAGTGAGCCAGCTCCATCAGCTTCTCGCGCATCCAGTTGAAGGCCTTGATAAACGCCTCTTTGATGGCTGCAGCCTTCTTGCCGGTGAATGACATGATGATGTACATTGCGCCGTCTTTTGAGATTTCATACTCAACATACTGATTACCCTTATGCTCATAGGTAACCCGCGAAAAGTTGCTGGTTAGAAATTCATCTGAGCAGTCGAGTTTTTCAATCTTCTGAATGATGTGATGGTGCTGCTTATCGAAATACGCTGCTACCTTGCGGGAGGTTGTGATCACACGATCGCCAGACACGGCTACCATGTCCCGAAAGTCGAGAGTTGCTAACTGATTATTCATTGCGATTACCTTTTAGAAAGATGAGCCTGTTCGCACAGAAAAGCCGCCCCGAGATGGTCGCCACCATATACGGCAGTTCTCAGGCTCAGCTTTCTGAAAGACTCGGGAGTGATATGCGCTGCGACGCGCGTGGTTTACTGCGGACATAAAAAAGCCCCGCACAATGACGAGGCTGATGTTGCTCTGTTAGCTGGAGTGAATCTTCTTGGGGTTCGTCATGCTGTATAAAAAAGCAAATCAAAGTAAGTGCTGACAGGAAGGAGTTGGCGGTATGTAACCTTCTATCATTTCAAAACAAAGCGGACACGGCCGCGCCTTTTCAATTAATACTTGTGCTGTTTTAAATGCATCACGCTCATGATAGAACGTGCCAAGGAAGAGCCTTTTATCCTTTGGCGGCAGAGACTCACAACCCTGAACGTGTACGAAGGCCGCTCCATTTTGCTGTGGAATACGTGAAAGATAGTAATATCTGGGCATTGTAAAAAAATTGGTCCATTTTAATAAAAGCGGCACATATTTACTCAGTTACGCCAAGATTTAACGCTGTTCATCCCTATCAATATTATCGATTAATCCTATGATTTATTTACACAAATAAAAGGATTAATGCTTCAACTTAAATAAAATAATTAATATATAATTCCTAAAAAATAATTGACTACACGTCACAAATAGCCTTCCACGCCTTGTTGTGAACCAGAATGGCGCGCTTGGTGCGCTCATCCATCGAGAGGATATCGGCTTCAGTCAGGTAGATGGGCTTCACCCACTGGCATGACGTGTCCACAACCTCAGTCCTTATTGAGCCATTCTGAGCGCAGCTCGTCATCAACAGCACTGCCAGGCATGCGGGAAACAGTTTCCTGTACATCAGCTGCTCCTTTCGTCACTTCACTCTGGCGCTGGTTAGCTGCCTTTATGGAATCGATGGTAGCCTGAGTCTCACGCTCATCAGCGGCCTGCTCTGCTTTAGCCTTGCCTTTGGAGTGGCCGACGCCGAAAGCAGTCATTACCGCGGCGATGATTACGCCAATGATGCCGAGGATGTATTCAAAGCTCATGGTTTCGCTCCGGTATCGATGTTGGCTTCAATCTTCTGCTGCTGAATGTCTTTGTCGGTGGCAATTTTCTTGTTGATGATGTTGGCACCAACGGCGACACCGAAATAAGCCGTGAACATCCATTCACTCAGCTCCAGCTTGTAGCCGTACCATGCAATAACGCCGGAACTCACAAGGAAGGCGATCAGCTGCGTCCACTTACTCAGGCTTTGCTTTCCGTCACCAACGCTTTTAACGATGTCTGCCAGCGCCATCAGATTTCCACCCTTTCAAACCATCCGTAGGTGAATGTTTCATTGGTCTCGCGAGCTTCGGAAAGCGAAATGTACCGCTCACCCTGCAGGCTGTTTAATGCTTTGAGTATCACCTTTTCACCCGCTTCCTTACGACCGGACAGGAAGGATTTCAAAGCGGAGAGAGTGCGCGGGCCGATCTGACCATCTGCGATGATGTCCGGGTAAAGCTTTCCCTGATTGTTGAATACGTTCAGGGCGCGCTGCAGGAACTTGGCGGCCACGGCTGGCCCCATGTTCACGCCGGTATCGGCCAGTTCGATAGCGATAAGGCCACTGATGGAATCAACCTGATCGAAGCGCGGCCCTTTCCAGTAATCAGCCTCAAGAATCTGAAGCGCCTGATTGCGGGTAAGGTCTCGCATGTCACCGGTGTAGCCGTGAGCACGCGCTACCGCCTGAGTTATTCCCCAGTTGGTCGGGCCGCCTTTATCGTTCGGGTTGTTTACATAGCCGCCTTCTTTGCCGAGGATCGAATTGAAAATGTCGTCTTTGGTCATTTCGCTTCGTCCTCTTTAACGACCTGCTTCACCTGAGCGGCGGTTTTGTTTGCTGTGCGGTCTGGTAGTGAGCTCATCTGCTGCTGAAGGGAGGCAACCTGATTAGCCAGGCTGGCTACCTTTGCATCGCGGCGTTCGGCCACCTTGCGGTAGTCGTTGCGGATGTCTTCAATACGGTTGTTGGCGTCATTGGTGACGTAAACAAACATGCAGGTCATGGCAACGCAGATGAGTGTCATCAGGGTAAGAACGCCGCCGACTATCAGGCTGCGTTTGTGATTCTGGTTAGCGTTGTTCGTCATCGCTGTGGGTCTCCATTTTCGCAATCAGCCGATCTATCTCGGTTCTGAATCGCTCATTTCCGACAGCGGTACTGGCCTCAGACATCGCAAGGAGGATGCTCAGGGCGTTTTTAATCAGCTTCAGGTCAGTCTCAAGAGTCGATATGCGGCGCAGGTTACGGTCGTGCCGCTCGCGCAACTCATCATTTTCTTCGCGGAGAATGGCGTTGCTCTCTTTCAGCAACTGCACCTGCTCTTTGTAATTGGAGATTATCTCTCCGCCAGCGCGATTGCTTATGCCGAGAGAGACAAGGCTGGCCGCTAATGGTTTCCAGAGAACTGCCACTGCGCCGCCGCCAAATAAGAGGCCGAGCACGCCTGTGATTATGCTGCTTTCACCCATGAGCTACCTCGCGGGCTACTGATTGTGTGTTTTTCATGGCCGTCTCCGGCGTAACCCGGATAGTCCGGCTTCATGCTGTGAAGGAAAAAACGCCTGCTGCCGCCGGTAAAATCCAGGAAGACCCGTTGGAGCGGCAGAGGCGAAAGACGTAAAAAAGGCCGCTCTGATGGCGACCTTATAAATTTGGTGGATTGTAGAAACGAGAAAGCCCCGGCGTTAACCGAGGCTTTAATTGTGTTGCTCAACTACTTGTGTCACGAGCATATCAGAAATGTACCAGGTGCCCGTCTCGTTTTCAAATTATTTTTGCATGTTTTTGCATTTAAGCTGCAATTTTGTGATTTATCCCATTCAGTTCGCGCATTATCGCGTGATATACGGATGCCTCAAGTAGGTCTCGGCACCACCGGATTCGCTTTCGGCTGGATTCAACATGAATCCCTGTCAGTCGCGACAGCTCATAGGCGATGTCTTGCGCGCACTTGCGCTCGCAATAGTATTTAATGGCTACATGGCGGATCGGATTAGCCGGTTCAAACAGCCTGCAGATTACAGCTTCCACAATGTCGGCATCTTCCTGTTCGTTGGCGCGGTCGAGAAGATTGCTGACTGAGTTTTGAGGGTTAATGAGCTGCTGAGCTTTGATAAACAGCTCATTGCCCTTGTATCCCTGCTTATGCAGGTTATCGACAACTTCCAGTATCCGTTCCGATTCCCGGTCATTCCATTCCTTGCGTATCATCAGGCGCCCTATCACGCTCGACTTGCCGCTGTCTGGGCCTACTGAGCCGCCGTACTTCTCTCCCCATACATCCAGCAGGCATCGCACCCAAGCAGATTGCAGCGGGGTGATTAGCTTGACCGGCTTCAGGTATCGCTTCTTAAGGTCAGATTTACGCATCACCTGTGCGAGCTGGGCTAAGGCGTCGTTGTTCATGCGGCTCTCCCCATTATCTTGGCTGTATTTTTCAGGATTCGGTAGTCAACCAGCAGCGTGTTGCGTGATTTGAACATGCGAAGGAACCGCCATTGCTTCTTGAGATAATCGGTCATGCAGCCTCCGATGGTTTTGGCCCTTGGTACTCGCCGTACAGCAAGGCTCTTGCCTTCGCCTTGGTGCTGCGATGCGTTACCTTTTCTCCGAATAGCGCCTGCTCCACCGTCATCCCTTTTTTTAGTCTGAGCACTACTGTGTTGCCGGCTACTCTGACTCTAGGGTCTCTGGCCCACTCAGTTGCTGTCATAGTTACCCCTTCAAAAGTGATTGCATGCCGACGCTTCACCGTGTGCTGTGGTATATGAACCCGCGACCTCATTGTGTTGCATGCCCGACATAAAACCCTCAGGTTGCCTGGTTCGTTGTTGTCGACGGAATCATCAATGTGATCGATGTGTGCGGTTTTCCAGTTCACTGATTTTGAACATAGTTCGCATGGAGGAAGACTTTCACCGTGACGGTCGTAAACAACCTTTCGGTGCTCGTATACCGACCCGTTAGCCATTGCGAGCGGGTGGTCAGGAAGGAAAAGCATTTGATAGCCTTTAGCGTTGTGCGAGCGAGGCTGGCGCTTACCTTTTTTAGTAAGTTCGTATGTGCCATAGCGCATCATCCTGAAGTAGTGCATCTGGCATATTCCTTTCCCCGGATAGTGCTTGCACTCACGGCCACACCCTTCAACTTTGCATTTCATACAGCCTCCATCTCGGTGATGATGATTTCCAGCCTGCCGCCCTTGACCACTTCGCAACGAACCATGCGCACGTCATCAATCAGGCTGTCGTCAGCTATGACTCCTGCCTGGGTGAGTGAGTCGAGGGGGGCTTTGAAGAGGTTGTCTAGGTCACGCCGGGCGCGAGTAGGTGGATATGCGAGAATTTTTACTTTCAGCCTGCCGGCCAGTTGGAATTGATGATTTGCTTCGGTGATTTGCTTAATGACTGCGGAGGTGTATTCCCTTCCCTTTTTGCTTTTGATTTTCCTGCCGCGAAACACTGAGAAAAGATGATTATTTCCGGGCGGCCAGGGTAGGTCTATTCGGTATTCATTCATCGCTTCACCTTTCCTTCCCTCAGCAACGCATCCTGTGTCCGTATAATGCCTTCCAGGTGGGCGATACGCGCCTCAGTGACATCACAGCGGCGTGTGCGCCTGTCTATCTCATCATGGCGACCTGAGCAGGCCCATGCGCCAAACAGGTCATCTGGTTTCATGCCAGTACCGCAAATGCCAACCATCCGGTAATGCGCGAGTACGACTGTCTCAGGGTTTCCATTGCATATGCCCGGCAGCCTGACTTGGCATTCCCTGCCCCGCGCCTCTTTGCGTAAGTTAGCCATCACTTTCTCCTGTCATGTCGAAGTTCGGATCGAGGAGTAGCCACAGGTCGAGGCATGAGCCACAAGCGTAAACTTCGGTAGCCAGCAACTGAGCACCACAGCCAGCGCAGGCAGAAACAGATAGCTCTCCATCGCCAGTAGGCTGACTTGATCTGACCTCGTTCGGATTCTTCATAGATATAATCCTGCTCACACGGCTCGCAAGAGCTGCCGTAGTTGTGCTTGTCTTCAGTGGTGAGGGTTGCGTGACAACGGCAGCAGCGATCAGCGCCAGATGTGGTTTTCATATGTTTTATCCCTCCTTGGCTCAAAGTTACTTTCAGGCAGCAGCGCGCTGACCAGCCAGAGGCGGGGGTCGGTAGCGAGAGTCTTTTGGGTTTGAATGTTGCGGGCGGCATATCGGGAGATGAGGACTTCGGCTGTTTCGGCGTCTACGGGGTCATGAACGAACCAGGATAGCTTCATGGTTCCTCCTTGCGCCAGCTATCATGTTGTTGAACTCGACCAGTGCTGAAGTGGAGCGGCATTGTTCAACGACACCATCCTTTCGCAATGCCACCTCTTCCTCATAGCTCTCACCAAATTTCGGATCAACAGCGGCCAGCTGATACTGATAGCCATTGTTTCCCGGTGCCTTTCTGCGCCGAATCACGCCTGAGCGATATGCTCTGGAAAGCGCCTGCTGCGCTGCTTTCTCTGTCATCCGCTTTCTCGTAAAGCACTTGTGAACCTCACGGGAGGTCATGGAGGGCTGCTTTCTTAAAGCGCGCATCAGTATTTCATCAGAATGCATGGTTAACTCCTGTTCTGTTCGCCCCACCGCTGAGCCCATTCGAGCTCAAGCCGGGACTCATCGCTAAATTTCACGTTTTGTTCTGTACCGAACCAGTAGATTGCCTCGATAACCTCAACCATCTCGCTTACGCGCATCTTGCTTGTCCGTGACCCGAACATGACTACCCCGCCGCCTATTGCCGGTGCGGTGCGCTGTTCCTGCTTTTTGGTTTTTGCTACCAGGGCGGTTATCAAATCCTTCCAGTCTTCCGGGCTGTACTTCTGACCGAACCATTCCACCTGGCGGGAAAGGTCGTGAAGCAAAGGCCAGAGCTTTCGGTTCTGATCGCCTGATCGCTTGCGTTCCTGGATGATTATTTCGAGAGGGCGTTTCGGGTCTGGCTGGAGGGTTTTGATGGCTTCGATACAGTTCTGCTGAATGTTCCTGCTATGCAACAGGTACGTTTGTTTCTCCACTGGCTACCTCCCGGTGGCTGTCTCCGCGATTTTTTCAAGGTGATATTCAGCCTTGGCGATCACTTCGCTGATAACCAGGTGACTGTGGCCGCCCAATGTCAGAACCCGCAACAGCACAAGTGCGTCATGTACCTGCCTGTGGTGATCGGGGCGTTTTAATGGGATTACGTTGTTCATGAATTATCCTGATTGCTGTTTAAAGTTTGATTGGCTAGCTCGTCCATGGTGGCGATCGCTTCCACGGCCAGCATTTGAATAGCGCTCAGACTTTCTGCTGATGCTTCACGCTTTCGGGCAATGTCGATGATTGCCAGCGTCAGATTGCGCGCCTGACGCATTGCGGGCTGCTCAATGACCATCTGAATAACCTGTGTCATACCGCCCCCGATTCCAGACCTGACTGCCAGAAGAAAAACGCGCGGTTCACGACCTCAGAGGCATAACCCAGGTAGGTGCGGGTCATGTCGTGCCGGTCGCCGTACATGCTGCGGTAGAGCCGTTCAAACCGGCTGCGCTGAGCGTCACTCATGATGCCCTCCGTTTCAGGCCGAACCGGCTGCGAATCTCCGCGATTTTATCCAGCCCCTTGTCATTGCTGAGCGGGAGGTGCAGGTGTGGAATCTGCCTGCGCGGAGGAGGAATGACCTCACCTGACTCAATACGGCGCGCCATCTTGCGCAGCTCGTCAGCCAGTCGCTTACGGCATTCGCCATCGGACAGGTTGAACGATCGCATCTGGTTGAATACCGCCGTTACGATGTGAAAACAGGCCGGGCTTTCCCACGGAAATTCCTCGCTGCTGTCGTAGATGCCACGGTCACGGCAGAAAAGCCGGAACATGTCATACAGCGCTTCCTCATCCGGCAAGCCTGCGGCATGGTAATCGCCCTGCCTGCACCACTCGATGAACTGGCCGGGTGATGGCAGAAACGGTGAGCCGTTAGCGCGGGCCTGCTTCATACCGGCTGACAGCTGCTGCTTGTTGCTGATGCCGTTCTCGGCGAAGGCGGCGATCCACTGACGTTTTGCTGCGGCCTCGTCGGCGGGGTTTCGCCATGCGGTGCTGACCGACGCGGGAAATACCTGCTTAAGGTTGGCGAACAGCGCATCAACCAGACGTTCAACGCCCTCATGCACGCCGCGCTCGACAGGCTGCGGGCCTTCGCCTGCGATGCGGGACAGTGCGCCAGCGTCGCGGCTCTGAATTGCTGCTACAAGGTTTCTCATATGAAATCGTTCTCCCATGCTGTGCGGCTGTTCCAGTGCTCAGCGGGCTGCTGAAGCGCTGGCGTTCTGTTGCGGCCCGGCTGGCTCATCTGCGCCTTCAGCGTCTGCCACTTGGCGCGCAGCTTTGCAGGACTGAGGATGTTGGTCTGCCAGAAGTGATCGACATTGGCCCACCTGAAGGTTTCGCAGATTTCCTGATGCGTCACCTCCAGTGAACCTCTCATCAGCCGGATGTCATTTGCCCAGGCGGGCCAGTTAGGTTGCTGAGCTGTTGGAGCGATGCCCTGCACCTTTCCGAAAATCCACTCTGCGGCTTTCAGGTCATCAGCGGTTCCCCACTTGTCGCCTTTCGGTGAGTGGACAGCAGCTTCAGGAC
This sequence comes from Duffyella sp. Ts4, assembly GCF_051851875.1. Classification (NCBI taxonomy): domain Bacteria; kingdom Pseudomonadati; phylum Pseudomonadota; class Gammaproteobacteria; order Enterobacterales; family Erwiniaceae; genus Duffyella; species Duffyella sp. Ts4. The sequence continues at coordinate 224,836 of NZ_JBLYPN010000004.1, read as the reverse complement.
GAACAGCAGGAAGTGTCTTCAGGGGTGTGTCGGAGGATTCGCCAGAATTCTCTGACGTAGTGTTTTTATTACTGTTCTTGTTCTTGTATTGGGTGGCTACCGTTTCCGGTAAGAGTTTTTCCGTTTTCGGTAACCTTTTTACCGTTTTCGGTAATTTTCTTACCGTTTCCGGTTTGTCTAAAATCCATGCAGAAAGCTCAGTATTTACGCCGACTAATTTCATCCCACCCTGCTTCTGGCTGAAGATAATTTTTCGTTCGGCGAGAGCTTTAAGGGAGTTGGAAACGTGCGTGTCGTCCAGGCCCGTAAGCTCGGCGATCACCGTATTCGTCACCCTGTCCTGTTTTTTATTCCATCCGTAGGTAAGCCATATCACCGCTTCAAAACACTGCCACTCACGCCCGGATAATCTCAGGCGTGGCTTAAGCTTCTGAATCTCGTTGGCGACCTTGGTGTACCCGTTGGACAGGTCGGCCATGTGACCTCCTGTTTGCTCGGTTTTTTTAGGGAAGCTGATAACGGTGGCGAGACTCATGACTCCTCCACTTCAGCAGATATTCCGGCGCGGTAATCGGCCAGAATGCGGTTGATTTCTGAATCGGTCCCCTCAGTCAGTCGAAGCGTCCCGAAGCCATCCTCATGCAGGTAATCAGCGCCAACCAACAGCTCTGCCAGGCGACGTGCCTTGGCCGCGCTGAACTGCGGTATTGCAGCAGAGCGCGTCAACTTCGTTTTGCCAGCGGCTTTGGCCTTCTCCATCTGAACCTGCGCCACGGCTTCCGCTTTCGGGCCATGCTCACGTGAGAGCGCCACCGCCGTTGTCGGTGCCACCTCTCCAGATTTGACCATTGCGAGCAGGCCGTCGCCGCACTCCAGCAGCTGAAGGTGCTGATCGACATCCGCGGTTGAGCGCTTCACCTTTTTGGCAATCTCAGCGGGCGTCCAGCCCTGATTCAGAAGGCGCTGATAGGCAGCTGCACGCTCCAGAGGAGACAGCGCCTTACCCTGTGAACTGGTGACCATGTAGGCGATGCGATCCGCCTCTGAACCGGCGAAGTCCTTGCACTCAAGGCGGGCGATTTCATGCCCCGCCTCAGATGCCATTTTCGCGCCGTAATAGCGGTGGTGGCCGTCGATAATCTTGATGCCCTGCTCAGTAACCTGAACCGCCAGCGGCGGCACAAACTCACCGGCAATGAACGCATCGCGGAATTCAGCAACGTGCTCCTGGTCGATTTCACGGACGTTGTAGCCCGGCTCGACATACATCTCGGCAAGCGGCACCAGAAAGGTTTTCTTAACCGTTGTTTCCGTGCCGTTTTTCTCTTTAGCCTTGTAAAGCGATAATAAAGAACTCATAATTACTCCTGTGATTTGATCCAGTCATTTCGCATCAGGCCTCGAAGCTGTTGACGCAGCTCGGGGCTTTTTCTTTGATAAGCAGTTGCTCAATGCGCAACAAACTCTTTGCCACCTCTGACTCCGGCGACACCACTTCCAGATATGCCATTGCCAGACTCATCATCTGGAAGAAGCTGTACTTCTGCATTCCTGACGGTCGCTTCATGCGACTCACTGCTGCCTCGTTAAGTCCAAGCACTTCCGCCAGTTGTCCCTGTCCACGTTCAGCCAGTTTGTTCAGTAACTGACTTTCAATCTCTCTCGCTTTTTTGCGATAGCTTGCAATTTCCATGATTTAAAATTCCTGTCGTTGAATAAGTTGCGTGACATTGCGGTGAGCAAGTCACTTGGGTTTTGCCCCGGCATTTCGGCTGGAGCGGCGCATGTTTTTAAAGAGCGGTGTTACTTAAGCAGCTTTATCTTTAGATGGCGGAAACACTTCGTCTAAAGAACATTTGCAGCCCAGTTTCTTTAAACCTTCAATGATGGAGCGGCAGTCATTGAGGCTTGGAGTACGGATGTTCAGCTCATAGTTGGCAATGCGTGATTGACCCCAACCGATAGCTGAAGCAAGAACAGCCTGCGAAACTCCGATTTTCTTTCGCTGCTGAGCAATGTTGTTCATTGCATTCTCCATAGCGTTAAACACAACACCATTACACACAAAATGTGATTAACAGTCAACCTCAATTCGTGTACGGAGTGCAATCACGAACCGTGGTAAATTTGATGGATGAAAACAATGCATGAATTAATAGGGGAAAGGATTAAATCCCTACGTGAAGCAAAAGGACTTAGCCAAGTACAGTTAGCCAAACTTTGTGGTTGGGCGGCTCCATCTCGTCTAGGGAATTATGAGTTAGGAACGCGTAAGGTAAGCGCTGATGACGCGGTAATTCTAGGCGCGGCTTTGGGTGTATCACCATCCAAAATTATGTTTGGTGATGAGTCCGATTCTGTCTTTAAACAATATGATTACCCTCTTTTCGCTCATGTTCAGGCAGGGCCTTTTTCAGAGGTTGGAAGCTATACAGCTACGGATGCTAAGGCATGGATTGCAACTACTAAAAAAGCCAGCGATAAAGCTTTTTGGCTTGAAGTCAAAGGTCACTCAATGACTGCCCCACAAGGTGTGCGCCCGAGCTTTCCGGAGGGGATGCTAATCCTGATTGACCCGGCTGAACCTGTAGAAACTGGAGATTTTTGTGTTGCATCAGCTAATGGCGACACAGAAGCTACATTCAAAAAGTACGAGCTTGATGGTGGAGTTAGCTATCTGGTCCCGCTAAACCCCGCATACAGGATTCTGGATTGCGATCACAGTTGTCGCATCATTGGGAAGGTAGTTAAAGCTCAGTGGCCGGAAGAGACTTTTCTTTAATACCCCACAGGAGTAGCTATGGACGACGCAGATCTTGCTCAGGAACGTGAAGAAGCCGCCATTTCAGAAGCTTTGTCAGCACGTCAGCCAGGACTAAAGAGTCCAAATGGCATGTGCATCTGGTGTAAGGAGGAGCCAGTGGTTCCCGATACGGCATTCTGTTCTGCTGATTGCGGTGAGGACTACTTCAAGCATAAGCGCGAGATGAAGCAGCGCATCAATAGTGAGTAGTGGCCGGAAGAGACTTTTGAGTGATTTGAGTTAGTTAAAGTTTTATCGACAGTTGCCGATGATTTACACACAGCGCCAGCCAAGCTATAGACTTGGTAGCATCCAATTTTATTCAGGGAATAAAGAAGCTAAGGCCTCTGACTAAGGAAAATCAAATGGAAGGTGATAAATCTTTAACGTACAATATCAGTGAGAATCAAGGCAAAGGATCAGATAAATTGGCAAGTCTAATTTCACTTTTTAACCACAAGGGCGGTGTTAGTAAAACAACAACCGTTTTCCATTTAGGTTGGAAAATGGCCAATCTTGGTAAGCGTGTACTTGTGGTTGACGCTGATCCTCAATGTAATCTTACAGGGCTAACATTAGGTTTGGACGACTACGATTCGCTTGTTCGATTCTATGATAGCAAGCAAAATACGGATATATTTAACAGCTTAGCTCCCGAGTTTTCATTAGAAGGCGCAGCTCACTCTCCATTAAGTGCAACTTCAATAACTCCTACTAAAAATGATAACCTTTTTATACTGGCAGGTAATATTCGATTTTCCGAGCTTGATACTCAAATAGCTACAGCTATGACTAGTAGCAATACACTGCCTGTTTTGAGAAAGTTTGTTGGGGCTTTTAATACCCTCATTCGCAAGATGGCCTCAGAACACGATATCGATATTGTACTCATTGATATGAGCCCAAGTGTTTCATCAACAAATCAATGTATTTTGATGAGCTCTGATTATTTTTTAGTTCCAGTATCTCCAGATTTTTATTGCTATCAAGCCATTGATTCCCTTAGTAATGTTTTACCCAAATGGGCGCAAGAGATTACTCCGTTTAAAAAAGGCGGTAATTCTCCCCTACCGTCCTTAAACCCGAAAATGCTTGGGTTTATAACTCAGAACTATAGAATTTACACTACAATAAATCAGAACGCTGTAGAAGAAAAAGATCAACCTAAACAAATGTCAAGAGCATATAGCGATTGGCTGGACAGGATTAAAGAAGTTGCCAATAGAAGGCTAGTTCCTGCGTTAGAGGCATCTTCAATGATGATTAAGAAAGAATACTTTACGGAATCAGTAACCCATGATGCACCTTACCATCTCGGTGGCGTACAAAACTTTAGTGGCCTGATACCTGTATCGCAAAAATTATCCAAACCAATTTTTGCACTTAATAAAGAAGATGGTAATTGGTCGGGTGCTAGATGGATGTGGGAAAAAGATGGTAAAGAAAATGGTATCAAAGTTAATATTGAAGAAGCTGACAGAGTTTATCAAGGGTTAGCCAAGTCAGTGTTGAACATGATTGAGTTGGATAAAAAATAAACTTACCCTTCAACCTAGTCACCGCGCCGGGTTATTGATGTCTATCATACTAATAGCCCGCCTCCGAGCGGGCTTTTTTGTGCCTGCGGGGTACACAGGTAAGCTGGGGTCACTCTAAAGTAAATGCATACGTTGCCGATAGTATTTTATGCCTAGGGAGCATGGGGAACTTAAAAACTGCATAATTGCTCTAATTGATGTTTAGCCTGCGTTAGCAGGCTTTTTTTTGCCTGTAATTCATCGCCTACGCTTGTTGTCTGCGCTACAGCCACTAACTTTAGATGCTACCGGCATGCAAGGTGCTCCTACCATTGAGCTTGCCAGTAGATAGCTAACACCACGCTTTGCCCGCTACCCTCCCCGGATGGCGGGCTTTTTTGTGCCCGCAAATCACTGCAAAAAATAAATCCACATTTAAATCATACACGTATCGTGTGATAGTAATTTTATACACAAAACGTGATTGACCATCAAATCACAATATGTGAATATCATATCCATCAGCAGGACGCACTGACCGGCAGGAAGCCGATGCTCTTTAACATTGATGGGATATGCCTTCGCAGAGATGCGGGGGGCCAAAGTGCAGTTGGCTTTGGGAAATGGTGACCGAGCCTAAAAGTAACGCGGATTGCTTCTCAGAGCATGAGCGAATCGGGATGGCAGTCGGCGCAGCTGAGACCAGAGCCACAATGTCACGTTCATCATTTCACCTAAGCCAATTAACGGAGGTACTTATGAATAAGCAGCAATTCAAAGCGATGCGTAGTGAGTATCGCCAGCGTGCAGGTCTTTATGTTCGCAACGGCCGGCGCGCCCTTTTCGGCGATCTTTTGGAAGAAATGCCCCTGATGGTTAGGTGCCTACCGAGTGACCGGCCTGTATCAGTTGGTGTCTGGCTAAAGCTGCACGACATGCGTCGCGCCAAAGAAGGAGTAGCAGCATGACAATCGTAATGACCATTCTGGCCTCTGATAACGCCAGAAATCGCCGCAGAGCAAAACGTGCAGCAGAACGTGAGCAGGCCGCTGAAGATGTGCGACTGGCTCGCAAGATTGCCACAGCAGCTGCTGGTTGCAGCTTAAACGTAGCCAGAGCAACCAGCGCTCCCTCTCTGCGGGATAAGCATGAGAGCACATCAGTGTGTTTGCCTAAGATTGCATTATTCAACGCGGGTTACCGCAAATCAGAAACAGTTACAGCGAGGTAGTCATGAACAGAAACGCCTATTACGCCAGTGAATGCCGCGCAGCGGTCCTTGAGTACCGCCGGTCAGCGGTTCGTCATCGCGACAGTGAAATCCTGCGTCCTTGCTATTTACAGCTTGCCTGGAAGAACCGGCGACAGGCTCGCGAGTACGCACTGAAGGCTGCCTGATGGCAGCCTTATTAATTGTCAGTGATAAGCCATTGGGTGACACCGCAAGCCGTATTCGCTGAGTGGGGCTGACGGTGCATTCCGCACCAAACTCGCTTTTGCTGTAAGGCAGAAGAGAAACAACGAATGTGAATTGAACCAGTTGCCACCCATTGCGGTGGCTTTTTTTTGACTCAAATAAACCGAATTAAGGATACCCACGATGAACTATGCCATCGCGGGCGGGGCCATCGTGGATTCCGCCCAGTTTGACGAATCACTTCTCGACGTTATCACCCGCCGCCTCCGCACTGGCTGGCGCACCCTTCTCAACTTACTGGAGAGCCAGCCATGAAGATTAGCTATTTCAAACGGGCGCAGCAGCTTTGTCGTGAAGCGCAGCTGTACAGCGATAAAGCGAAGTGGGCCATGGCGATGCAACTGTTGCGGAGGGCATGCCAGTGATGACCTGCAACCCAGCAGATGCTTACCAGCGCCAGCAGCAGGAAGCAGAACGCCAGCGCCGGGAGAAGGAAGAGCGCGATCGCCTGGCGGATAACGATTTCATTCGGGCGCTGTTCGAGATGATTAACGTGGGAGTGAAGAAATGAAACTCAGCATCAGGGACAACAAAGAGATTGAGGCCATCATCGCCAGCCTCTCCGAGGGTGATAAAGAAATCATCGCTGAAGAGGTTGAGCGCCTGGCTGAAATGAAGTGCGCCAATCCGGTTATGGCTGCTGTTAGTGGCTACCAGCCGTCGGAGTTCACTGCACTGGCCTGCGAGTGGCTGGATGAATCAGACGTTGATTATCAGGTGAAGGTGAGCGAGGTGTTGTGGGATTTGCTTACCTTTCGGGTCACGCGTGAATACGCACTCAATATTTTCCGCAGCCGTCACAGCTTTGACGAGGTGGCCTGATGGAACCCGGCGTCTATTTCGATATCAGCAATGAGGCTTATCACTCTGGGCCCGGCATCAGCAAATCACAGCTGGATGATATCGCCATCAACCCGGCCATCTTCCAGTGGCGAAAGCTGGCACCCGAGGACGACGAGAAGAAGGCTGCGCTGGATATGGGAAGCGCCCTGCACTGCGTTCTGCTGGAGCCGCATGAGTTTGATAAGCGGTTCATTGTTGCTCCTGAATTCAACCGGCGCACCACACAAGGAAAGGTGGATGAGAAAGCTTTCATGGACGACTGCGCCGGGTGCGGCATGACGGTGATGGATGCCGAACAGGGACGCAAGCTGAAGCTGATGCGCGCCAGCGCCCTCGCCCACCCCGCCGCACGCTGGCTACTTGAGGCTGAAGGCCACTGCGAAGCCTCAATATTCTGGAACGACGATGAGACGGGCGAGCTGTGCCGCATCCGGCCAGACAAATTCCTCAGCTCTCAGCCTGTAGTTGTGGACGTGAAAAAGGTAGCGGATATGTCCCGCTTTGCCCGCCACGTTGAGGAGTTCCGCTATCACGTGCAGGACGCCTACTACCGCGAGGGATTCAGCCGGCAGTACGGGGAGTATCCCCTTTTCGTTTTTATCGCCGTCAGCGAGTCGATCGACTGCGGCCGCTACCCGGTACGTGTCTTCCAGCTTGGCGAAGATGATGTGCAGGTTGGTTATGACCTGTTCCGGCGCGACCTCAACACCTATCACGAATGTCTGGCTTCGGGTAACTGGGGCGGGATTGAAGAAATTACGCGCCCTGACTGGGCCAAAAGAAAGGACTACTCATGAGCAACGAAATTATGCACCCGCCGGTCAACGAGGCCGATACCAAAGCCGCCATCTTCAGCCCTACCGGCCTGCAGAAGCTTCAGGCGTTTGCCGAGGTTATGGCGCAGGGCAAAGCAACCGTGCCCGCTCACCTTGCCGGTAAGCCTGCCGACTGCCTGGCTATCGCATTGCAGGCCGCGCAGTGGGGAATGAATCCTTACGCCGTGGCGCAGAAAACGCATCTGGTAAACGGTGTGCTGGGCTATGAGGCGCAGCTGGTCAACGCGGTTATTACCAGTTCCACCGCCGTGCAGGGCCGGTTCAAATACGACTACGGCGGCGACTGGGGCAAGTTCAAGCCGGGCGTGGCAAATGCCGCCAATGAAAAAGGCCTGTTTGTTCGCGTCGGGGCCGTGCTGCGCGGTGAAACGGAAATCACCTGGGGCGAACCGCTGTATATGGAGTTCGTCACCACCCGCAACTCGCCGCTGTGGAAAACCGCACCGAAGCAGCAGCTGGCGTATCTGGCCGTTAAATACTGGGCGCGCCTCTACTGCCCGGACGTAATCCTCGGTGTTTACTCACCGGACGAATTTGAGCAGCAGGAGCGCGCAGAACGCGACGTTACTCCGGCCCGCTCCCGACATGACCTGAACAACCTGATCAACAGCAAGCCTGAGCAGAAGGCAGCAGAGCGTGAGCTGAACACCGTGCAGGAAGAGAAGCCACAGCGTACTCCTGATGAGTTACTGACTGACTTTACTGAAGCTGCAGGCAAGGCTGCTGGTCTGGCGGAGTTGGACAGGTTCTATAAGTATGCCGCGCAGAAGCTGGCAAGTGACGGTGACTGTCTTGACCGGGCGACGGATGTTTATCAGATCCGCAAAGTTGAGATCGAAGAAGCAGCGCAGGGCTAACCATCATATGCGGTGTTAATCGCCGCAGATTATCAGACATAAACTACGGCGGTTAAGGAAAGGGATATGAACCACAGCGATATCGAACACATGGCACAGGGATTCCCGCCATCACATATTGGCAAAGATGCAGAGGAAGTTATTACCCATCTGGCAACCGAGTTGCTCAAGTTCCAGGAGCAGCGTGACGCGCTGGCGGCTGAGAATGCAGGCATGGATCGGTTCGTTGATTCATTGCTTTCAATTGCATGGCAGGGTGGATCAGCAGATGGGTCTGACATTCAAGAGTTGGCGTTAAAGCATGGCCTGATTCGCCAAGAATCCTACTGTGCCGATAGTCACGAAAATCTTGTGGAAGATGCGGGAAACTTTGAGGAGGGAGATGAGGTTTATTTCCGTGTTGAAACCCCAGCCACCACCGCCTACCTAAACTCTGTGCGGGCTGATGCAGTACAGGAACTTGCAGATGCGTGGTATGCCATCGCGAATGAAACATCCGATGGTGTGAGTATCGGCGATTCAACACGCCTGAAATATGGCCAGCGAGCAGACGATGCCGCTGACTTCGCCGCCCAACTTCGCGCAGGAGAGTTGGCATGAATAATGTGACAGATCTTTGGAAAGTTGAAGAGAAAGAATGCATGCATAACGCATACCTTATATGTCGTGAGAGCCATGATTTCCTAAAAGTTTCAGAGATAGCCGAAAGAAAAGGGTTCAGGATTGCCGATGGCTTCGATCGCATGAATCTTTCACCAGCTGACCTCTATATTTTTGCTGGCACAGTTTGGGTCAAAATAGATAATAAGGAAATCGCCGAACATCTCCGCGCCTGTAAGGATGGTACCTAATGCTAACCGGCTTTGTGCTGCTTATCACCTCCGCCTTCCCTGTTATCCAGCCAGTTAACGAACGAATTTACCCGACACTCGAAGCCTGTCAGCAGATGAAGGCTCAGATATTAGAGCGCAGGCCATTTGCTGAGCTTGAGTGTGCTGAGGTAAGGAGGTAAAACTAAAGCATCACATGGAGGAGTTCGGCATGACTAAAGAACAAAAGATATTTGCAGCAATCAAAGAGGCGCGAAGCAAAGCACTTGATGGGGAAAAAACAGCGGAGCTTCATCTCCAACTTATAAAATATGCTGACGATTTAAAGCATCTAGATCGGAAGGCTATTTGCGAAGAGCTTGGAATTGAAAAATCTTACGCAGCAGAAATCGGTAAAATGCGTAACATTATTGATCGCCTGAAATCCGCTGGTTTGGACACAGCTAAAATCTGAGTTGCTTATGTCACATAATCTAGCAGCACGCAGCAGAGAAGAACGCGACAAGGTTAACGTGGATTTAGCTGCGTCTGGCGTCGCTTACAAGGAGCGCATGAACCAGCCGGTTATCCCTATGGAAGTGGAGATGCAGCAGCCGGAAGCGCTGAAGGAGTATTTCAGGGAGCGGTTGCAGCACTATCGGCAGTTAAGTCAGCAGTATCCGAAAGGCAATGACCCGGTTTATTTTAAGGAGGAAGGCAAGTGACTAAGTTCATGCAAATTGACCGGGGCATAACTGTTAATGGTAAGCACTACGTAGTTCGTGCTCAGGAGTATCCCGGTAACAAGTGGAGGGTTTTTGATTTAGGGCATGAAATCCATATCTCCGATGTTGATAAAGAGACAGCCTTCGAAAAATGGAAAGAGAAAGCTGAACAAAATTTGAAGTGAAGCAACCAAATCCAATCAACCTCGCCACGGCGGGGTTTTTTATTGTCAAAAACCGGAGTAACCACCATGCATGCAGACGATATTGATAATGCCGCTGAGCTGGAGATGCTCAATATTGCAATAGCACTGGCTAACAGGCCGCGACCAACGATGAAATTTACCGGCATCTGCCAGAACGGAGATTGCGGTGAGAGGCTGGAGAAAGGATTCTTCTGCTGTCCTGAGTGCAAGAATGACTATGAGCGCATTGAACGCGCCAGGGTGATGCGGAGGGTTGCATGAGCACCTTCACTGCCTACATGGAAGAGCTAATCGACAACGGATATGGCGGCACAGACAAAAGGAAAAATGTCTGGTCAATTCCACGGGCAAAGCAGGCGGAGCAAGTCTGGAATGACTGCCTCCAGCGGAACGGAGTGACGGAGAATGCAGCCTCAGATTGAAAACGCAGTCCGTTCGGTGGCGCGCAAATGTCGCGAAGCAATCATCACCGCCATCACAGACAAGCCCCGAGCTGAGCACGACCCCATCATCACCGAAATCCTCAACTTCCACGCCAAACAAATACAGTGCCTGCCGCCCAACACGTTCACGCCTAAATTATGGCTGACTTACTATGTGCGGCTGGTCGATAAGGAGATGCGCAATGACGCAGGATGAAATCAGCCAGTTGCCGAAAGACCGGCTTATCGCCCTGGCTAAGCTCGCAGCTGAATCGGCCGGCGGTGGCGACTATCACGACCGCATTATCCTCGAAGCCTGCGGTGAACCCGGTGACTTCAATCCGCTTAGCAACTGCGCTCACGCGATGATTGTGGCCGCCCGGCTGGAAATGACCATCAGCTTCGGCGATTCAGTGGTTCTGGTTACGGAGCCTGACGGTCTGGAATCACGCACCATCGAATACACCGCTACCGGCCGCATCGCTGCCATGCGCAAAGCTATCACCCTGCTCGCTGCCGACTCCGCACAGTACATCTAACAAAACCCATCAACTTTAACTATCGCGCCCTGCGTGAGGAATAACTATGTTCAGTGAAGTTCAAAGGCTGAAGCTTTTAGATGCTGTGGATGCGGAAAATTGCGTGATTTGGAATCCAGGCCGCAATAGCTACTCCGATCCAAATGAATACCTTTTCTTGCGTAGGTCAATTCGACTTGCCTTCATCATTTTCTATGGGGAGGCTAAAGAAGGCATGGTAATCCGGCAAAGGTGCAAAGAAAAAAAATGTATTAACCCCCACCATTTATATGAAATGGACCCAACTGATCCTAAACAGCGCTTAGACGAGCACAGTGTGCAAGCAGATAACGGTTGCATCAACTGGACGGGAAACAGAACCGCTTTTGGTTATGGCTCTATCCGGATGAACAACCGCACAGTAAGAACTCACAGACTCTCTTATGAGTTAGCAAAAGGCCCAATACCTGAAGGTCTTATCATAAGGCACAAGTGTGATAACCCATCTTGTATTAACCCCGATCACCTTGAAGTGGGTACAACAAAAGACAATGCCAGAGACCGCTGTGAACGTGGGCGCAGCGTAATCGTCAAAGGCGAGGCTACCGGGAGTTGCAAGCTAAAAGAGTGCCAGGTTAGGGACATACTCCTTTCTAAAGCTTCGCATGCTGAGTTAGGTAGAAAGTATGGCGTAGTCCCCGCAACGATTCATGCAATAAGGACTCGACGAACCTGGCGTCACATCCACATTAATACTGACGAGAAAGTCGACTAATACCTCTATTAGTTCATCCTTTTTAAAATCAAATCCCCCATTTTGGTTATCACTGTATTCAGCGGCGGCAGACCGCCCGAGGAGTAGCTATGCGCGAGTTACGCGACGACTCACTTATTGACATGAAGTTTATGGTGGAGGATGCTGGCTTCACTCCGAAGTTCTTCTATTCCCAAATCAAGGCTGGCAAGCTCAAGCCACCAAAAAAGTTCGGCCGTGCTTCCCGCTGGGAGTATTGCGAATACAAGTCATGGAAACAGTCCTACACCCAATCAAACGAACCCACAAATTGAAACTTTGCGGGCATAAGTGCGGGCACAATATTTTCCATCCTGAAAAATACCTTTCTTATTCAGTCTCCTGCTGCACTTTGTCGGTGTTTGCAGGGGACACCATTCCAGAGTTGGCTATCTTCCGTAATTGTTCGCAAAACCCCTTCAGATATAAGCCCACAACCCATTATCCATTCGTAACAGCCCGCAATGATTCGTTAACAGCCGCACTCTTCGGCGAGTAAAAAATGGGTCACTAATTTTACCTATCGGAATTTTATCCATGCTCACTATGAAGCAGGTCGATGCAATCAGGCCGAAAGATAAACCGTACCGCCTGCTTGATAGCAATGGCCTGTACCTCTGGCAGGTGTCAGGCAAAAAAGCCTGGCAGTCAGGATACAAAATGGATGGTAAGGAGAAGGTTTTTTCACAGTGCCGCGAATACCGGCTTCAATCCGATCCGCATGAAGTTGCACTTGCCTGGCAGGCCATGCAGTTCAGCGCCCAGCACAATACAATCCCCTTCCCGGCCTACGCCTCTATTTCAGGAGCACCTGAAATCAGTCAGCAACCGTTTATAAGATTGAGATGAAGTCATCCGCTGAGCTAAAGGGGGAGGGCTTCAGATTAGGCTAAAATTCTATAAACAAGCGTCAGCAAACCCCACTCAGGTAACGACGCGGTTTAACAGAAAGAGGACGGAAAATGAAAATTACTGTGGTTTTTGAGGATACTGGCGTTGAAGAGGAGCATGAGTTTGAATCCAAACCTCGCGCCGGAGATTTCATCACCTTAACACGTGATGGAAAAGGTGAAGATTATATCGTGATCATTGAGCCTGACCCTGACCACACCCATGACAATGGTCGTGATGGCTACCCCAAAAAGGCCAGGGTCCGACCGGCATAATGAACGGTGTAACCGCCTGCAAAGGGCGGTTTCACCGTGCGCACACGTTCAGTCAAATACGCCATTAATCACCGCGGTGACGACAGCGGTGCTCAGTGCAATCAGCACCAGATTATCGCCCACGATTTTCCATTCATGGCCGGGATAGTAAGGCAGTTCATTGAGCATCGACGGCGGTAAGCTGCGTTTAGCGATACCTGGCGGAAGCGGCTTACCGCGCGCGAGGTTTTTGGCGATGCCTGGCGGCAGGGATTTGTAGCCGGTAATGCCATATTCTTCGGCTAAGCCACGGGCAAAAGAATAGCCGATATCACGTTCAGCATCACGCGGGTTACCGCCCTTTTTATGTCCGCCTTTGCTGGCGTTACCCTGCCCTTTCCCTGCATGCGCGCTGTTGCCATGGGCATTACCTTTGCCATTACCGTTGCCGTTGCCATGCCCATTACCGGGATCGGCAAGGACAGTAAAACTGGAAAAGACTATGCATAGCGCCAGCACAGCAGAATGTGATTTAACGTTCTTATTCATGTTTTTATTCCCGCGAGGATAATCAACATCAATCTATCGCTGGTCCTGATAAACCGCAATCAGCAAAAAGATAATCTGCGATATGTCTCCTGCACCCGCGGTTAAAAGCCGAGTTGCAGGCTGAGTACCACAATACCTGGCAATATAAATCCTGACCGGAAACTCACATAGCGGTTAATCTCATATTTCACGCCATGATAAATATAGGGAGCAAAGCCGATGCCGGAGAGTTTTTTCATTTCGCGGTAAGCACCCGCATCGCCGCACTGTGAAAACGACTTGATAAAAAACTCTCCGGCATAAACATATATACCTTCAATCACCAGATTGTGATATTTCCCCCAGCGCTTCTCCATGCCCAGTAGCGCACAGCGGTTGCCTTCACTATTGATCAACGTACCGCCATACAGACTGTAATCGGACGTTTCGTCTATCTGCTTCTCCAGCGCAACCAGTTCATTTTTAAAGTATTGGGTATAATCTTTCGTTGGTGCGTAAGCGTGCCAGACAAAGGAAGCCGTGTGTAAAGAATAAAGGTCTAATTCATTAGCCGCAACATCCGATAATCCTGCACTCGCGATAAGCACAGCGCAGACCCTGCGTTTTACGTTAATGCCCACGTCTATTTCCTGAAAGCGAATCTGCATTCTGGCTGAATAAATACTGATTGCGATAATACTGTGATTATATTCAGCCACCCGGCACTTACGCTTCGCTTAATAATAGCCAAGGCGGATGCCGTAATTAACATAGATCAAGCTCAATTCAGGGACAAATAAATTTTTTTCTTGCACGGGTTATGTGAGCAGAAAGGATAAAGGCAAATTCAGGCGCGCTGCATGTTGACGATTATCAGCAGATACAGATTAGGGTTCGCCTGATTCATCAACTTAGCAGTTTACTGACAATGCGTGCGATCCAGAGATCGCACGCATTGTCAGCGTCATCAAAAACAGGACCAGTGACAGCAAAAATCACGCCTGCTGAGATTGCTCTTTATGCTGCTCTCTTCCACTTTCCTCGGGAAGATCGTCTTCATAAGCGGGAATTTCAGCATCGTCCGGGAGAGGTTCAACATAATCGGGTTGCGAAGACATAAAGAAGATCCTGACTGGAAAAGGTGATCTAAGCGTAGTCGATAGCGACGTTGAGGCTAACAGGAATTGGCTATCCCACGGATCCTGACGATCCTTGACAGATGAAGCCGTGGATAAAAAGTGCTATTGCCGATTGCAATGAAACACAAGCTAACTTGCCTGAAGCTCTTACACTGCCACGGCTGTTATTCAAATACAGAACAGTCTGACGCGCCTCCGATGATAAATTCAGCGGTTTAACGGCGTTATCCTGACCTAATCCTGCAAAATGTTGTAAAAATCCGCAAAAGAAGCATTTTATATACACCTCCGATCAGCCTCTTTAGCCAAATCATAATTGTACAAATCATCGTGTTTTGTATAAGTTTGCCGGGTGATGATTCATCACACATAACGAATGATGCTTTGCATCGCCTCTGGAGGTGTTCGTGGATTTCCACCTGCAGAGGCAATTTTTTCGCCTGCCCTATCCCGCGCAATAAAACACCGCTTCAGCAGTCAACTTTACCCAGAGTAAAACGCATTTTCCCAATCAGATAAACGGCGCGCCGCCGGTTACCGCAATCGTTGCGCCTGAAATATAGCTGGCGTCATCGCTGGCCAACATGACGTAAGAAGAAGCGAGTTCCGCAGGCTGACCGGCACGTTTCATCGGTACCGATTCACCATCATGCTTCACATCTTCTGCGGTCATCGTGGCCGGAATCAGCGGCGTCCAGATCGGACCCGGCGCAACCACGTTGGATCGAATGCCTTTTTCTGCCAGCAGCGCGGCAAAACTGCCGGAAAAGTTAATGATCGCCGCTTTGGTTGCGGAATAGGCAAGTAGCGTCGGCACCGGACGATCGGCATTCACCGAAGCAGTATTGATGATCACGCTGCCTTTTGGCATATGTGTCACCGCAGCCTTGGTGATCCAGAACAGGCTATAGAGATTGGTTTTCATGGTGCGATCGAACTCATCGTCGCTGATCTCTTCCAGCGACTGACGCGTCTGCTGAAAAGCAGCGTTGTTGACCAAAATATCGATTTTGCCAAAAGCATCCACCGCCTGTGATACCAGATGCCGGCAGTGTTCCGCCGAGGTGATATCGCCCGGCACCAGCACGGCTTTTTGACCCGCCTCTTCAATCAAACGCGCGGTGTCCTGCGCATCTTCATGTTCGTTGTAGTAGCTGATCAGCACATCCGCGCCTTCACGCGCATAGGCGATGGCCACCGCACGGCCAATACCAGAATCACCGCCGGTAATCAGCGCCTTTTTGCCCTGCAAACGTCCGCTGCCCTGATAACTCGTTTCGCCATGATCCGGCGTCGGCTGCATATCAGCCGTGGTGCCCGGCCACTCTTGTTGCTGCTCGGGTTGCGGTGGAAAGGGGCGATGGGAAGTCGTCATCATGTTCTCCTCTTAGGCCAACGCGAGGTTGGCAATCAATGGCGCCTGTTCCGCAGAGAGCGGATGCAGCACGACCACGTTTTCGCGAATGGGAGGTAAGCATAGTTCAGGAAAACTACAGTGACGGGATTCTGCCGGAGAGTAAGTGCATTGAAGAAGTTTACAGCGGAAAAGCGGAAACATGCGGCATTACGGGCGGACAGATGCTGTCCGCCCCTTCCTCTATTGGGCCTGTTGCGCCCAGCGGGAAACACCAATGTTGAGCTTATAGGGTTGCGTAATCGCCTTGCGGGCTATCCAGTAGAGTAAAACCCGGTCGTCGTCACGGTCGCGGTCAGCCATCGACAATAGCTTTAAAGAGAGCGTCGATTTGTTAACCGGCTGATGTTCATCGCTAAGCTCAATCACAGCCTGACCGATTAAACAGCAGACCTCGTCCTCACTGGAAGTGGATTCATATGCCCGGTCTTTCATATTTCCTCCTCGTTGGATGAATATAAAGCCTGGCACAGCATTTTTGACCGTGCAAAAACGGCGTACCAGTAGAAACATTATGTAACCCTGATTCCGCTGCCGCGTAATTCACTATAAAAAACTTATCCAGCGCATTGCTAGCAAAAACGCCGTGATATTAACCACTTATCGCTAGCAATCTTTACTGCTCTCCATGAAGCATAGCCATTTTAAGAATTTACTGAAAAAAGCCGTTCATGCCGAAATTACGGCAGTTCATTCCCTGCTGAGGGCGATTCATGGCGTCATTTCTGCCATGCGCGTGCGTGACGGGTAGGCTGAGGGCAATTTAATGATTCCCGCATGGGGGAGATGCAATGAGCACATCAACAGCACCCTTTACGAGCCGCACCCGTTGGCTGACCTTAGCCGGCACGGTGGTCATGCAGTTTGCCCTTGGCTCGGTTTACACCTGGAGCCTGTTCAACGGCAAGCTTTCGGCCAAGCTCGACGAACCGATCAGTCAGGTGGCCTTTTCGTTTGGTCTGCTTAGCCTCGGGCTGGCGATCGCCTCCTCGGTGGCGGGAAAGCTGCAGGAGCGTTTTGGCGTGCGTAACGTCGCCATTGGCGCCGGTATCCTGATGGCGATTGGCTTTTACCTCACCGCGCACGCCAGCAATATCTATCTGTTATGGCTCAGCGCCGGTGTGCTGGTCGGCCTGGCGGATGGCGCCGGTTATCTGATGAGCCTGTCGAACTGCGTGAAATGGTTTCCGGAGCGCAAAGGGGTCATTTCCGCCTGCGCCATTGGCGCCTACGGCCTGGGAAGCCTCGGCTTCAAGTTTATCTGCGGCTATCTGCTCAGCGTTACCAGCCTGGAGAATACCTTTATTATCTGGGGCGCGATGGCAATGACGATGATCATTATTGGCGCGCTGATGATGACCGATGCGCCGGCACAGCAGCCGACGCAAAACGCGCTGGGCACGACGCGCGACTATACGCTGGCCGAATCGATGCGCCTGCCGCAGTACTGGATGCTGGCGTTGATGTTTCTTACCGCCTGCATGAGCGGCCTGTACATTATTGGTGTGGCCAAGGATATCGGCGAAAGCCTGGTGCACTTAACCAGCCAGACGGCGGCCAATGCGGTAACGGTGATTGCTATTGCCAACCTCAGCGGACGTCTGGTGCTGGGCGTGCTCTCGGATAAAATGGCGCGCATTCGCGTGATTTCACTGGCGCAGATTGTTTCACTGGCGGGCATGAGCCTGCTGCTGTTTACCCAGATGAATGAAACCAGCTTCTATCTGTCAGTCGCCTGCGTGGCCTTCAGCTTTGGCGGCACCATCACCGTTTATCCTTCGCTGGTCAGCGACTTTTTCGGCCTGAATAACCTGACCAAAAACTATGGCGTTATCTATCTGGGCTTTGGTATTGGCAGCGTGCTCGGCTCGCTGATCGCCTCGCTGTTCGGTGGCTTTACCGTGATCTTCAGTTTGATCGCCACGTTGCTTACCCTGTCGCTGGCGATGTCGCTGCTGATACGTCAGCCGGCTCGCGAACGTCATGCCCAACCCCTATTGCAGCGCGGATAAAAAAAGGGCGCCGCGGCGCCCTCTTCTCTTCTCGTCGCCTGACGGCGGCGTTATTTTTTCAGCGAGATAAAGCACGGCTCGGCCACACCGGCCACATCAACCCTGACGGCAAACAGATCGCCGGAGAGCGGATAGGTTGCCAGCTCTTCTTCGGTGCGATTTTCACGCGAACTGGTGATATAAAGCGTTTTCAGATCGGGTCCGCCAAACGCCACCATGGTCGGCCAGCGCACCGGCAGCGTGATTTCATCGACGATTTCAGCCGTAGCCGGATCGACCCGCACCACACGCCCACCATCAAATTGCGCCGACCAGTAAAATCCTTCGCTATCGACCGCTGCGCCATCAGGCTGACCGCCCTGTGCATCAAAATGCCGGAACACTTCACGTGGGCCGTGCTCGCCGGTGTCGGGGTCGAGTGGATAACGATAGAGCACGCCATGTGGCGTATCGCTGTGGTACATCCAGCGGCGATCCGGGGAAAATGCCAGCCCGTTGGAGATTTTTACCTCGTCGATGACATGCAATTGGTAATCGCTGTCGACGCGGCAGAGTTTGCCACCGTCGCGATCCTGCGGTTCCCACAGGCTGCCACACCAGAAGCGGCCAAAATGATCGACGCGGCCATCGTTGAAGCGACTTTTGCTCGCCTCGCCGGGATTATCGGCAACCTTACGCAGTGGCCGACACTGCTCATCCAGCAACCAGACGCCGCTGCGCAGTGCCGCAATCAGTCCACCCTCTTCCCGCAGGCCGATGCAGCCTACCTCTTCCGGCAGGGCAAAACTCTCCAGCTCGCCGCTGGCCGGATCGTAGCGATGAATGGCAGGCGCCAGAATATCGACCAGCCAGAGTTTCTGCTCTTTCACCGACCACAGCGGACATTCTCCCAGCTCGGCCTGCAAGGCCAACTCGTGCTCAACCTTATATTCCATGTTTACTCCTCAATATTGGCGTAGCCATTAAATATAGTGCTAAATCAGATGCGAATGATAATCTCTTTTTACTTGCTTTTCGGATTAATCGCTTTATGCTGACAATATATTAAGTGCATTCCTATTCACCTTGCCCTCTTAATAACTCCCCCCTTTATTTTGACATATTTCCACATATCTTATTCGCTATATCTACATTACATACATCTTTTCTCCACTTTTATTGCGTAACGTTACCGGCAGAAGCAAGCAAGAGGACGATGAGATGAACAGAATAGTAAAAATGCTATTTGTCGTTGCGACGGTTAGCACATTAAGCGGATGTATTGTCGATCGGGGTTGGGACCATCATCATGGTGGACATCACCACGGCGGCCATCATCGCGGCTGGTAACGGATAAAACAATAAGGGCTAAAAACCCACGGGCAAAGAGTACACACAGCAATATAAAAATAAAAACATTAAGGCGGGAATTTTTCCCGCCTCTTTTTTTAGCTTTTAATCGCGTAATTACATTGATACCAGGTCTTCTTCAGTCCGGGAATATGGCTGTCCTGCGACGGTAAAGAATCCACTTTATCAAATCCCCGCTCGCTGCAATATTGTGACAAATCTACCTGCATCGCATCATTATTCACCCGCGCTGGATCAAAGCGGTATTGCACCGTATGCGCAGTGGTGTCTTCGTCTATACGTTCAAAAGCGCCTGGCTTGTTGGCGGTACATCCCGCCAGTAATAAAAGCGCAACTGCGCTAATAACTGATTTTTTCATTATTTTATCCTCATTGAATGCGAGGGAGTGTAAATGCGCCACAGGGTGGAAAACATCGGCGTTGTCCGGTTTTTTCCAAGCTTACACCGATTGAATCAATCATTTTAAACGGCTGGTGCTATTGATGAGATCTTGCGAAGATAGCGCCAAGAAGCAAAGAAGAGAGCGCCACACCAGGAATTACCAATAAAAATAAAGCTATACTGACCTTGATGCCCGCGCTGAGCGGGCTTTTTTTATGGCACAGCTTTTTTGTTTACATCAGGCGCGCACATCCACCAGCACCGGGCAGTGCGCCCGCTCAATCACCGCCGCGCTGACTGACCCTTTCAGCAGACGATTGAATGGCGACAGGTGGCGGCGTCCCATAATAATCATGCTGGCCTGATATTTATTGGCCTGGCTGACGATGGTTTCCGCCGCATCTCCGGCAATCACGACGCCGCGCGCCTTAACGCCGTCGCGAAACAGCGCCGCCAGTGCGTGGCGCACCACCATCTCTGCGGTGTTTTGCTCATCCAGCGCCGCGCCAAAGTCACCGGGATCTTCACCGGCATCAATTTCAAACGGCTCATTGCAGGAAGAATAGGTGGGATCGACACAGCACAACACCAGCACGCTGGCCTGCTGCGCCAGCGCCTGTTCGCCTGCCAGACCGGTCACTTTTTTCGCCACCGGACTGTTATCGACGGCCAATATCAGGGTTTTCATCGTCGCAACCTCACTGTTCGCTGATGGTAATTTTGCCAATTTCGCGCATAAGCGCCTCTTTGCAGCGCAATATTTCAACCTGGTAAAGCGCTTCGTTTTTCTGAAAACGCGCGGAAGGCACCAGCAACGAAATGGAAAAACGCCCAAACAGCGTATCCAGCGCCACTGCCATGGTTGAAATGCCTTCCAGCGTTTCACCGCGATCGTAAGAGATGCCGCTTTTACGCACCTCCCCAATCAGGTTTAGCAGCTCAGGCAGGGTTTTTACGGTTTTTTCGGTGAGTTCAGCATAGGCTTCACCCACCATGGTGCGCACATCTTCATCGCGCTCCAGCGCCAGCAGCGCACGGCCACCAGAAGTGCTGTAAAGCGGCAGATTCAGCCCCATGCGCGGTACCACTCGCAGTTCACGCGACGCGACGACATGATGAACGATAGCCAGCTGCGTGCCACTGGGTCGCGCCAGCGACACCGTTTCATTGGTGGCGTGGCAGAGCGCATCCAGCGCCGGGCGGGAGATCTCAATCATGTCGCTGTGCACGTTATTGATCAGGCGCAGCAGCGCCGGGCCGAGACGCACGGCGCCCGCGCCGTAGCTGCGTATCAGCTGTGCCGACTCCAGCGCGGCAACGATTCGCTGCACGGTGGATCGTGGCAGATCAACCGCCTGGGCAATTTCGCCGAGGCTCATGCCGCCAGGCCGATCGCCTACCGCATTCAATATTTTTGCAGCGCGCGCGATCACCTGAATGCCGCCGCCTCTCTCATCATCTCGGGTGGAACCAGTATCCTTCATCGTGTCGTTTCCTTACTTATGAGGCGGCATCACTGTAGCGTTTTTTTTCAGCGTAAGCAGCATGTATCACATTGCAATACACCAGACCACACTGTAAACTCCGGCTGTATCACATAGCAATACACTGCATCAATAAATGACAACATCCCCTGCTGCGCCCACACCGCCTGCGCCGCATCCTTTTACCTTTCGTCTGGCGATGGGCTTGCTTGGTGTGCTGATTGCCGCCCTTACTTCCGGCCTTAACGATCGCGTTAGCGATATGGCGCTGGCGGATCTGCGCGCCGCGACCGGCATCGATTACGCCACCGGCAGCTGGCTGGTCTCCGCCTATCAGGCGGCGGAAGTCGCAGCGATGATGCTGGCACCCTGGTTCGCCGTCACCTTCTCGCTGCGTCGCTTTACGCTCACCGTTTCGCTGGGCTTTGCGCTGATCGGCGCGCTGCTGCCGTTCGCGCCCAACGGCACGCTGCTGATCGCTCTGCGCGCGCTGCAGGGGCTGTTTGGCGGTGCGCTGCCGCCGATGTTGATGACCGTGGCACTGCGCTTTTTGCCGCCGCCGATCAAGCTGTTTGGCCTCAGTGCCTACGCGCTGACCGCCACCTTTGGCCCAAATATGGCCGCCTCGCTGGCGGCGCTGTGGACCGACAGCGTCGGCTGGCAGTTTGTGTTCTGGCAGGTGATCCCGCCGATGCTGATCGCCTGCTTGCTGACCGGCTGGGGCATTCCGCAGGATCCGACGCGCTATGAGCGTTTTCGCCAGATGGATCTGTTTGGCATGGTCACCGGCAGCGCCGGCATCGCTATGCTGATTCTGGCGCTGACGCAGGGCGAGCGGCTCGACTGGTTCGACTCACCGCTCTACAGCGGCCTGTTGCTGGCCTCGCTGGCCTGCCTGACGGTGTTTGCCATCAATGAATGGTTTCACCCGCTGCCGCTGTTTAAGCTGCAGATGTTGTCACGCCGCAATCTCAGCTTCGGCCTGATCGGATTATCGGCGGTGCTGGTGCTGACACTCTCCGGTTCAGCGTTGCCGTCGGGCTACCTGGCGCAGGTCTCTGGTTTTCGCACCGTGCAATTTGCGCCGCTGGCGCTGACTATCGGCCTGCCGCAGCTGCTCGTGGCGCCACTGCTGGCTGCCTTGTTGAATATCCGCTGGATCGACTGCCGCTGGATGCTGATCGCTGGTGCCACGCTGATTGCCGGTTCCTGCCTGCTCGGCACGCAGATCACCAGCGACTGGGCGCGCACCAATTTCTGGCTGATTCAGGCGATGCAGGCGCTGGGCCAGCCGATGATTATTCTGCCGATTCTGATGACCGCGACCAGCGTGGTGGCACCGCCAGAAGGGCCTTTCGCCTCGGCGATGTTTAATACCGTACGGGGTTTCTCCAGCATTGCCGCAGGCACGCTGGTGGAGTGGTTTCTGAGCCATCGTGAGCAGTTTCACTCCAATGTGTTGCTGAACGCGGCGGCGCAAAAGCCCTGGCTGCTCAGCGCTGAAAGCGGCGCCAGCGCCAGCGGTTCGCAGCCTTTTCTGGCCGATGGCAGCGTAAGTTCCGGCGAAAATCTCAGCCAGTTTGCCAGCATGGTGAAACATCAGGCGCTGGTGTTGGGCATTAGCGACAGCTACCTGATGCTGATCGGTTTTGCGGCGCTGCTGATCCTGCTCACCGCCCTGCTGCCGCGCCGCGTCTGGCCGCCACAAACTTTACTTAATTCTTCTACCACGAAAACGAGAATCTGATTATGTCTGCGATGACGACAACACGGCGCAGCGCGCTGCTGCTGGGCCTGCTGATAATTCTGCTGCTGATCGGCTGGGCGATCTGGCACGCCATCAATCAACACGATCGCCGCACCGATGACGCCTGGGTTACCGCGGATTACACACTGGTTGCGCCGAAAGTCTCAGGCTATGTCGCCACGGTAAACGTGCGCGATAACCAGCAGGTCAAGGCGGGCGATATTCTCGCCACGCTGGACGATCGCGA
Organism: Duffyella sp. Ts4; assembly: GCF_051851875.1. Taxonomy (NCBI): domain Bacteria; kingdom Pseudomonadati; phylum Pseudomonadota; class Gammaproteobacteria; order Enterobacterales; family Erwiniaceae; genus Duffyella; species Duffyella sp. Ts4. The sequence goes on along the minus strand of NZ_JBLYPN010000004.1, from coordinate 201,582 downwards.
TTATCGCGTGGCGCTGGAAACCGCGAGGGCAAATTTACAGGTCAGCGAGGCGCGGCATATTAGCGCACTGGCGCAGCTGGAGCAGCAGCAGGCAAACATCGACGAGGCAAAGGCCGCCCTGCTCGCCAGCCAGGCGACCGCGCAGTACGCCGGGCAGAATGCCGCACGCTATCGCCGACTGTTGCAAAGCGGCACCGCGACCGCGGACGAACAGGAAAAAGCGAGCTCAACCATGCGTTCATCTGCTGCCAGCGTGCAGCAGGCGCAGGCGGCGCTGAGCGCGGCGCAAAAGCAGGTTGGCGTGTTGCAGGCTGCGGTGCGTCAGGCGGAGGCGGACAGCGCGGCCGCCCAGGCGAATGTTGATCAGGCGACGCTGAACCTTTCCTATACGCGCATCGTTGCGCCAATCGATGGCATGGTTGGCCAGCGCGCAGTGCGTCAGGGAGCCTATGTCAGCGCGGGCACACGTCTGTTGGCGGTGGTGCCGCTGCAGGAGACGTGGATCATGGCGAACTATCTGGAAACGCAGCTGCGTGATGTACATCCGGGCCAGCCGGTATCGATTCGCGTGGATGCGCTGCCGGGCAAAACCTTCCACGGCCACGTCGACAGCATTGCGCCCGCCACCGGCGCCACCTTTTCCGCGCTCTCGCCAGACAATGCGACCGGAAACTATACGAAGGTAGTACAACGCCTGCCGGTGAAAATTGTGCTGGATGCTCATCAGCCCGATACGGCGCAGCTGCGGGTGGGCATGTCGGTTGTTCCGTCGATTGACGCGCCCTGATTGCGCTATTTATTTTTCTGACGTCGACGGGTAAATTAGCTGCCGCTCCCGCCCTGAGCAAAACGGGCACATGCGGTTCAGACGAGACTGAGCACGTTAGCGTTTTTTCCGGGAGGTACGTTCGTTTTGGCCGCCATCATTAAGAGGAGTGTGTGATGAAATATGCGCTGATGGGACTCTCTTTCTTCCTGTTGCTGTGGCTCGGCACGTTTCTGCTGATGCTGTGATCATCTGTGATAAAAAAGGCGACCCACGGGTCGCCTTTTTTTGGCTATTCCGCCGCGTCCGTTTTGCCCGGCAAAATACCCTCTGCCCGAAACATCGCCTTGATGCCGCGTACCGCCTGACGAATTCGGTCACTGTTTTCAATCAGCGCAAAGCGAACGTGCGTATCGCCGTAATCGCCGAAGCCGACGCCCGGCGACACGCAAACCTTCGCCTCCTGCAGCAGCAGTTTGGCAAACTCCAGCGAGCCGAGATGCGCATAGTGATCAGGAATTTTTGCCCAGACGTACATTGATGCTTTGGGCATATCTACCATCCAGCCCGCTTCGTGCAGTCCTTTCACCAGTACGTCGCGCCGCCGCTTGTACTGTTCGGCGATATCGCGCACACACTGCTGATCGCCTTCCAGCGCGGCAATCGCTGCCACCTGTAGCGGCGTGAAGGTGCCGTAATCGTGATAGCTTTTGATGCGGGCCAGCGCCGCCACCAGCTCAGGATTACCGACCATAAAGCCGATACGCCAGCCCGCCATATTGTAGCTTTTTGATAGCGTAAAGAACTCTACCGCCACGTCCCGGGCGCCGGGAACCTGCATGATCGACGGCGCTTTCCAGCCGTCGTAAACGATATCGGCATAGGCGAGATCGTGGATCACCAGCACGTTGTACTGTTTCGCCAGCGCTATCACGCGTTCAAAGAAATCGAGCTCGACACACTGCGCGGTAGGATTCGACGGGAAGCCGAGGATCATCATTTTCGGTTTTGGATAGCTTTCCCGGATCGCGCGCTCCAGCTCGTTAAAGAAATCGACGCCTGCCACCAGCGGCACCGAACGGACCTGCGCACCGGCAATTACCGCGCCGTAAATATGAATGGGGTAGCTGGGATTGGGCACCAGCACGGTATCACCGTGATCCAGCGTCGCCAGCATCAGGTGCGCCAGCCCCTCTTTCGAGCCGATAGTGACAATCGCTTCCGTTTCCGGGTCGATCTCCACGTCGTAGCGCTCGCCATACCATTTTGCGATGGCGCGACGCAGACGAGGAATGCCGCGTGAAGTGGAATAGCCGTGGGTATCGTCACGCTGGGCAACCTGACACAGCTTCTCAACGATGTGCGGCGGCGTTGGGCCATCAGGATTGCCCATGGAAAAATCGATGATGTCTTCGCCGCGCCGACGCGCAGCCATTTTCAGTTCAGCGGTAATGTTGAATACGTAAGGGGGCAAGCGTTCAATGCGGGAAAAACGACGAGACGAACTGTTATCAGCCATGATGTCCTCTGGATTACGTTAGCGCCCGGACCGTCCGAGCGACGTGGATCGCCTGAGCGATCGTCAAAACCATAACGTAGTCGCAACAAAATTGTCGAGAGACCGTCACGCTTTTTTTTAAGCCCGTGCGTTGAGTCGCCCAAAAACCCAGTCGTTGACCCATTCGCCACGCAGCAGGTAATTATCGCGCAGCGTGCCCTCCAGCAGAAAACCGTTTTTCTCCAGAATACGCCGCGATGCCCAGTTGCCTTCCACCACTGACGCTTTCAGCTTGTGAAACTCACACTCATTCAGCAGGAAATCGCATACCGCTGCCAGCGCTTCGCTGCCATAGCCCTGTCCGCAGACGTGCGGCAGCAAGGTGTAACCAATTTCCGCCTGAGCATAGGGCTTCCATTCGGCGTTGACGCCCATCATGCCTATCGCTTCGCCGGTGGCTTTCACCGTCAGCACCACGCAGAGCATATGAAAACTGGTTTTGAGCCACGGTGCCAGCCGGCTGGTAAAGCGCTGCTGTAGATCGTCGTCATCAGGCACGTCACCGATCCACTCCATGGTGCGCGGATCCTGATGTAACCGTTGAAACAGCGGCCAGTCGGTATTGTGCAGGCGGTTTATTTTTAGCCGCTTGGTAGTTAAGTACATAGTCTCATCCTGAAAACCGGAAAACAGCGATAGCGTAACCAGCAAGCGTGCCGGATTAACGCACCAGAATTGTCATTACTCTCCAACGCACGCTGGCAGCACCACTGGCGTAAGGTCGGCTAAACAGCGTAGCCCTTTTGTCAGCCGGTTACCGTGATCGCCGCAGTAACTCATCATGCTGATGCTGTGTGGACTGAATGACCGATGCCGATGCCGATGCCGATGCCGATGCTATATTTATGTATGTTGTAATCAAAACAAGTTATTCCACTTAATCCCCTTTTTCTCGCCAGGATTTCCTCTTATTGAAGAGATGAAACCGCCTTCGGATTGATATGGCGCGTGGAAACTGCATTCGCTGCCATTGTGCGCTGGCGCCCGGCGCGTGCATTTTTTATCATGGCCCTTACGCTTCTCTATGCCGGAATCTTTGTGCAAACCCACTTTGAAATGTTATTGGCGGTATTAGACCGCGCCGCGCTGATGCTGATCTGCCTGTTTTTTATGACGCGCACGCGCCAGTTTCGTCAGCTGCTGCAAAAAGAGGGGCATTCGCGCCAGGAAAAAATGGCGGTCACCGCCATTTTCTCGTTGTTTGCGCTGTTCAGCACCTGGTCCGGCATTAACGTTGATGGCTCGCTGCTCAATGTTCGCGTTATCGCCGTCATGTCCGGCGGCATCCTGTTTGGCCCATGGGTCGGCATCACCACCGGCGTCATCGCCGGGCTGCATCGCTATCTGATCGATATCGATGGCGTCACGTCGATTCCCTGCCTGATTACCAGCATTATTGCTGGCCTGGTTTCAGGCTGGATCCACCTTAAAATCCCTAAAAATCAGCGCTGGAGCGTGGGCATTGTCGGCGGCATGCTGTGTGAATCGCTGACCATGCTGCTGATTGTGCTGTGGGCAAAACCACGGTCGCTGGGGCTGGAGATCGTCTCAGACATTGCGCTGCCGATGATCCTTGGCGCTTCCAGTATTGGCCTGATCGTGCTGCTGGTGCAGAGCGTTGAGGGCGAAAAAGAAGCGATTGCCGCCCGTCAGGCCAAGCTGGCGCTGGAGATCGCCAATAAAACGCTGCCGTTGTTTCGGCAGATCAACAGCGAATCGCTGCGTAAAGTGTGTGACATTATTCGTCACGACATCAACGCCGATGCGGTGGCGATCACCAACACGCACCAGATTCTGGCTTACGTCGGCTATGGCGAACAAAACTATCACGATGGCGACGAAGGCATCAGCCCGACCACCGCGCAGGCGATCGGCAGCGGAAAAATCATTATCAAAAACAACGATGAGGCGCACCGCACGCCGGACATTCATTCAATGATTGTGATTCCGCTGTGGGAAAAAGGGGAAGTCACCGGCACGCTGAAAATTTATTATCGTCACGCGCATCGCATTACCTGGACGCTAAAAGAGATGGCGGTAGGGCTGTCGCAGCTGATTTCCACCCAGCTTGAAGTGTCGCGCGCGGAGCAGCTGCGTGAGATGGCGAACAAGGCCGAACTGCGGGCGTTACAGAGCAAAATCAATCCACACTTTCTGTTTAACGCGCTGAATGCGATTTCCGTGTCGGTGCGACTGAATCCCGATACCGCGCGCCAGCTGATCATCAACTTATCGCGTTACCTGCGCTATAACCTTGAATTAAATGATGATGAAAGCATCGATATCAAAAAAGAGCTGTGGCAAATCAAGGATTATATCGCCATTGAGCAGGCGCGATTTGGTGACAAACTCAGCGTGATTTATGACATAGATGAAGAGGTCAGCTGCACCATTCCCAGCCTGTTGATTCAGCCGCTGGTGGAAAATGCCATTGTGCACGGCATTCAGCCCTGCCGCGGCAAAGGCGTGGTGACCATCATGGTGCACGATCTGGGCAATCGCGTGCGCGTTGCGGTGCGTGATACGGGCAACGGCATCAGCGATGATGTGATCGCCCGCGTGGCAAACAATGAGATGCCGGGCAACAAGATTGGCCTGCTCAACGTACATCATCGCGTCAAGCTGCTGTATGGTGCAGGGCTGGAGATCAGTCGTCTGAATCCCGGCACGGAGATCGCCTTTACGCTGTCGAAAAATGGCCAGCTGCTGCCGGAACATAACTTTTTTCTGAATAACTGAAACGGAACCGACGACGTTGAAAGCCATTATTGTTGAAGATGAATTTCTGGCCCAGCAGGAACTAAGCTGGCTGATTGAGCAGCACAGCAATATCGACGTGGTTGCGCGTTTTGACGATGGCATGGAGGTGTTGCGCTATCTGCACCATCATCGCGTGGATGTGATTTTTCTCGATATCAATATTCCGTCGATGGATGGCGTGCTGCTGGCGCAAAGCGTCAACCAGTTTGCGCACAAGCCGTTGATTGTGTTTATCACCGCGTGGAAAGAGCATGCGGTCGAGGCGTTTGAACTGGAGGCGTTTGACTACATCCTGAAGCCTTATCATGAGGCGCGGATTGTCACGATGCTGCATAAACTGGAAGCGAGCTGGCAACAGCAGCAGTCGGGCAGCAACAGCGGAGCGCCTTCGGTGCCGCAAACGGTGAATTTAGCGAAAGATGAGCGGATTATCGTCACCGATATCGACGATATTTACTATATCGAAGCGCACGAGAAGCTGACGTTCGTTTATACCCGCAAAGAGGAATATGTGATGTCGATGAACATCACGGCGTTCTGCAGTAAGCTGCCGGAAAACCATTTTTTCCGCTGCCACCGCTCCTACTGCGTTAATTTAACCAAGATTCGCGAGATCGAACCCTGGTTTAACAATACCTACATTCTGAAGCTGCACGACCTGCCGTTTCAGGTGCCGGTCAGCCGCGGCAAAGTCAAAGCGTTTCGCCAGCTGATGCGGCTGTAGCGCGGGGCGTCGCCGCCCCGCCGTCGATCAGAGAATGCGACCCAGCGTCTGACGCAGATGCGCACCGGCGCCGAGCAGGCCCGGCTGATCGTGGGTGATCATATAAACCGGAATATTGGTTACATAATCCTTGAAGCGCCCTTTGTCTTCAAACGCCGCACGGAAGCCCGACGCTTTGAAGAACTCCAGGAAGCGCGGCACGATGCCACCCGCGATATAGACGCCGCCGAAGGTGCCCAGCGTCAGCGCCAGGTTGCCGCCAAAACGGCCCATGATCACGCAAAACAGCGACAGCGCGCGACGGCAGTCGATGCAGCTGTCATCCAGCGCCCGCGTTGAAACATCTTTCGGCTTCAGATTTTCCGGCTCGCGCTTGTCCGCTTTAACCACTGCGCGATACAGATTAACCAGACCCGCACCGGAGAGCACGCGCTCGGCCGACACATGGCCCATCTCACCGCGCAAAATACGCAGGATCTGATCTTCTTCTTCGCTGTTTGGTGCGAAATCGACATGGCCGCCTTCGCCTGGCAAGCTGACCCAGCGCTTATCTACGTGAACCAGATGGGCCACGCCTAAACCGGTACCGGCACCGTAAACGGCGATAGGTTTGTCCGCAACCGCCGCGTTACCACCAAACTGAATCACATCGCTGTCGGCCAGCATCGGAATCGCCATCGATACGGCGGTGAAATCATTGATGATTTCCAGATGCTCGAAGCCAAGGTTGGCTTTCATTTTGCTGGTAGAAAACGCCCAGTCATGGTTGGTCATCTCAACCCAATCTTCAGTGATTGGGCAGGCAATGGCGATACAGCCATCGATCACATCCTGCTTCTGGCTTTCCAGATAGTAGCGAATGACCGCTTCGAGGCTGGCATAGTCTGATGTTGAAAATGTCTCAATATGGGAAATCGTGCCAGTTTCCACCTCGCACAGGGCAAGGCGCGCATTGGTTCCACCCACATCGCCGACCAGGGCAAATTTTGTCATTCTTCTACTGCTCCGCTTGCGTCAATTCGGTTGAGGGACACTATAAATTTCCCTCCTTAAAACAACAACGCTCACCGGTACGAAAGGTGAGCGCGTCGGATAAAAAAAGCAGCCTACCCTGCCCGGCCTCTGCTCGCCAGCGGCAACTTTCCGAAACTGCACTCAGAATGGCTTCAGAGCAGACTTTTCTTGCGCGAAAACGCGCTTTGCTGTTCGGGTATGGCCGATCAGCCAGGGCGCTATAGCAAGTCTGGCACAGAACCTTAATTTTGGAAGTTGCGATCCGTGCCGAAAAGTGGAGTAGTGTAAACGTATACACTACGCTGTTTTTTTCATTACTGTGCCACTGACGGGAAGCTGCCATGCCTTATCATCCTCATGAATCACGCTATGAAACAATGGAATATCGCCGCTGTGGTCGCAGCGGTCTGAAGCTACCGGCGATCTCGCTCGGCCTGTGGCATAACTTCGGCGACAGCACGCGCGTCGACAACAGCCGGGCGCTGCTGCGTCACGCTTTTGATCGCGGTATCACCCATTTCGATCTGGCCAATAATTACGGCCCACCGCCGGGCTCAGCGGAAGAGAATTTTGGCCGCATCATGCGGGAAGATTTTCACGCCTGGCGCGATGAATTAGTGATCTCAACTAAAGCTGGCTACACCATGTGGGACGGCCCTTATGGCGACTGGGGATCACGTAAATATTTGATTTCCAGTCTCGATCAGAGCCTGAAGCGGATGGGCCTCGAGTACGTGGATATTTTTTATCACCATCGCCCCGATCCGGAAACGCCGCTGGAAGAGACCATGCGCGCACTGGATCACGTGGTGCGCCAGGGCAAAGCGCTCTATGCCGCGATCTCCAACTATCCTGCGGATCGCGCGGCTGAAGCGATCGCTATCCTGCGTGATTTAGGCACGCCGTGCCTGATCCACCAGCCGCGCTATTCACTGTTTGAACGCACGCCGGAACAGGGGCTGCTCAATGTGCTGGGCGAACAGGGTGTGGGCACTATCGCCTTTTCCCCGCTGGCGGGCGGTGTGCTTACCGATCGCTATTTGCAGGGTGTGCCGGATGATTCCCGTGCCGCCAGCGGCAGCCGCTTTTTGAACAGCGATCAGCTCACCGCAGAGAAGATGGCGAAGGTAGAGCGTTTGCAGGCGATTGCCGTCGAGCGTGGGCAAAAGCTGGCGCAAATGGCGCTGGCTTGGGTACTGCGTCATCCGCAGGTGACCTCGGTACTGATTGGCGCCAGCAAGACCGCACAAATTGATGATGCGGTTGATATGCTGACCAATCAGCACTTTAGCGAGGAGGAGCTGCAGCGTATTGAGGAAGCGCTGAAATAAGCGCAGGCTGACGCTATCAGCGGGCAATCGGTCGTGCCAGAATTATCTCAATTCGGACGTTTCAACGCTGTTTCAGACAGACAGCGCTGTGCAAAAACGGATTTCACCATAAAGTGACTTCACGGCGGAGCAATCAGCTGCCGACAAGGAGATAATATGAAACGAGCATTACTTTTTGCCGCTTTGCTGGCAGCGTTATCGCCTTTGGCTATTCACACAGCAGAAGCCAACAGTGCAACCATCGATCTGGCGCCGGGCGTCAGCCTGCGCCTCGGCGACCGTGATAACCGCGGTCATTATTGGGATGGCGGTCGCTGGCGCGACGGTCGGTGGTGGAATGACCGTTATCGTTACGATAACCATCGCTGGTGGCGCCAGGATGAATGGCGTCGTCAACAGGCGTGGGAGCGGGAACATCGCCGACGTGCCTGGGAACGGGATCGTTATGATTTCCGCGGACCGCCGCCGCCAGGCTGGCATCACCGGGGCCGCGATCGCGATCGTGATGGCTGGCGTGACGATGGTCATCGCGGCCGCGATAACTGGCGCGATGATCGCCATCACGATCGCCGTGGGCCATCAGACTGGGATCGCCATCGTTAATTAACCTCACGCCCTGTTTGTCTCTTGTACGTGGCAGACAGGGCACTGCAATAGCCGTTAATACGCCTCTGTTGTTGCTTTTCGTGATTATTCTCTGTCGGCTGCGTTTAAGCGTCATCGCTTTGTCACCGTGTTGCCATAAGGAATACTTATTCTCCCTGCCAGCTGACTTAGCTCAGACATATTATTAAATGTCATACACCAGGAAGTTTCCGACTTTACCTGATAACAGCGGCATTATAAAAAATATCAATACGCCTTATCCGCTAAGGATAATTCCTAAAACTAATATAACAACACGCTCAAAAACCCTGCAGAAAATAGAAATACACCTTTAAAATCAAAAAAATAAACAAATCCACTCTGATGACAAATCCCGCGAATTGATGCAATGAAGCATAAGACATTTTGAATAAGGAGCAGGCTATTTAGCTGCATGTTATATTCCTGCCACGCATATTATTAATATTTTCACAGGAGTTACCGTGGACATTAAATATCGTTCCGATATTGACGGCCTGCGCGCGCTAGCTATCGTGCCCGTTTTGCTTTTTCATGCCGGCTTCACCACCTTTTCCGGTGGTTATGTCGGCGTTGATGTCTTTTTCGTCATCAGTGGTTTTTTGATTACCTCTATTTTGCTGAAAGATATCCGTAACAATACCTACAGCATTCTCGATTTCTACGAACGACGCATTCGCCGAATATTTCCTGCCCTGTTTGCGGTGATTCTGTTTGTGTTGGTGGTGTCGCCGTTTGCCCTGCTACCGGATGATTATAGCTTCCTGCCTAAAGAGATCGCCGGTGCGCTGCTGTTTGTGTCCAATATTGTCAGCTGGCGCAAATCAGGCTATTTCTCCAGCGATGCCGAAGAGCGCCCGTTACTGCATACGTGGTCGCTTGGCGTGGAAGAGCAGTTCTATATTTTCGCGCCTATCCTGCTGTTCTTTATCATCAGTACGCTGAAGAAAAAGCCCGACCTGTTTTTGCTGGCCATTTTTGCCGCTTCTTTTTTGTTAAGTATTTTTCTTACCGAGCCAAAACCGTCAGCGGCTTTTTACCTGTTGCCTTCGCGCACCTGGGAATTAATGGCAGGTTCCCTGCTGGCGCTGAATCGCGTACCTAAAGCGAAAAGCGCTTTGCTGAATGAAGGTATTGCGCTGGCGGGTCTGCTCGCCATCGTTAGCAGCGTGTTTCTGTTCGATGCCAGCACTATTTTTCCAGGCTATGCCGCCGCGCTGCCGGTACTGGGTAGCGTACTGATCATCTACGCCGCGGAGAAAACGCTGGTTGGCAAATTGCTGTCGCTGAAACCCGTGGTCTTTATCGGCCTGATCTCCTATTCGCTTTATCTCTGGCACTGGCCGCTGATCGTCTTCTTCCGCAACTGGAATCTGCTACTTGATGACGGCGGACGTTGGTTAGTGGTTGCCGTATCGCTGGTGATCGCCACGCTGTCATGGCGCTTTATCGAGCGCCCTTTCCGCCATCGTGCCGCGTTCCCGGCGAAACGCCTGTACAAGTTCAGCGCCTGTGGTCTGGCTATCCTGATCGCTGCCAGCGCTGCAACCTGGAGTAAAGGCAGCTGGCCGGAGCGCTTTGATGCGCAAACGCTGAGCTTCATTTCTGCCCATCAGGACATCAGCCCCGCGCGTAGCAGCTGCCATTTTGGTGAAGGCGTGCCGGATACCGCAAAATATTGTCATTTTGGTGCGGCAAAGCCTACCGTCGCCGTCTGGGGTGACAGTCATGGCGTAGAGATCTCACGTGCACTGGGCAACAATAACGTCTCGCTGTATGAGATTACCTATTCTGCCTGCCCACCGGCGTTGGGCTTTCAGCTCGATGTTCGCCCGGATTGTATTGCCCATAATCAGCGTGCGCTCGACTTCCTGAAGGCGGATAAAGCGATCAATGTGGTTGTACTGGCCGCGCGCTATGAAGCCTATCCCACCACGTTTTACGATAATCTCAACCGCACTGCCGAAGCGTTAATTGCCAGCGGCAAGAAGGTGATTATTATGGGGCCGGTGCCAACGCCGGGGGTCGATGTGCCGAGTACGCTGGCGCGGGGTCGCGATCCTGAATTCTCATTCAGTAATCCGGCCTTCGCCAACATCGATAAGTACATTGACGATAACGTGGTGCGCTTTATGCCCTCTTCTGTGCTGTGCAAAGAGGACAAGTGCAGCATGTTAGTGAACGGTAAACCGTTGTTATTTGATAACAACCATCTGAGTATGCAGTCGGCTAACTATGTGGCAGGCTATCTGTCGCAGACCATTGCCAAACAGCAAGGTGTGGCGATCAGCCAGCCGCAGCAGGCGATGGCGCAGAATCGCTCCTCGCTGTAATAAAAAAAGCGGAAGAGCCAGGCTCTTCCGCTTTATTGTCTTACGCAGTGCATCGTCAGAACCCCAACGCTTGCCCCACCAGCAGATAAAGATTCAATGCAATCACCAACACGACAATCAGCCTGCCCGCATTTTGCATCAGCCGGGTATTGGTTAAATCCCCCATCAGCTCACGATTACCGGTAAAAGTCAGCAGCGGGATCAGCGCCAGCGCGATACCAAAACTCAACAGCACCTGGCTCATCACCAGAATGCGCGTCGGATCCCATCCGGCCATAATCACGATGAAAGAAGGCAGCATGGTGACCAGCCTTCTGACCCACAGCGGGATGTGAAAGCGGATAAACCCCTGCATCACCACCTGCCCTGCCAGCGTTCCCACCACCGTCGACGAAAGGCCCGCGGCCACCAGGCTGAGCCCAAACACCGTAGCGGCCATATGACCCAGCAACGGTTCCAGCGTCAAATAAGCCTGATCGAGGTCGGCAATGCCGGTGTGGCCGCTGAAGTGAAAAGCTGCCGCGGCGGTCGCCATCATCGCCAGGTTAACAAAGCCGGCAATGGTCATGGCAATGGCCACATCCAGCTTGGTCGATGAATAACGATCGCTGCGCGAGCCGCCGCGATTCACCTGCGTCAGGGCGGAGTGCAGGTAAATGACGTGCGGCATGATGGTGGCTCCCAGCACGCCCGCCGCGAGGAATACCGCATTGGTACCTGACAGCGTGGGTATCGCCATGCCGATCACCAACTCTTTCATTTTAGGCTGGGAGAAAAACAGCTCGACGATATAGGCGGCGGCAACAAACAGCAGCAGGCCACCGATGACCAGCTCCAGCGGCTTCTGCCCTCGGCTCTGCAACATCAAAATCAGGAAGGTGGCAATACCGGTCAGCACCGCGCCCTGCAACAGCGAAATGCCCAACAGCAGCTTGAAGCCGATGGCGGCGCCGATAAACTCTGCCAGATCGGTGGCCATGGCGATAATTTCCGCCTGCACCCAATAGAACCAGACCGCCGGACGCGGAAAGCGATCGCGAATGTGCTCCGCCAGGTTTTTACCGGTGGCGATGCCGAGCTTGGCCGACATCAGCTGAATCAGCATCGCCATGACGTTAGCCCACACCACGACCCACAGCAGTTGATAGCCATAGGAAGCGCCTGCCTGGATATTGGTAGCGAAATTACCGGGATCGATATAACCGATCGCGGCAATAAAGGCCGGTCCAAGCAGCGCAAGTTTGATTTTTCTGGCCCCACGCGCGGCTCGCTGCGCAGTACGACTTTCCAGCATAGTATTCTGCCCTGTCTTCTTGTGCCCGCATTCAGAATGGGGCGTCGCCATTAAAAGGTCTAAACGGTGGTGCTAATTATTGTGATAGTCATTGCTATGAAGTATAGCCTTGGCTATACCACAGGCCACATTACTGGATCGATTATGGCTGAGCAACCCCCTAAGGGTAGGATATGCTCAAAAAATTAACAATCTTTGTGCGGTTTTTTTGTGCAGACATTCTGTGACCGCTGCGCCTGTTCCGGAAAACAGCAAGATAGGTAATTATTATAATGCGGAGTAGATCTCGTTTTTATGAACGCCGTTACATAGAATACGCAACGAAATATAGCCTGCCTCATATTTGGAGCACATATGTCCCACGTTTTACAATTCCTGTTAGCGCTGGTGGTCGTGACCGTGCTCGCCCTGTTGGTGAGCCACGATCGGAAGAGCATCCGCGTGCGTTACATTATTCAGCTGTTGGTGATTGAAATCTTACTGGCCTGGTTCTTCCTTAACTCGGAAGCGGGTCTTGGCTTTGTGAAAGGCTTTGCCGGGTTGTTTGATCATCTGCTCAAATATGCTGCGCAGGGCACTAACTTTGTGTTTGGCAACATGAGCGATAAAGGCCTCGCATTCTTCTTCCTGAATGTACTCTGCCCTATCGTCTTTATCTCTGCGCTGATCGGCATTCTGCAGCATTTCCGCATCCTGCCCATTGTTATTCGGGCGATCGGTACCGTGCTGTCGAAAGTTAACGGTATGGGCAAGCTGGAGTCGTTTAACGCGGTCAGTTCGCTGATTCTGGGACAGTCAGAAAACTTTATCGCCTATAAAGATATCCTCGGCAAAATGTCGCAGCGTCGTATGTACACCATGGCGGCCACGGCGATGTCGACCGTCTCCATGTCCATCGTTGGCGCCTATATGACCATGCTGCAGCCAAAATATGTCGTGGCCGCGCTGGTGCTGAACATGTTCAGTACCTTTATTGTGCTGTCGCTGATTAACCCTTACCGCATTGAAAATGAAGAAGACCTGCAGCTGAACGATCTGCATAAAGGTCAGAGCTTCTTTGAGATGCTGGGCGAATATATTCTGGCAGGCTTTAAGGTGGCGATCATCGTTGCCGCCATGTTGATCGGCTTTATCGCGCTGATTTCAGCGGTTAACGCGCTGTTTGATACCATTTTTGGTATCAGCTTCCAGGGCGTGCTGGGCTACGTTTTCTACCCGTTTGCCTGGGTGATGGGCGTACCGGCTAACGAAGCGTTGCAGGTTGGCAGTATTATGGCGACCAAACTGGTGTCGAATGAGTTTGTGGCGATGATGGATCTGCAGAAAATTGCGGGTCAGCTGTCGCCGCGCGGTGAAGGTATCCTGTCGGTGTTCCTGGTCTCTTTTGCTAACTTCTCTTCCATCGGTATTGTTGCCGGTGCGATTAAAGGCCTGCATGAAGAACAGGGCAACGTGGTGTCACGCTTTGGCCTGAAACTGCTCTACGGCTCAACGCTGGTGAGCGTGCTCTCTGCGGCCATTGCTGGCCTGGTGCTGGCGTTCTGATTAACACGGGCGAGCTGGTCTCGCCCGTTATTCCTCTGCCCTGCTCTCTTCTGCATTTCCTCACCGTCTCGACTTTCCTCCAGCCAGCACACTGACGCCGCCTCAGCCGTTCTGCGCGCAATAACCGGCAAAACACCATAGCGTAAAGCCGCCGACGCAGGTTAAGCCGCGTAGCGAGAAGCAGTGAACATTTTGGATATCACAAAAGAAAGGTAATCAGAGATGATTGGTGGAGATAAGCGGGATCGAACCGCTGACCTCTTGCATGCCATGCAAGCGCTCTCCCAGCTGAGCTATACCCCCACATCTGGAACCCTTTTTTCAAGCCAAACTTTTGGGAAGAAGTTTGGTGGAGCTAAGCGGGATCGAACCGCTGACCTCCTGCATGCCATGCAGGCGCTCTCCCAGCTGAGCTATAGCCCCGTTTGAAAAACGGTGTCGTATCGACGGACGGCATAATATGAAACGGGCCCCGGAGTGTCAACGCCAAATTCTGTTTCTGCGTTTGATCGCTGAAAAAGGCGGCAATCTGTTGCATAACGATGGTAAACCCGCAGCATCTGGACAGAATTTTCTGCTGAGGCGCCGGGCGAAATAGTGAGAGTGTGTGGATAATTTTATCCAGCGGCCTGTTTCCTTTTTTATCCGTCCCGCTGACGCCCTTTTTATGTTAATTATGGGTTAATAGCGTTATAAGAATTCTCTTGTTTTTGTTAACCTCGCGTGTAAAACTTCGCACGCTAACTATTAGCCCAAGCCGCACCAACGCTGGGCACGCGGGCATTTTGTTCGCGATTTATTTCCTTAAACAACTCCAGAGATATTATGTCCTTGCATACACCAAAAGAGATCGCTGCCCTGGCTATTCAGGCCGGCGTGGCGAAAAGCCGTCTGCCGATTTCCACCCTGCTGATTTTAGGCTTTTTAGCGGGCGCTTTTATTGCTACCGGCTTCCTGCTCGACCTGCACGTCATCAATCAGTTACCGGCTGACTGGGGCTCGTTTGGCGGTTTCCTGGGCGCTGCGGTATTCCCGGTGGGCCTGATCCTGACCGTGCTGGCCGGCGGCGAATTGCTGACCGGTAATATGATGACCATGCCAGTGGCCTGGTTCGCTCGTCAGATCAGCGCGTTCAGCCTGCTGCGCAACTGGTTTTGGGTAACCCTTGCCAACTTCCTCGGCAGTATTGCGATCGCCTGGTTCTTTGGTCATATGTTGGGCATGACCGAAGGGGATTACCTGAAGAAAACCGTGGCCATCGCCAACGCCAAAATTCACGCTGATTTCCTGCACGCCTTTATCTCCGGCATCGGCTGTAACTGGCTGGTCTGTCTGGCGGTCTGGCTGGCGTTCGCCAGTAAAGATGTGGTTGGCAAAATTTTTGGCATGTGGTTCCCGGTCATGGCCTTTGTTGCTATCGGTTTCCAGCACGTGGTGGCCAACATGTTTATCATTCCGGCGGCTATTTTTGCCGGTCAGCTTACCTGGGCTGATTACGTACCGAACTTTATTGCCGTGTTCCTCGGCAATGGCGTTGGCGGTGCGGTATTTGTCGGTCTCGCCTACTTCCTCGCCTATCGTCCGGCGGTGGAAAGCGCCTCGGCTACCCGATAATTGTTAAGTTTGCCTTCTGCATTAGTTGCGGAGGGCAATTAACTGTTCCTGTTACTTTCACCTGTGACAAATTATTGTAATATGGTCTCCTAACAGACCGTGGCAGGGAAAGCAGCATGAAAAAGGATTGGTTAACACCGGAAGAACTTGCGAAAGCAACAGGTTACAGCCGCCAGACCATCAATAAGTGGATCAAGCGCGAAAACTGGACCACCGCACCCAAGCCTGGCGTACAAGGCGGTAAGGCGCGCGTCATATTGATTAACGATCAAGTTAAATCCTTTCTGCGCTCGACTCGCCACGCGGCGGAAACGCCCGGCTCTTATCAGATTACTCAGCACAGCCTGCCAACCCTGTTATTAAATTCGATTCAGCAGATGAGTAATAATGAACAGGCGCAGCTCACGGCGCTGTTGTTACGCGAAGGGGTAAAAGGTGTGTTAGGGCGACTGGGGATTAACGATAGCGAATAATGCGCCCCGGAAGCGACGATGCATTCCGGAGCGCGCGAGCCTTATGCCTGTGCTTCACGCTCGGCGATAAATGCCAGCGCTTTCTCAATACGCGCGATAGCACGCGACTGTCCAATGGCATGAACCGTCACATCCAGCCCCGGCGACTGACCGGCACCTGTTACCGCCACGCGTAACGGCATACCGACTTTACCCATGCCCACTTCCAGCTCATCGGCGGTTGCCTGAATCGCCTGATGCACATTTTCCGCCGTCCAGTCGCTGATGGCCTGCAGCTTATCGCGTACCACTTCCAGCGGCTGGCGCGCTACCGGACGCAGGTGTTTCTTCGCCGCGTCGGCATCGAACTGCTCAAACTCTTCATAGAAGTAGCGGCATGACGCAGCCATCTCTTTCAGCGTTTTACAACGCTCGCCAAGCAGCTGCACCAGCTGAGAAAGCTGCGGACCGGTGCGGGTATCAATATTTTCCTGCTCGATGTGCCATTGCAGATGCGTAGCGACATATTCCGGCGGTAGCGTGGTGATGTAATGGTGGTTAAGCCATTGCAGCTTCTCGGTGTTAAAGGCGCTGGCTGATTTGCTCACCGCCGCGAGGTCAAACAGCTCGGTCATCTCGGCCACGCTGAAGATCTCCTGATCGCCATGAGCCCAGCCCAGACGCACCAGATAGTTGAGCAGCGCTTCCGGCAGATAGCCATCATCGCGATACTGCATTACGCCAACCGCACCATGACGCTTGGAGAGTTTCTTGCCGTCATCGCCTAAAATCATCGACACGTGGGCGTAAACCGGCACCTCGGCGCCAATCGCTTTCAGAATGTTGATCTGACGTGGCGTATTGTTGATGTGATCTTCACCGCGAATCACGTGGGTAATGCCCATATCCCAGTCGTCAACCACTACGCAAAAGTTGTAGGTTGGCGCGCCGTCGGTACGGCGAATGATCAGATCGTCCAGCTCCTGATTGCTGAATTCAATCGGGCCGCGGATTTGGTCATCAAATATCACCGAGCCTTCCTGCGGGTTACGGAAGCGTACAACGCAAGGCTCATCATCGGCATGATGCTCATGGCTGTCGCGGCAGCGCCCGTCGTAGCGCGGCTTTTCATTATTGGCCATTTGCGTTTCACGCAGCGCCTCAAGACGTTCTTTCGAGCAGTAGCATTTATAGGCCGTACCCGCTTCCAGCATCTCATCAATGACGGCGTTGTAACGGTCAAAACGTTTGGTCTGGAAATAGGGACCTTCGTCCCAGTCAAGATTCAGCCAGTTCATGCCATCCATGATGGCGTCGATAGCTGGCTGCGTGGAGCGCTCAAGATCGGTATCTTCAATACGCAGCACAAACTCACCGCCAAGATGACGGGCATAAAGCCAGGAGTAAAGCGCGGTGCGCGCGCCGCCGACATGCAGATAACCGGTCGGGCTGGGTGCGAAACGGGTTTTGATTTTCATTGAGCGTTGCCTTATTGCGCACGGTTTTTGCTTTAAGCAGAAAACAGGGACATGCTGAAAAAAAGAGTGGCGACATTCTATCATCTGTCGTTGATTCCTCAATCGTTCCCCCGAGGATAAGCGTATCGACAGGTCATATTCCGGCTTCACAACAGCAATTTTGACTAAATCAGCAACGGCCTGGCTAATTTTAAGACGAACGAACATTTTCGTTTTAAAAACCGTTGACTCACTTTGAACTATCCCTATAATGCGACTCCACACAGCGGGGGTGATTAGCTCAGTTGGTAGAGCATCTCCTTTACACGGAGGGGGTCGGCGGTTCGAGCCCGTCATCACCCACCATCCTAAAGATGGCCTGCAGTGGATAAAAGAATGAGATTGGGTGATTAGCTCAGTTGGTAGAGCATCTCCTTTACACGGAGGGGGTCGGCGGTTCGAGCCCGTCATCACCCACCATTTCGGGTCGTTAGCTCAGTTGGTAGAGCAGTTGACTTTTAATCAATTGGTCGCAGGTTCGAATCCTGCACGACCCACCAATGTAGAAAGGCGCCCTAAAGGCGCCTTTTTGCTTTTCTGCACGTGCAGGGTTTGAACCTGCAGCAGGTTCGACAACAGGGCCGGGAGCCATGTTGGCTGATGCGTCAGCATCACCCGCAGGGCGAGGCGCACGATGCGCCGAGGCACATCCTGCACGACCCACCAATGTAGAAAGGCGCCCTAAAGGCGCCTTTTTGCTTTTCTGCACGTGCAGGGTTTGAACCTGCAGCAGGTTCGACAACAGGGCCGGGAGCCATGTTGGCTGATGCGTCAGCATCACCCGCAGGGCGAGGCGCACGATGCGCCGAGGCACATCCTGCACGACCCACCAATGTAGAAAGGCGCCCTAAAGGCGCCTTTTTGCTTTTCTGCTCTGCCCTTCCGTTACCACCTCAATCCTGCGCTTCACTGGCCGCCTTGCTGATCGCTCAGGCATCGCTTGCCCATCGGTTTAACCTGAAAACAGTTTATCTGCGCAATATTAACGCCTGTCTGATTAAAGTCATGCGCCCGCAGGCCGATAACCTTTACGCACTTTTGCATGCAAGGAGGATTCTATGTCTGGTATTACATCTGTCAGCAGCATGATCGGCAGCGACACCGGCAACGGCGGCAGCGATGTTACATCGCAAATCAATAGCCTTAACAAACAGATTCAGAAAATTACCCAGCAGCTTAAAGATTTGTCGGGCAATGACGAGCTGAATACACAGCAGAAAGCGGAGCAGCAGCAGCTTCTGGAAGCGCAGGTGCAACTGCTGATGGCCCAAATTCAACAGCTGCAACAGCAGCAGGAGGAAAAGCAGCAGGTCATGCAGGAGAGTTCACCGCTGGCCGAACGTCCGGCGGACGGTATCAATCGTCCAAACGACACTAACTCGCTGGATGTGTATATTTAAAAGGCAGGCGCCAGCATCCTTTGTTGCGAAAGCAGAGTAGCCTGCTGGCGCACTTCCTGCCATATCGCTTCGGCGGCGGGAGACAGCGATCGGTTTTTTCGTCGAATCAGCATCAGCTTGCGGTTAACCTCAGGTGTGATGCGTCTGACCATTAACGGCCGCCCTTCCGGCAACGGCAGCGCCAGCGCGGGCAGAATGCTGATGCCAATACCGGCATCGACCATCGGGTAGAGCGTGACCGGATGGCCAATCTCCTGCACCACGTTGACTGCAATCTGCTGCTGCTGCAGCGCCTCATCAATCAGCACCCGACTGCCGGAGGTGTAATCCTGTAGCACCATGGTACGGCCATGCAACATTGACCAGTTCACCTGCTCTGCCGCCGCCAGCGGATCGTCTTTGCGACACAGCAGCAAAAAAGGCTCTTCCAGAATCGCCTGCTGTTCAAGATCGACCGAACGCAGCGGACCGATCACAATCCCAAAATCGACCTCCGCATTGCGCACGCCTTGCAGAACCCACTGCTGTGGTCGATCGTGCAGCATGATTTTTATATCCGGAAAATGCAGCTGCGCCGCAGCCAGACACTGCGGCATCAGGTGCGCCGAGATGGTTTGACTGGCAGCCACCCGCACGGTGCCACTGCGTTGTTGACCGTAGCTGCGCACTTCCAGCAGCGTGGTGGTTAACTCTTCCAGTAAGCGATCCAGACGGCTGGCGAGCTGCTGGCCTGCATCGGTCAAAATCACTTCGCGAGTAGTGCGATCGAGCAAACGAACGCCCATTTCCGCCTCAAGCTCCTTAATACTGTGACTCACCGCCGACTGACTAAGACCAATGTGCTGCCCCGCCTGGCTAAAACTTCCCTGCTGCGCCACCATCACAAAGACACGCAGTTGCCGTAAGGTATAATTCATCTGTTTTATTCATATATGGATTCAATAAATCAATTTTATTTCTAAACCTGCGCGACGCACAATAGCACCCAACATTTCTTTACAAGGCGTTAACAATGCGAATCTTTCGACTCGATCCCATGATGATCAAACTGATCATCACGGTTTTGCTGGCAACTTTCCTGCCGGCGAAAGGCGGTTTTGTGCCGTTTTTTGAATGGCTGACCACCGCGGCCATCGCCCTGCTCTTTTTCATGCACGGTGCAAAATTGTCACGAGAGAAGATTATCGCTGGCAGCAGCCACTGGCGTTTACACCTGTGGATTCTGTTCAGCACCTTTGTGCTGTTTCCCATTCTTGGCCTGCTGCTGGTTTGGTGGCATCCGGTTAATGTCAGCGCAGAAATCTACACCGGCTTTCTCTACCTGTGCATTCTGCCTGCTACCGTGCAGTCCGCTATCGCCTTTACCTCGATGGCAGGCGGTAACGTCGCGGCGGCGGTGTGCAGCGCCTCGGCGTCGAGCCTGTTAGGCGTCTTTATTTCTCCGCTGCTGGTTAATCTGGTGATGAATATTCACAGCGCTGCCGGTAACAGCGGGCTGGAACAGATCGGCAAAATTATGCTGCAGCTGCTGGTGCCGTTCGTGCTCGGCCATCTGGCGCGGCGCTGGATCGGCGGCTGGGTGGAACGCCACAAGAGCCTGATTGGCAAAACCGATCAAACCTCTATTTTGCTGGTGGTGTACACCGCGTTTAGTGCTGCGGTAGTGAACGGTATCTGGACGCGGGTTGGCGTCGATACGCTGTTGTGGATCGTGGCTGGCAGCCTGCTGCTGCTGTTTGTGGTGCTACTGGTTAACCTGGCAGCGGCGCGCCTGTTTGGCTTTAGTCGCCCGGATGAGATTACCATTCTGTTTTGCGGCTCGAAGAAGAGCCTGGCGAACGGTGTACCGATGGCCAATATTCTGTTTCCCGTCGCAGCAGTCGGTATTATCGTGTTGCCGCTGATGATTTTTCATCAGGTTCAGCTGATGGTCTGCTCGTTCATCGCGCAGCGCTACAAAAAGAAAAATGAGGCCGCTGCTGCAGCGGCTATCAGTAAGCCGGTGAAGTCGACCAAAGCCGCCGGTTAAGCGTAGTGAATAAATAAGAGGCCCGCATTGCGGGCCTTTTTTTTATTTTATTCAAGACAGGTCTTGCCGCTCTTTTTCTCTCCATCGCTATAATCGCCGCAGAAGCCATGGGGAATACGTCAGTGAATATCTCTGAAACAATAAAAAATAAGCAGTTTATCAATTCACTGTGGATGATGTCGGAAAAAATCATTGCCATATTTGGCATGTTATTTGTGACCTCTTACGTCGCCAGATATATCGGCGTTGAGGCATTTGGTCAACTTGCTCTGGCTATTGCGCTTTTTCAGATTGTGCAGGTTATTGCGCAAATGGGCAGCGATAACATTATCTTTAAGCGTTTTACGCAGAATCCCCGCTCCGGCATGCGATTAATTAGCGCAACGCTTATGCAGCGGGTCGTGATCTATCTATTATTATCGCTGCCGATATTGCTGTGGCAGATTTATACCTTCAGGCCGCTAAGCTTCACTTTTTTTACGGCTATCTTTTTCGCCAGCTTATTTAGCACGCTGGATGTCTACAGCATCTATTTTAATGCAACGCTACAATCACGCGTTAATATGCTGGCAAACAGCATTGGATTACTGGCAGGGTTCATTTCACGTTATCTAATTGTCTGGCTGACGCTGTCACCCTACTGGCTGAGCCTCTCCATTATGCTCACCAGCGCGGTTCCTTTGCTGCTCAGACTTTATCGCACGCGTACGCAGCGTGCAGCAGTGCGCATACCGGCCAGGCACCAGAAGCGATATCGCCGCTATCTGTTCAGCACCGGCTTTTCGCTGGTTATCTCCTCGGTTTCCGTAGCCATTTACGGGCGCATTTCTCAGCTGATGTTAGCCATGATGGCAGGCAGCAAAGCTGTCGGCCTGTTCGCTGTCGCCAGCAGCCTGGCGACCAGCTGGACTTTTGTGACCGCCGCGCTGATTACCTCTTCTTTTACCACTATTTTTCAAAGCAAGAGCGAAGCAGCAGCATTACTGGCAACAGCGCGATTACAGCGCATCATTTTTGCCGTCTCGCTGTTTTTTATTCTGCTGCTCAGCCTGTTAAGTTATCCCTTATTAACCCTGCTATATGGTGAAGATTATCTGGATGGCTGGCCAATTATTATTCTTTTGGCGGTAGCCAGCTTTTTCTCGGCGTCTGGTCCAATAGCCTATCGCTATATTATTCGTCTGTCCGGCTACGGTTTTCTTACGCGGAAATCATCTCTTCTGCTGTGCATCAGCATACCGGCATCCGCCATTGCCATCTATTTTTGGGGAATTTATGGCGCGGCCATCAGCACTATTATTATCGAACTTGTCGGGTTAACCCTTTTAAATTACACATTTTCACACGGCATCATCTGGACGATGCATAAAAAATCAATAATCTACAGGAATTCATCAGGTGAAAAAATTCATTAAATCATGCTTATCGTTATTACCCTGGTCAGTGCGCGACCAGATAACCTATTTCAAAACTTTTCGCCGTCGGGCAAATATGCGAAGCCCTGTTTATTTCACTGAAAAAGTATTATGCCGTAAACATTACGACTGTCCTGATAATGCATTCTTCTCGCTGTTGGCAGATAAGTATCGCGTGCGAGAGTATGTAGAGGAAAAAATCGGCAACGATTATCTGATTCCCTTGCAGCACACCGTGGAGAATGTGGGCGACCTGCGTGCGCTGCGCCTGTCGCTGGACGACGTGGTGGTTAAGCCGACCCATGGCGCGGGCATGGTACATTTCTTTGAAACAGTACCGTCGGAAACAGCGCTGGATGAGGCGATGATCAAATTTAGCCGGTGGCTGGCCGCAGATTTTGGTGCGCGATCTTACGAACCGCATTATCAGGCAATTCCACCACGACTGGTAATTGAAAAACGCCTGCACGGCGAAGAGCCTTCGCTACGTGATTATAAAATTCATCTGTTCCGTCAAACTGACGGTTCGCACTGGTTTGTACTGCAAACCATCGATAATCGCTTCCACGGTGACGTGCATCACCGCTTTTATATCAACAGCATGGAGCATGCCGACCTGGTCAGCATCCGAACGCTACTGGAGAAAGCTGTCGAACTGAGCATCAGGCTTGCCGATCGGCTGGATTATGCACGTTATGACTGGTACGTGGCGGCAGGCAAACTGTGGTTTGGCGAGATTACCCTGACGCCAGCGGCAGGGTTTACCGTGTCGCTGGGCGAAGAGCTTGATAAACTGATGGGTAGCCGCTGGCATTATCAAAAACAGCGAATAACGCCAAAGCCGACCGCAGCGCGGCCAGCCTGATTCAGGTCCCTTTTTTCAGGGGCTTCACCAGCCCCTCCAGCCCTTCGATTTTGATCGCCAGCGTCATTTCCATCAGTTCACCCAGATGCCCTGATGGAAATTCGGCTTTGCGCGCAAACCACAACAGGTAAGGTTCGGGCAGATCGATCAGCGTCAACCCTTTGTACTTACCAAACGGCATGGTGGTGTTGGCAATTTCTACCAGAAAGGCTTTATCCATTCTGCTCACCCAGCAGGCGAATCATTTCCGCCTCATCAATGATCTCGATACCGAGCTCTTCCGCTTTGGCGCGTTTAGAGCCAGCGGCTTCACCGGCGATCACCAGATCGGTTTTCTTCGATACGCTGCCGCTGACTTTAGCGCCCAGCGCCGCCAGGCGTGCTTTGGCATCATCACGTGACATGATGGTAAGCGAACCGGTGAGCACCACCGTTTTGCCTGCAAATGGCGAATCGATCTCTTCTGCTTTGACCACAACCACTTCCGGCCAGTGAATACCGATGTCGTTGACCAGCTGATGAATAATCTCGCGGTTGCTCTCTTCATCCATGAAATTACGCAGGTGGCTGGCGACGATTTTGCCGACATCCGGTACGGCAATCAGCTCATCCAGCGTTGCCGCCATCAGCTTCTCCAGCGTGCCAAAATGCGCGGCCAGATTCACCGCTGTCGCCTCACCCACCTCACGAATACCCAACGCATAGAGGAAGCGCGGCAAGGTGGTTGCCTTGGCCGCGTTTAGCGCGTTGACCACATTTTGCGCCGACTTTGGCCCCATGCGATCCAGTCCGGTGAGCACGCCAGCGCTGAGGCGAAACAGGTCGGCAGGCGTTTTGACGTACTCTTTTTCCACCAGCTGGTCGATAATTTTATCGCCCATGCCATCGACATCCATAGCGCGCCGTGACACGAAGTGTTTAAGCGCCTCTTTGCGCTGTGCGCCGCAAATCAGGCCGCCGGTGCAGCGCGTGACCGCTTCGCCCTCGACCCGCTCGACATCTGAACCGCAGACCGGACAGTGGCTGGGAAACACGATTTCACGCGTCTCTTCCGGCCGCTCGCTTTCTACCACGTTGACCACCTGCGGAATGACATCGCCCGCGCGACGAATCACCACGCGATCGCCGATGCGCAGACCGAGGCGGGCAATCTCATCGGCGTTATGCAGCGTCGCGTTGCTTACCAGCACGCCCGCCACCTGCACCGGCTCCAGACGGGCAACTGGCGTGATCGCCCCGGTGCGACCCACCTGGAACTCCACCTCACGCACCACCGTCAGTTGCTCCTGTGCCGGAAACTTAAAGGCGATAGCCCAGCGCGGCGCGCGCGCAACAAAACCGAGCTGCTCCTGCAAATCCTGTGAATCGACTTTGATCACCACGCCGTCGATGTCGAAACCCAGCGCCGGTCGATCCTGCTCAACCTGATGATAAAAGGCGAGGACATCTTCAGCACTGTGACAGAGACGAATGCGATCGCTTACCGGTAAGCCCCAGGCTTTTAGCTGCTGCAGGCGCTGCCAGTGACTGCGCGGCAGTTCGCCGCCTTCCAGCAGGCCAAAGCCGTAACAGAAAAAGGTCAGCGGGCGCTTAGCGGTAATGCGTGGATCGAGCTGGCGCAGCGAACCGGCCGCGGCGTTACGTGGATTAGCAAAGATTTTGCCGCCGTTGCGGCGCGCATCGTCATTGAGCTTCTCGAAGCCTTTTTGCTTCATAAACACTTCACCGCGCACTTCAAGCCGCGCCGGAATGTTGTCGCCTTTCAAACGCAGAGGAATCGCGCCGATGGTGCGCACGTTGGCGGTAATGTTTTCACCGGTAGTGCCGTCTCCGCGCGTGGCGGCGCGGACCAGCAGGCCATCTTCATACAGCAGGCTGACGGCCAGACCGTCCAGCTTCAGTTCGCAGCAAAAGGTAATCTCATCGCTGCTTTTCAGCCGATCCTGCACGCGCTTATTGAACGCGAGATAGGTCGCCTCGTCAAAAGCGTTATCCAGCGACAGCATCGGCACTTCGTGGCGAACCTGCTCAAATGCGCTCAGCGGCGCAGCGCCCACGCGCTGGGTTGGCGAGTCCGGCGTAATCAAATCGGGATGCTGCGCTTCAAGTTCACGAAGTTCGCGCATCAGACGATCATATTCAGCATCCGGCACTTCCGGCGCATCCATCACATGATAGAGATATTCATGATGCCGAAGCGTGGTTCTTAACTCGGTTATTGTGTCCTGTACGGATTTCATAGCGCACCATCAAAGTGAAAAACCCCCGATTAACGGGGGTTTGCGGGCCTAACGAAGAAGAGATAAAGCTTAGCTGTTCGCGTCAATCACATCACGAATGCGGGCTTTATAGGTCTCAAGCTTTTGCGGCGTCATCATGCGGCGTTCATCATCCAGCACCACGCCGCCTACATCATCGGCAATGCGTTGTGCGGATTGCAGCATCAGCTTGAAGTTCTGATGCGCATCGCCGTAGGACGGCACCATCATAAACATGGAAATGCCTGGCGTGGAAAAGTCAGACATTTCGTCAGGATTAAAAGAGCCTGGTTTTACCATGTTCGCAAGGCTGAACAGTACCGGGCCGCTGCCCGCCGGGCTGAGGTGACGATGGAATATATTCATTTCGCCAAACTGGAAGCCCGCCTGCAACACACCCTGCAGTAGCGCTTCGCCGTTCAATACGCCGTTAGCGTGAGCGGCAACGTGCAGCACCAGCACGGTCTCTTTCACTTTTTCAGCAGGCTTAGCAACTGGCGCTGACTGAACCGGCTGCGGCGTAGGCTCAGGTTCCGGCTGGTGTTCAGGCTCCATCTGCAGCAGCGGTTCCTGCTCAATCTGCTCCAGCAACGGATCAAGAAGCTGATCGGCCTGAGCAAGCTGTGGCGGCATCTGTGTCGGTACAACCGACTGCGGACGCGGCGCCGGTGCGGCTTTTGGTTGCGGATGCGCAACGGGATCGGTCTCAAACAGCGGATCGCGTGCCGCATTCTCTTCCCGGCGCGGTGCCGATCGGGCAGGTTCAGGTTGTTTACGCGGCGCGGATTGCACGTTGTCGGTATCGTCCAGCGTGTTAAAAGGCGGTTCTTCGTGCTCGGTATGAGAACGACGCACGCGCACTTCGCCCAGCGCATCATCCTCGACGTCGTCACTATCATCTTCGTTTTGCTGTTTTAAACGCTTGTGCGGGCGATCGCGAAAAACGGATGAGCGCTCTTTACGGCTGGTCCACAAACCGTGAAGAAGAAGCGCTATTATGGCGATCGCGCCAACAACGATTAATATCAGACGCAAATCCTGCATCATTGTATTCTCTGTTGTTCCAATACCTTGCCACCGCGGCAAACTTTATCCTCTAACTGTATTTGCCCTGCTACACAAGTGCAAGTCTGTGCACTATTTTCTAACAAATAAGATAGCCTGGACACGGTTTTTCGCTGTTTTTTCAGCCAATTCGCCGCTGGCCTGCAATAAAAGCTGCGTTATGATGGCGCTGTCTGATGGACAAAGGAGAAAATGCCCATGGCAAATGAGAATCGCGTCGCTGCTTATAACGGCGTGCACTACTTTTCGGCGGGCTGGAAACTGATCCGCCTCCCCGGTATTCGACGTTTCGTTATCATCCCACTGTTAATCAATATTTTGCTATTGGGCGGTGCTTTTGTCTGGCTTTTTCACGAACTGGGAAACTGGATCCCGACAATGATGTCGTGGGTGCCCGGCTGGTTACAGTGGCTGAGCTACATTCTTTGGCCACTGACGGTAATTTCGATCATTTTGGTGTTCAGCTATTTCTTCTCGACGCTGGCCAACTGGGTTGCCGCGCCGTTCTGCGGCATTCTGGCCGAGCAGCTCGAAGGGCGTCTCACCGGTCAGCCATTGCCGGACAGCGGTTGGGCGGCGCTGGTAAAAGACTTCCCGCGCATCATGAAGCGTGAATGGCAGAAGCTGGCCTATTATCTGCCGCGGGCGATTGGCCTGCTGCTGCTCTATTTCATTCCTGGCTTTGGGCAAACCGTCGCGCCGGTGCTGTGGTTTCTGTTCAGCGCCTGGATGCTGGCGATTCAGTATTGCGATTATCCCTTCGACAATCACAAGGTCAGCTTTCAGCGGATGCGCCAGGCGCTGCGTCAGCACCGCTCCGCCAATTTGCAGTTTGGTGCGCTGGTGAGCCTGTTTACGATGATTCCGCTGCTGAATCTGATGATTATGCCGGTGGCGGTATGCGGTGCCACTGCCATGTGGGTTGATCGTTATCGCGCGCAGTCAGGCAGTGGACACCCGCATTAATCTGAGAATCGAGGCGGCTCATGCCGCCTTATGCTTTTATCGCAGGGCTTATTTCAGCTAATAATATACATATACGATTTCCTTCCTTCCTTGCTCAATCGTAAGGGGTATTCTTCTGGGGTTTATAATATTTCACACAGTAAAGGACGGGCTATGAGTAAGATCTATGAAGACAACTCTTTGACCATCGGGCATACGCCGCTGGTTCGGCTGAACCGCATGGGCAATGGCCGCATTCTGGCAAAGGTTGAATCCCGTAACCCAAGCTTCAGCATTAAGTGCCGTATTGGCGCCAGCATGATTTGGGATGCGGAAAAACGCGGTATCCTCAAGCCCGGCATTGAACTGGTTGAACCTACCAGCGGTAACACCGGTATTGCGCTGGCCTATGTTGCCGCCGCCCGCGGTTACAAACTGACGCTGACCATGCCAGAAACCATGTCCACAGAGCGCCGCAAGCTGCTGAAGGCGTTGGGTGCCAATCTGGTGTTGACTGAAGGCGCAAAAGGCATGAAGGGCGCGATTTCCAAAGCTGAAGAGATCGTCGCCAGCAATCCCGATAAGTTTGTGCTGCTGCAGCAGTTCAGTAACCCGGCTAACCCGGCGATTCATGAAAAAACCACCGGCCCGGAGATTTGGGAAGATACCGACGGCGAGATTGATGTGTTTATCGCGGGCGTTGGCACCGGCGGCACCATCACCGGCGTGACCCGTTATCTGAAGAACACCAAAGGCAAAACCGATCTGATCAGCGTCGCGGTTGAGCCGACCGACTCGCCAGTGATCGCCCAGGCGCTGGCAGGCGAAGAGATCAAGCCCGGCCCGCATAAGATTCAGGGCATCGGCGCTGGCTTCATTCCAGGCAACCTCGATTTAAGCTTGGTTGATCGCGTCGTCGCCATCACTAATGACGAATCTATCGCCACCGCACGGCGTTTAATGCAGGAAGAAGGTATTCTGGCCGGGATCTCGTCCGGCGCGGCCGTCGCAGCAGCGCTGAAGCTGCAGGAAGAAGAAGAGTTTGCCAATAAGACCATCGTGGTGATTCTGCCCTCTTCCGGCGAGCGCTATCTGAGTACTGCGCTGTTTGCCGATCTGTTCACGGAAAAAGAGCTACAGCAGTAATCAAACATTTCCTAAAGTTGTGTAAAAGGCACCCAAATGGGTGCTTTTTTGTGGAGCAGATCTCACTTTCGCAACCACACTGATTGATCTCTGCTGCGCGGCTCTGGTATTTAAGCAACCAATTATTTCGATCCGCGAAATTAATCGTAGCTTGCGCCAAATCACGCTGAATCGATTTACTGATTTGGTCACAAGGCAATTCGCGGCATAATGGTTAGGTTGAAAAGAGAGCATCGGCCAGATTTCCGCCGGCTGCCTCCAACCTCGTACCGGCGCATCTTTGCCAGGCATAATCCTGAAGCGCGCACCAATACAGGCTAAAGTCCTGCCGCCAGGCTAAACTTTAGATTCATAACACCAAACCAGATAAAGTTGGGGAAATAGCATGTTCCAGCAAGAAGTTACCATTACCGCACCAAACGGTCTGCACACTCGCCCTGCCGCTCAGTTCGTTAAAGAAGCTAAAGCTTTCCAGTCAGAGATCACCGTGACCTCTAACGGCAAATCTGCCAGTGCCAAGAGCCTGTTCAAACTGCAAACGCTGGGTCTGACTCAGGGTACCGTTGTGACGCTGTCTGCTGAAGGTGAAGATGAGCAGCAGGCGGTAGAACATCTGGTCAAACTGATGGCTGAACTTGAGTAATCTGTCGGTTAGTAAGTAGTTTCTCTCCGGCTTAAGAAGTGCCACTTAATTGATCGCGGACATTACGTCCGCGTTATTGCATCCGTAAAGTACGCTTTCGCATGACACTGGCGCACTTAAGTCATGAGCCATCGAGATAAAAAGGTAGGGTTATGATTTCAGGCATTTTAGCATCACCGGGTATCGCTTTTGGCAAAGCACTTCTGCTGAAAGAAGATGAAATCGTCATCAACCGGAAAAAGATCGCTGCAGAGCAGGTGGATCAGGAAGTGCAGCGTTTCCTCGACGGACGCAGCAAGGCCGCCACGCAGCTCGAAGCCATCAGAATTAAAGCCGGTGAAACGCTTGGTGAAGAGAAAGCAGCGATCTTCGAAGGTCACATCATGCTGCTGGAAGATGAAGAACTGGAACAGGAAATCATCTCTCTGATCAAAGACGACCATGCCTCTGCAGACGCCGCTGCCTTTGCAGTCATCGATGGCCAGGCGAAAGCGCTGGAAGAGCTGGATGATGAATACCTGAAAGAACGTGCGGCTGACGTACGTGACATCGGTAAACGCCTGCTGCAAAACATTCTGGGCCTGCATATTGTTGATTTGAGCGCGATCACTGAAGAAGTGATTCTGGTGGCCAAGGATTTGACGCCGTCAGAAACCGCACAGCTCAACCTGAAAAAAGTGCTGGGCTTTATTACCGATCTGGGTGGCCGCACATCGCACACCTCGATCATGGCGCGTTCGCTGGAAATTCCTGCCATTGTCGGCACCGGCAACGTGACCGCCACCGTGAAAAACGGTGATTACCTGATCATTGATGGCGTTAACAACGCTATCCACGTCAACCCTGAAACCTCGGTTGTCGATGAGCTGAAAGGCGTTCAGGAACAGTATCATTCAGAAAAGAATGAGCTGGCAAAACTAAAAGATCTGCCTGCTATTACGCTGGATGGGCATCAGGTTGAAGTCTGCGCCAACATTGGTACCGTGCGCGACGTCGCCGGTGCCGAGCGCAACGGCGCGGAAGGCGTTGGCCTGTACCGCACTGAATTCCTGTTCATGGACCGTGACTCGTTGCCAAGCGAAGAAGAGCAGTTCCAGGCGTATAAAGCCGTGGCTGAAGCGGTAGGCGCGCAGGCGGTTATCGTTCGCACCATGGACATCGGCGGTGATAAAGATCTGCCGTACATGAACCTGCCAAAAGAAGAGAACCCGTTCCTTGGCTGGCGTGCGATTCGTATTGCCATGGATCGCAAAGAAATTCTGCATGCTCAGCTGCGCGCTATCCTGCGTGCGTCGTCATTCGGCAAGCTGCGCATCATGTTCCCGATGATCATTTCCGTGGAAGAAGTGCGTTTCCTGAAGGCGGAACTGGAGATGCTGAAAGCGCAGCTGCGTGAAGAAGGCAAATCCTTTGATGAGAGCATCGAAGTCGGCATCATGGTCGAAACCCCGGCATCTGCGGTCATCGCGCGTCACCTGGCGAAAGAAGTCGACTTCTTTAGTATTGGGACAAACGACCTGACGCAGTATACTCTGGCGGTCGATCGTGGTAACGATTTGATTTCACATCTCTACAACCCAATGACGCCGTCTGTACTGGGCCTGATCAAGCAAGTCATTGATGCTTCACACGCCGAGGGCAAATGGACCGGCATGTGTGGTGAGCTGGCTGGTGATGAACGTGCTACACTACTTTTATTGGGAATGGGGCTGGACGAATTCAGCATGAGTGCCATTTCTATTCCACGCATCAAGAAAATCATTCGTAACACGAATTTCGAAGATGTGAAGGCATTGGCAGAGCAGGCTCTGACTCAGCCCACCGCGGATGAGTTAATGAACCTGGTCAACAAGTTCATTAAAGAAAAAACACTCTGCTGATCCGCAAGACGCTGGCCCAAAATTACTGCTTAGGAGAAGATCATGGGTTTGTTTTCTAAACTTTTTGGCGACAAAACAGATCACGCATCAGGAACGATTGATATTGTTGCGCCGCTGTCAGGCGAAATAGTGAACATCGAAGATGTACCAGATGTCGTGTTTGCGGAAAAAATTGTTGGCGATGGCATCGCAATCAAGCCAGCGGGCAACAAGATGGTGGCACCGGTTGACGGGACCATCGGCAAAATTTTCGAAACTAACCATGCGTTTTCGATCGAATCAGATACCGGTATCGAGCTGTTTGTACACTTCGGCATTGATACCGTTGAACTGAAAGGCGAAGGTTTTAAACGTATTGCGGAAGAAGGCCAGAAGGTCAAAAAAGGTGATCTGATCATCGAGTTTGATCTGGCACTGCTGGAAGAGAAAGCGAAGTCTACGCTGACGCCAGTTGTGATTTCCAATATGGATGAAATCAAAGAGCTGACCAAACTTACCGGTCAGGTTGTCGTCGGCGAAACGCCTGTGATTCGTATTAAAAAGTAATCTCTGCAGGTCTGAGAAAACGGCACCCTTCGGGGTGCCGTTTTTGTTGCTGCACGAAGCGCGTTCTTCAGCTCAGCTGCCAGTGCGGTAATCGCAGCGTCAGCGTCAGGCCGCCCTGCTCGCCGTTGACCGCCTGCACTTCGCCATGATGCGCCAGCATCACCTTGCGCACAATCGCCAGCCCTAATCCGTAGCCTTTGCCCATCAGCGGTGAATTGACCCGAACAAAGGGGTCAAAGATGCTCGACAGCTTCTCTTCATCCACGCCGGGCCCCTGATCGCTGATGCGTATCGATAACCACTGTGCCTCACGCCACAGCGTCACCTGCACGCGTTGTCCGGCATGTGAAAAGCGCAGCGCGTTACGCAGCACGTTTTCCAGCCCACGCCGGATCAGCTCGGCGTTACCGCGCACGGTATAATCCTGCTGACGATCGATATCCAGCCCAATTTCCACGCCCGGTATTTGTGCCTCGTAGCGCACGTCAGTGACCACCGCCTCGATCAGGCCGGTGAGATCGAAATATTGCTCATCGGGCATCGCGTCGTGCTCGGCGCGAGAGAGCGTCAGCAGTTCGCCGATCATCTTATCCAGGCGCTGCGCTTCCGCATCGATTCGATCCAGCGACGCGCTGACGTTTTCGGGCATCTGCCGGGCCAGGCCGGTAGCCAGCTGCAACCGCGCCAGCGGCGAGCGTAACTCATGTGAAATATCATGCAGCAGCTCTTCCCGCGCCCGCACCAGCACCGACAGCCGCTCCACCATTTCATCAAAGTTTTTTGCCACCTCGGAAAGCTCATCATGACGACGTCGCATGTTGGGAAACAGTCTTACGGAGAGATCGCCGCTGGAGACCCTGGCAAAGCCCAGGCTCAGCTGGCGCATTGGCCGCGTCAGGTTCCACGCCAGCAACAGGCTAAACAGCAGCCCGGCAGCGCCGGCCAGAATAACCATCGGCTCGGGAATGTTGAGGAATTTACGCTGTGAGCCGAGGCGGCTGTCTGCACGCAACGCCTTAACGTCATAACGCAGCGCATACCAGCGATCGTCCGCACCTTTTACCCGCCGCACCATGACATCAGGAAATGGCCCATCAACGGGCTGTGCCGCCAGGTTATCAGGCGCGTCCTGCGGGGTGACGGTAAAGAATTGGCGATCGGCTGACGGCCAGCCCGCCATCATCTCAGCCAGTGCCGCCGGGCCGCCGCTGGACAATACCGAGGCCGCCGAGGCGATTTGCAGTTCGGCGATGCGGCGTACCGCGCGCATTTCAGGCGGTTCATGGCGCTCACCGGAGATCACAAAGCCCAGCCATAGCAGCTGGCTGATCACGATAAACACCAGCCAGAATCCGATCAGGATTTTCCAGAACATCCTGCCGCGATAATGGCGAATCATCGAATACGGTAGCCAATGCTGCGCACGGTTTCGATGGTCACGTGGTCAGCGGTTAACGCAGAGAGTTTTTGCCGGATGTTGCTGATATGCACGTCGACGCTGCGATCGTAGGCTTCACGCGGGCGGCCAAGGCCTTTTTCTGACAGCTCATCTTTGGACACCACGCGATCAGGCGCACGCAGCAGCAGATCGAGCAAGTTAAATTCGGAGGCGGTTAAATCAAAGGGTTTTTGCTGCCATTCGGTCATGCGCGTGGCGGGGTTCAGCGTCAGCTCGCCCCAGCGAATCACCTCTTTGCGATCGGGCACCGGCGCCTGCTCTTCAATGCGTCGCAGCACGGCTCGCAGACGCGCCACCAGCTCACGCGGATAGCAGGGCTTCGGCATGTAATCATCCGCGCCCATTTCCAGGCCAATCACGCGGTCAATATTGTCGCCTTTTGCCGTTAGCATAATCACCGGCAGTCGGCTTTTTTGCCGCACCTGACGCAGCACGTCGATGCCGCTCATATCAGGCAGCATAATATCCAGGATCATGGCGGTGTAATGGCCGGATAACGCGCCAGCCACGCCCGCGCTGCCGGTCAGTACCAGCGTCGCGTCAAAACCTTCGCCGATCAGGTATTCGCTGAGCAGAGTGCCCAGTTCCAGATCGTCATCAACCAACAGAATTTTCATTGTTACGCTCTCACAACAGACTGGCGCTATTTTGACCTGACTGTAAGAAATCCGCAGCCGCTTTTACGTTATTATTACAGTTGCGGGATTCAGCGGAGCACGATGAAAAGATTAGCTACCGTAAACGCCAGTAGAGAGATAACGATCGCCGCGATCGCAGATAATCGCCACCACCACGCTGCCCGGCTGCGCGGCGGCCAGGCGAATCGCGCCCGCGACGGAGCCGCCGGAGCTGACGCCGCAAAAGATACCTTCGCGTTGCGCCAGCGCGCACATGGTCTGTTCCGCGGTGAGCTGATCCATATCGATAATCTGATCGACCAGCGAGGCGTCATAAATGCCCGGCAAATAGTCGGCTGACCAGCGACGAATGCCGGGAATGCTGCTGCCCTCGCAGGGCTGCAGGCCAACAATCTTCACCGCTGAAGATTGCTCTTTAAGATAGCGCCCCACGCCGGTAATGGTGCCGGTGGTGCCCATGCTGGAGACAAAGTGCGTCAGGCGGCCTGCACTCTGCTGCCAGATTTCCGGGCCGGTGGTGCGATAGTGCGCCAGCGGATTATCGGCGTTGTTGAACTGGTCGAGCACCTTGCCTTCGCCCTGCGCTTCCATCTCCAGCGCACAGTCGCGCGCGCCTTCCATGCCCAGCTCACGGCTGACCAGAATCAGTTCGGCGCCATAGGCGCGCATCGCCGCCTGCCGCTCCTGGCTCATGTTCTCAGGCATCAACAGCCGCAGGCGATAGCCTTTCATGGCGGCAATCATCGCCAGCGCGATGCCGGTATTGCCGCTGGTCGCCTCAATCAGCCGATCGCCCGGCTGGATCTCACCGCGCAGTTCAGCCTGATGGATCATGGAATAAGCCGCGCGATCTTTCACCGAGCCCGCCGGATTATTGCCTTCCATCTTCAGCCAGATTTCACTGCCGGCCGGTGCCAGGCGTTGTAATTTGATCAGCGGCGTATTGCCAATAGTCTGTTCTAACGTTGTCACGCGCGATTTCCTGGGTAAGCGCAATCCGCTCTGAGACGCGCTAAAAGGGGCTGTTAACTGCATAAAAAAGGGCGGAAAGAATTCCGCCCCGGAGATAGCATAAAACTATCAGGCACTCTGGGCAAAGGCAACCGGACGCAGCGGCGTATTGCCCTGATACAGCCGCGCCTGTTGCAAGCCGACAAACAGGCGCTCGCCCCGCAGTGGCGCAGTCTGATCGCCATCGAAGACCACGGTAAAGGTTTCTGCCTGCCAGCCCACCGGTGCCACCACCAGCTGCCAGAAGTGTCCACGTGGACTGACTTCCAGCACGTTGACCGGCAGCGGCGTTTCAATGCTGCTCTGCCGCGCAACGTCCACTTCCCACGGACGCAGGAAGAGCTCAACCGCGCCCTGATGAACAGGGGTGTAACCCAGCGGCCAGTGATGTGCATCGACGTGGAACTGCGAGCCGTTAACCTGGCTGTCAAAGCGGTTTACTTCGCCGAGGAATTCCAGCACAAAGCGCGTGGCAGGCTCGCGCCACACGTCATCCGGCGTGCCGACCTGCTCAATGTTACCCTGGCTCATTACTACCACGCGATCGGCAACTTCCATCGCCTCTTCCTGATCGTGCGTAACAAACACGCTGGTGAATTTCAGCTCTTCATGCAGCTGGCGCAACCAGCGACGCAACTCTTTACGGACCTGCGCATCCAGAGCGCCAAACGGCTCATCCAGCAGCAAAATTTGCGGTTCCACCGCCAGCGCACGCGCCAGGGCCACACGCTGTTTCTGTCCACCCGACAACTGTGCCGGATAACGATTTGCCAGGTGACCCAGCTGCACCATCTCCAGCAGCTGCGTCACTTTCTGTTTGATCGCCGCCGTGGAAGGACGATCGCGGCGCGGCAGCACGGTCAGGCCAAAGGCGATGTTGTCAAACACCGTCATATGGCGAAACAGCGCATAGTGCTGAAAGACAAAGCCGACCTGGCGATCGCGGGCATGCGTCTGGCTGACATCTTTACCGTGGAAACGAATCTGCCCGCTGTTGTGATGCTCCAGACCGGCAATAATGCGCAACAGCGTGGTTTTCCCTGAACCGGACGGGCCCAGCAGCGCCACCATCTGTCCGGAAGGAATATCCAGCGAGATGTCATTCAATACCTGGGTGCGGCTAAAGGATTTGTTGATGTGACTGATCTCAATGCTCATGATTTTCCTCCCGTTGCAAACGCTGATGCTGGCGTTCTAACCGCCACTGCACCGCGCTTTTCAAAAACAGCGTAACGATCGCCATCAGGGTCAACAGCGCGGCAGCGGTAAAGGCGCCAACGGTGTTGTAATCCTGATGCAGTAATTCAACCTGCAGCGGTAACGTGTAGGTTTCGCCGCGAATCGATCCCGATACCACCGAGACCGCACCAAATTCGCCAATGGCGCGCGCGTTGGTCAGCACGATGCCGTACAGCAGCGCCCAGCGGATGTTGGGCAAGGTCACGCGACGGAACATCTGCCAGCCCGATGCGCCGAGCAGAATGGCCGCCTCATCTTCATGGCTGCCCTGGCTCAGCATCACCGGCACCAGTTCACGCACCACAAATGGACAGGTCACAAAAATGGTCACCAGCGCCATGCCCGGCCAGGAGAACATCACCTGCAGATGATGCGCATCAAGCCAGCCGCCCGCAGAGCCATTCACTCCCCAGAACAGCAGATACATTAGCCCTGCCACCACCGGCGACACGGCAAACGGAATATCAAACAGGGTGAGCAGGAGCTGCCGTCCCGGAAAGGTAAAACGCGTCACCAGCCAGGCGAGCAAGGTGCCAAACACCAGGTTCACCGGCACGGTAATCAACGCCACCAGCACCGTCAGCCAGATCGCATGCAGCATGTCCGGATCGGCGAGATTTTGCAGAGAAGCGATCAGTCCTTTGCCCAGCGCCTCGTAAAAGATCGAGATCAGCGGCACCACCAGCAGCAGAAAGGTGATCAGCGCGCCGACACCGATCAGCAGCCATTTCGCCCAGTTTACCGGCTGGCGCTCGGCATCATTGCTGTGAGTCATATCAGTCATCAGTGACCTCCCAGACGGCGGCCAAAGCGGCTTTGCAGAGTGTTAATGGCAAACAGCAGCAGCAACGAAGCGGCAAGGATTACCGAGGCGATGGCGCTGGCCGCCGGATAATCAAACTCCTGCAACCGAACAAAAATCAGCAGCGAGGTCACTTCGGTTTTCCAGGCGATGTTACCGGCGATAAAAATCACCGCGCCAAACTCGCCAAGGCTGCGGGTAAACGACAGCGCAGTACCGGCCAGCAGCGCTGGCGCGACCTCGGGCAGCACCACACGACGGAAGCTCTGCCACGGCGTGGCACCCAGCGTCTCTGCCGCCTCTTCATATTCCGGACCTAACTCTTCCAGTACCGGCTGCACCGTGCGCACCACGAAAGGAATGCTGGTGAACGCCATCGCCACCGCGATGCCGATCCAGGTATAAGACACCTTAATATCGAACTGCGCCAGCCACTGACCGTACCAGCCGTTTACCGAGAACAGCCCAGCCAGCGTCAGGCCCGCCACCGCCGTTGGCAGCGCGAACGGCAGATCCATCAGGCCGTCGAGAATGGCGCGGCCTGGAAAGCGATAGCGCGTCAGGATCCACGCCATCAGCATGCCGAAAACCGCATTAAACAGTGAGGCGACGCCCGCTGACAGCAGCGTGACTTTGTAGGCGGCGATCAGCTGAGGATTGGTGATCACATCCCAGTACTGCGCCAGCGTCATCTGCGACAGCTGCATAATCAGCGCGCTCATCGGCAGCAGCAGAATCAGGCAGGTAAACAGCAGGCTGCTGCCTAAGCTGAGCCCAAAGCCGGGCAATACACGTTTATGACTTGCCGCAAACATCAACCACGCCCCGCCGCTAACAATTTATCCAGCTCGCCGCCGCTGGCGAAATGGGTTTTCATCACCTTATCCCAGCTGCCGAACCGATCTTCCACGCGGAACAGCTCGGTGGCAGGAAACTTCGCTTTTTGCGCATCCATTACCGCCGCGTTATTCACGCGATAATAGTATTGGGTAATAATTTGCTGAGCCGCTGGCGTCCAGAGGTAGTTCAGATAGGCTTTTGCGGCCGCTTCGGTGTTGTTCTGCGCCACGTTTTTGTCCACCCAGGCCACCGGAAACTCCGCCAGAATGTTGGTTTTCGGCACAATCACTTCGTAATCATCTTTGCCATACTGGTTGCGGATGTTATTCACTTCCGACTCAAAGCTGATCAACACATCGCCCAGTCCGCGCTCAACAAAGGTGGTGGTTGCCCCGCGACCGCCGGTATCAAACACCTCAACGTTTTGCAAAAATTTGGTCATGAACTGACGCGTTTTCGCCGCATCCTGACCGTCCGCTTTGTCAGCGGCACCCCAGGCGGCGAGATAGGTGTAACGCGCATTGCCAGAGGTTTTAGGATTAGGGAAAATCAGCTTCACGTCATCGCGGGTCAAATCCTGCCACGACTGAATGTGTTTGGGATTGCCCTTGCGTACCAAAAACGCCATGGTCGAATAGAACGGGGAGCTGTTGTTGGGCAGCCGCTGCTGCCAGTCGGCAGGAATCAGCGCGCCTTTATCATGCAAAACCTGTACGTCGGTGACCTGGTTGTAGGTCACCACGTCGGCACGCAAACCCTGCAGAATAGCTAACGCCTGTTTGGACGAACCGGCGTGCGATTGTTTGATGGTCAGTTTGTCACCGGGATGGCTGGCATCCCACTGTTTTTCAAAAGGGGTATTCAGCGCCGCAAATAGCTCGCGCGAGACATCATAAGAACTGTTCAGCAGTTCGGTGGCCTGCGCTGCGCTCGCCAGCAAGAGCGAGACAGCGGCGCCGCTGACGACTTTTTTTATCATTGGAATGGTCATTTCGCACCCTGAGCAGAAAACCGGCGCAACTCCGCCGTGCAATCAGTGTATTTATAACCCTGTGAAAACCAGTAACGGTTTTATATATCGTTTGATGATTTCAAAGTCGAAAACGCTATAAGCTGCGGGGAAAGGATATGCGGAAAAAAGCTTATCGCCAGCAGGGATGCGGGCGGGCCCGGCTGATTATCAGAACAACCTCACCGGGCCAGAAGTGGCGCGCGATGAGGCCGTTTCGCTGGCCGGTTACTTCTGCCAGACGATTTTGCTCAGCGTCCAGCTTTTTAGCGTGTCGTCAGAAGGAATCAACCCTTCCGGACCGTGCCAGTTGCCGTGGTAAACGTAGGCAATGTGCTGGCTTCCCGGCGCCTGACATTCGATATCGCTGCTGTCGATACCGGGCGCTTTCTGGCAGTGACCAAAGGCTTTATCGTAATGCTGACTGAAGGCGTCGCCGATTTTACTGCCGTCGGCGCTGGTAATGTCCTTATCCATCACTTCCACCCGCGTGACGCGACTGTCGCCGTAGATCACCAGTTTGACCTGCTCGCCATCCAGCGCCTGCCAGAAACGGCTGACCGCGCCGCCATCGCCACGCATGCCGGAACGCAGACGGTAATCGCCGCCCAACGCCGCTTCCAGCGCGCTTTGCGTCATCGGTGTGGCACCATTAATAGCGCCTACGCCCTGCTCGCTGACGCTCAGCGAATCGCCAAACCAGTGCGTGGGTGACAGGCTTGACCAGGACCAGGAGAGTGGATTCCACCAGCTGCTGTCGCCAGCGGCAGAAGCAGAAGAAGAGGAAGAACCTGAGCTGGCGCAGCCGGCCAGCATAAGTGCGGCAACTATCGCTACCGGGCGAATCGCTTTCATATCAACTCCTGTGAATCGTGCGCATCGCAAAACTGTGCTGGTTGGAGTGCGCAACAGGCAAAAAGTTTACTCGACGTGGCGATCGGGCCGAAAGCAGTCGGCAAGACGGCGATGGCACAGCAGCCAGCCAGCGGCGAACAGATCGACTAACGCCAGCAGCGACGCGGCCAGCGCCTGATCGTCCTGCCAGGCGAGCCAGCCCTGCTGCACCACGCTGGCCAGCAGGCTAACGATCAATACCCAGCGCCAGCTCTGCCACAGCCGCGGCAGCCGCTGACGATAGCCGGTGAGTAGCAGGCCAAGCGCCGCCGGAATGCCTGATGCAATGCCAATCCAGAACGCCTGTCTGTCGGGGTAAAACAGGGCCAGAAGATCGCTGCCCTGCTGCCGGGACGCGCCCGCCATAATAAACAGCAGCCAGGTGCGCGCCTGCAACAGCAGGATCAGCCAAAAAGCCAGCGGCAAACGCAGCTGGCCTTTGTTGTCATACTCATCGGGCAAATAGTGAGAGGGCATCACGGCGGCAATTAATATTCGCGATCTTCAATCAGGCGCTTGCCCACGCAAATGGCATCCTGCACTTCATAATCGAGCTTTTCATAAAAGCCGAGCACCAGATCGTTCTCTTCCCGCACCATCAGATTAATTTTGGGACAGCCGCGCGCGATCAGCTTTTTCTCCAGACGGTTAAGCAGCGCATTGGCGAAGCCGCGTCCGCGGTAATCAGGATGCACCGCCAGATAATAGACCGAGCCACGATGACCATCGTAGCCACCCATCAGCGAGCCGACAATTTCGCCGCCCACAACCGCCACCAGAAACAGCTCAGGATCGTGATTAAGCTTACGTTCAATATCCATTTCGGGATCGTTCCACGGGCGCAGCAGATCGCAGCGTTCCCACAGGGTAATCACCTCTTCAAAATCTTCCTGGCGAAAAACTCGGATTTCCATCATCTCAGCCCCGATAGCAGCACAATTTGCTGATTATCACGCTTTCTTTTACCGGCGCAACCCTGCACGTCACCATCGGGGCAAAAAAGCGCCGTTTAGCCATCAGGTACGGTGAAATAGTAAGTAAAATGCTGACACACTCGCGTGCTCGAAGTCGCC
Organism: Duffyella sp. Ts4; assembly: GCF_051851875.1. Classification (NCBI taxonomy): domain Bacteria; kingdom Pseudomonadati; phylum Pseudomonadota; class Gammaproteobacteria; order Enterobacterales; family Erwiniaceae; genus Duffyella; species Duffyella sp. Ts4. The sequence goes on along the minus strand of NZ_JBLYPN010000004.1, from coordinate 160,893 downwards.
AGGCCGTTAGGCTATAACACGGGGCTGTTATCTCTTTGCGGAACGCCCATGAAAAAGATCACTGTTCTTAAGCCGTTAACCACGCGTCGCCAGCTGCTGCTTTCCGGCCTGGCGCTGGCGCTGCTGACGCAAAAAAAAACGCAGGCAAAGCAGCCCGCGTCCCCTGCCCTCGCGCGTCCCGCAGCCCGCGCCAGTGCAAAGCGCATTGTCATGATCGATCCCGGTCACGGCGGCATCGATTCAGGTGCCGTGGGTGAAGAGGGCTCTGAAGAGAAGCATGTGGTGCTGGAGATTGCCAATAACATTCGTCGCCTGCTCAGCGAGCATGCGCATATTGAGGTGCGCCTGACGCGCGAAAGTGACCACTTTATTCCGCTGGGCCAGCGTGTTGAAATCGCCCATCAGCACGGCGCCAGCCTGTTTATGTCGATTCATGCCGATGGTTTTACCAGTCCGACCGCAAACGGCGCCTCGGTGTTTGCGCTGTCAAACCGCGGCGCCAGCAGCGCTATGGCGCGCTACCTGTCGAAAAAAGAGAACGCGGCTGATGACGTCGGCGGCGTGCAGGCAAAAGACAAGGATCACTATCTGCAGCAGATCCTGTTTGACCTGGTACAAACCGACACCATTAAAAACAGTCTCAACCTCGGCAAACACGTGCTGAACCAGATCCGTCCGGTGCATCATCTGCACAGCGAGCATACTGAGCAGGCGGCTTTTGCGGTATTGAAATCCCCTTCCATTCCCTCGGTGCTGGTGGAAACTTCCTTTATTACCAATCCTGAAGAGGAGAAGCTGCTGGGCAGTACCGCGTTCCGCCAGAAGATCGCCAGCGCTATTGCTACCGGCATCACCCACTATTTTGATGAATACGATCGCCATTCAGGTCGGGTATGATTGGCACACGCTTTTTAAGGTGAGAAACTTATGAACCATCCTGATATTGACCGTGTGAAGCACTTCCTGCTCGATCTGCAGGACCGAATTTGCCAGCAGCTGTCGCTGGCGGACGGCGGTACGCCCTTTGCCGAAGATGAATGGACGCGCCCCGGCGGCGGCGGCGGACGCACACGCGTGCTGCGTAATGGCGGGCTGTTTGAGCAGGCGGGCGTTAACTTTTCCCACGTTTATGGCGATCAGATGCCCGCGTCCGCCACGGCGCATCGCCCGGAACTGGCAGGACGCAGCTTTCAGGCAATGGGCGTCTCACTGGTGGTGCATCCGGAAAATCCGTACGTGCCGACCAGCCATGCTAACGTCCGCTTTTTTATCGCTGAAAAGCCGGATGCCGATCCGGTATGGTGGTTTGGCGGCGGTTTCGACCTCACGCCCTATTACGGCTTTACGGAAGATGCGGTGCACTGGCATCAGACCGCCGCACACATCTGCCAGCCGTTCGGCGATGATGTCTATCCACGCTATAAAAAATGGTGCGATGACTACTTCTATCTTAAACACCGCGATGAGCAGCGCGGCATCGGCGGGCTGTTCTTTGACGATCTGAATACGCCCGATTTCAACCGCTGCTTCGACTTTATGCAGGCGGTGGGTAACGGCTACCTTGATGCCTACCTGCCGATCGTGGCGCGTCGCCGTGCGCATCCATGGGGCGAACGCGAACGCCAGTTCCAGCTCTATCGTCGCGGGCGCTACGTGGAATTTAATCTGGTCTGGGACCGCGGCACGCTGTTCGGCCTGCAAACCGGTGGCCGTACCGAATCGATCCTGATGTCGATGCCGCCGCTGGTGCGCTGGGAATATGACGCGCAGCCGGAACCGGGCTCGCCGGAAGCGGCGCTTTACAGTGATTTCTTACCGGTAAAAGCCTGGATCTAAGCCCGTCGTAGCAGGGCAATAACGGTTGCCCTGCTGTTCACCTGCCGCGTTTTACGCGCACTTTCTTCTCTCTCTGCTAAGCTTGAAGGTGTGATTTTTCCCGGATGCCGGTTCCAGCACCAGCTGAATCGAGCCGACAGACAACGCTTTTGCAGGTGACTCATCAACCCGAACCATTGCAACAATCAGAGAAAACGCATTTTCATATGTAAACGCCTGATGCAATGTGGTTCACCTACTACGCGCGCCGTGACGCCTGCAAGCGCTATCCTGAACAAACAGAGCGACGTTTCCCCCGTCTGTTCTGCTGCGCTCATGCCAGTCAGCACGGCCAACGGAACGTTGCGTTATAACGAAAGTTATCATCCGATTGCTTATCAAGGAGTTTTGAGATGAACCAGCTAGAAGCATTAAAAAAGTTCACTACCGTTGTGGCAGACAGTGGCGATATTGAATCCATTCGTAACTACAACCCTGAAGATGCCACCACGAATCCCTCTCTGATCCTGAAAGCCTCCGGCCTTGAATCTTATAAGCACCTGATGGATGACGCCGTTGCCTATGCGAAAAAACAGGGCGGCAGCAAAGAGACGCAGATCATCAACGCCAGCGATAAAGTGGCCGTTAACCTTGGTATGGAAATCCTGAAAAGCATACCGGGCCGCGTCTCGACAGAAGTAGACGCTCGCCTCTCTTTCGATCGCGGTATGTGCGTCACCAAAGCCGAAAAGCTGGTGCGCATGTATGAAGATCACGGCATTGACCGTTCGCGCATTCTGATCAAGCTGGCCTCAACCTGGGAAGGCATCCGCGCAGCAGAAGAGCTGGAGAAAAACGGCATCCACTGTAACCTGACGCTGCTGTTCTCCTTTGCCCAGGCGCGCGCCTGTGCTGAAGCGGGCGTGTTCCTGATTTCACCGTTTGTTGGCCGTATTTATGACTGGTACAACAGCCGTGAAAAACTGGAACCGTACGTGGCTGACGAAGATCCAGGCGTGAAATCGGTGAAAGCGATTTACGACTACTACAAACAGCATCGCTATAACACCATCATCATGGGTGCCAGCTTCCGTAAGGTTGAGCAAATTCTGGCACTGGCGGGCTGCGATCGTCTGACCCTGTCGCCAAATCTGCTGGAAGAGCTGCAATCAAGCGATGCGCCGGTTGAACGCAAGCTGACGCCGTCAACTGAAGCGTTCCATCAGCCTGCGCCGCTTTCTGAATCTGAGTTCCGCTGGGAGCACAACAAAGATGCCATGGCAGTAGAAAAACTGTCTGACGGTATCCGCCAGTTCGCGGCTGACCAGGAAAAACTGGAAGCCGTACTCGCCGCACAGCTGTAACCGTAACGCCTCTCAGGCGGGCCGTTGCCCGCCTCGCCATTTCCTCACCTCATAAAGGGAGAAGAACATGTCTTCACATAGAGAACTGGCCAATGCCATTCGTGCATTGAGCATGGACGCCGTACAAAAAGCGAAATCGGGTCATCCGGGCGCACCCATGGGCATGGCCGATATCGCCGAAGTGCTGTGGCGCGACTTTTTGAAACACAATCCGACCAATCCGGCCTGGGCCGATCGCGACCGCTTTATTCTTTCCAACGGCCACGGCTCCATGCTGCTGTATAGCCTGCTGCACCTCAGCGGTTACGACCTGCCGATTGAAGAGCTGAAAAACTTCCGCCAGCTGCATTCGAAAACGCCGGGCCACCCGGAAATCGGTTACACGCCGGGCGTTGAAACCACCACCGGCCCACTGGGCCAGGGCCTGGCGAACGCCGTGGGTCTGGCGATCGCTGAACGCACGCTGGGCGCGCAGTTCAACCGTCCTGACCATGAGATTGTCGACCACTTCACCTACACATTTATGGGTGATGGCTGCCTGATGGAAGGCATTTCCCATGAAGTCTGCTCGCTGGCTGGTACGCTGGGCCTCGGCAAACTGATTGGTTTCTACGATCACAACGGCATCTCGATCGACGGTGAGACCGAAGGCTGGTTTACCGACGACACCGCCAAACGCTTCGAAGCCTATAACTGGCACGTGGTGCACGAAATTGACGGCCATGATGCTGAAGCGGTGGCTAACGCCATCAAAGAAGCACAGAGCGTAACCGATAAGCCATCGCTGATTATCTGCCGCACCGTGATCGGTTTTGGTTCGCCAAATAAAGCGGGCAAAGAAGAGTCGCACGGTGCCGCGCTGGGCGAAGAAGAAGTGGCGCTGACCCGCAAACAGCTGGGCTGGAACTATCCGCCGTTTGAAATTCCACAGGACATTTATAGCCAGTGGGACGCAAAAAGCGCCGGCCAGCAGAAAGAGCAGGCGTGGAACGAGAAGTTTGCTGCCTATAAAGCGGCGTATCCGGAGCTGGCGGCAGAGTACAGCCGTCGTATGGATGGCGGCATGCCCGCTAACTGGGAAGCCGAAACGCAGAAATTTATCGCTGATCTGCAGGCTAACCCGCAGAAAATTGCCAGCCGTAAAGCGTCACAAAACACGCTGGAAGCCTACGGTAAGATGCTGCCAGAATTCCTGGGTGGATCCGCTGACCTTGCGCCAAGCAACCTGACTATCTGGTCTGGCTCTAAGTCGATTAAAGAAGATCAGGCGGGTAACTATATCCACTACGGTGTGCGTGAATTCGGTATGACCGCCATCGCCAACGGTATCGCCCATCACGGCGGCTTTGTGCCCTATACCGCAACTTTCCTGATGTTTGTGGAATATGCGCGTAATGCGGTACGTATGGCGGCGCTGATGAAGGCGCGTCAGATCATGGTTTATACCCACGACTCTATCGGTCTGGGTGAAGATGGCCCGACGCACCAGCCGGTTGAGCAACTTGCCAGCCTGCGCCTGACGCCGAATATGGCGGTCTGGCGTCCGTGCGATCAGGTGGAAACTGCCGTGGCCTGGAAACTGGCGATTGAGCGTCACAATGGCCCAACCGCGCTGATCCTGTCACGCCAGAATCTTCTGCAGCCGGAACGCTCTGCTGCACAGCTGGATAACATCGCGCGCGGTGGTTATGTGCTACAGGATTGCGACGGCACGCCAGAAGTGATCCTGATCGCCACCGGTTCTGAAGTGGAAATCACCCTGGGTGCCGCTGAGAAACTGACCCGCAGCGGTCACAAGGTGCGCGTGGTTTCATTGCCTTCAACGGATATGTTTGATAAGCAGGATGTCGCCTACCGCGAATCCGTTCTGCCTTCAACCGTTACCGCGCGTGTGGCGGTGGAAGCAGGCATCGCCGATTACTGGTACAAATATGTCGGTTTGAACGGTTCAATCGTCGGTATGACCACCTTTGGTGAGTCAGCGCCTGCCGATAAGCTGTTCAACGAGTTTGGCTTTACCGTGGAAAATATCGTCAGCCACGCTGAAGCATTGCTGCAACCGCATTAATCCTCTGGCCCTCTCATCATGAGAGGGCCATTTTTTTCTGCGCCAATCGTAAAAAAACCTCATCTGGCTACTTCCCGTTGCACAGAATCTGATTACTATGTGTTTTTCCCTCCGCAATCAGATTTGGATGTTATTTCGTTGAAAACTTCCGCTCGTGTTTTACTGGCGCTGCTTTCTGTCGCGCTGCCGTTGAAAGGCATGGCGCAAATCGCGCCGGATCCGCTGCTCGCCTCGCAGATTGTCGACCGTTACGCCGAACATATTTTTTATGGCAGCGGCGCAACCGGTATGGCGCTGGTCGCGATTGATGGCAATCAGCAGGTTTTTACCAGCCTCGGTGAAACGCGTCCGGGTAACAACATTCGGCCGCAAAAAGATTCGGTAATCCGCATCGCCTCTCTGAGCAAGCTGATGACCAGCCAGATGATGGTGAAACTGGCAGAGCGCGGCACCCTGCGCCTTGACGACCCGCTCAGCAAATATGCCCCGCCAGGCGCCAGCGTGCCGAACTACAACGGCCAGCCAATTCGGCTGATCAATCTCTCCACCCATACCGCTGGCCTGCCGCGTGAGCAACCGGGCGGCAAGGCGGTGCGACCGGTGTTTGTCTGGCCAACCCGCGCCGATCGCTGGAACTGGCTGACGCGTGCGCCGCTGAAGGTGGCACCAGGCAGCCGCGCCGCCTATTCAAATATCGGTTATGACCTGCTGGCCGATGCGCTGGCGCGGGCGGCCGGTACGCCTTATCCGGCGCTGTTTTCTCAGTTGTTAACCCGCCCACTGGGCATGAAAGACACCACCTTCACGCCTTCGCCCGATCAGTGCGCCCGTTTGATGGTGGCCGAAAAAGGCGCCAGCCCGTGCGTTAATACGCTGGCGGCGATTGGCAGCGGCGGCGTTTACTCAACGCCAGAGGATATGGGCCGCTGGATGCAGCAGTTTTTGAACTCCGATATTCATCGTCGCACCAGCCAGAGCGATCGCCTGCAAACGGTAATTTATCGTCGCGATCAGCTGGTTAAAGTCGACGGCATGGATGTGCCCGGACGGGCAGACGGCATCGGTATGGGCTGGGTCTATATGGCGCCGCGTGACGGGCATCCCGGCATCATCGAGAAAACCGGTGGCGGCGGCGGCTTTATCACTTATATGGCGATGGTGCCGCAGCATAACGTGGGCGTTTTTGTGGTAGTCACGCGCTCGCCGCTGACGCGTTTTACCGCGATGAGCGACGGCGTTAACAACCTGTTGGCCGAGCTGGTCGGCAATCAGAACGGATCGCCAATGCGGATTGACGCCATTAACTAACCTTAAGGCTGGCTGACCCACAGGGTTGGCCAGTCATCGCTGCTGTGCCAGAGATCGCAGCTTGATTCTTCCGCATACTCCGCCAGCACAAACTCTTCCCCGTTGAAGCGCCAGCGGGACGCGATGCCGCAATCTCCCAGTCCACGTCCTTTCGCCCAGGTGTAAAGTTCGCCCTTCGCGGCGTCAAACTGCGCGTTCACCAGCTCCATCGGCTTTTCGCTTTTTCCCGGCGGGGCAAACGGCAGCGTTAGCATCAGGCCACGGGCGGTCCAGGGCTGTCTGCGCGTGACCTCAAAGGCCAAATCGATGACGTTATACGCGCCCATTTCACAGCTGACCAACAGCAACGCTTTGTCATCGGTCAGTGGCGACACGCTAACCTCACGGCGCATCGGATCCAGCGAACAGGATTCGGTGTTAATGCGCCAGGTCGCGTAGTCGATCAGATCGCGGGTTTCATCGGCGGTCAGCGCTGCGGGCGTCGGCGGCGGCGCTAACGTTGGCGCGGCGGGCTCCGGCGGCACTTGCAGGCGTTCGCCGCGTTTCACCCACGCACTTTGGCTGTTTACTCTGCCCTGCACATCATCAATCAGCAGCAGGGCAGCTTTGAGTCCATGCAGGGAAAGCGTGGCCTGCGGCTGGAAGGTCAACTGCAAATTATCTGCGTCCAGCACCTGCGCCAGAAACTCATCGACAGAGATAGTATGCGAAGTGGCAATATGATGTGCTTCCACCGCCCAGTGTTTGAGATCGGGATTAAGGCGGCGCTGGTCGATCAGCAGGTTTTCTTTTAACGAACCACCCGGCAGCGCACCGCTGTAGCGACTGCCGTAATCGATGCGCAGCAGCGGGCGGTCATTTTCGCCAGCGTGGCGAGACAGCGTCATTACCAGGCCATTTTCGCCGGTCATGCTGCGCGCCACGCAAAAATTCAGGTTATTACAGGTGACCTGCCAGTCCGAAAAGGTTTTTTGCAATGGATCTGCATGCGCACTGGCGACAAAAAGAAAAGGCAGTAACAGCAGCGATTTTGTCGAATAAGACATGAAAAAGACAGATCCCGGTTAAGTGAATGATCATAGCGTAGCGCAATCGATTCAATCTGCCTTATCCATAAGCCAGCCTGAAACGCACGGCAAAATGAACGGACATGCTGAACAGAGAGATGATTAATACCACAAAAAGCATCCTCTGCCGCTACGCGGTGCTCAATCAGATTGTTCGGACTGTGCACGAACTGGCGCTTCAGGGCTGAAGCCAACCCGCCAGTTGCGCATGCTGCAACAGCATGATGGTTTTGCCATCGCGAATATCGCCACTTTTTATCATCGCTAACGCCTGCGGAAAAGCGATTTCAAGCACCTCAATATCTTCATCTTCCACGCCGCCGCCCGCGTTGTTTCGCTGGCTGTCATCATATTCCGCAGCAAAAAAATGGACGATTTCCGTTACGCCGCCCGGCGACATATAGGCAGAAAACAGCGTTTCAACCTCGCCCACTGCATAGCCGGTCTCTTCCACCGCCTCTTTACGGATGCAATCTTCCGGCGAATCGTTGTCCAGTAAACCGGCGCACGCCTCAATCAGCATGCCGTTGTGATTACCGTTCACCCAGGTAGCGATGCGGAACTGACGAATGAGCACTACGCTGTTTTTCTTGCGGTTGTAGAGCAATATGGTGGCGCCGTTACCGCGGTCATAAACCTCGCGCTTATGGCGTAACGGCTCACCCTGCTGGCGAACCAGCTCGTAGGTGTAATTACGCAGGGTAAACCAGTTATCTGAAAGCAGTTTATCTTTAATGACGTTGATTTTAATGCTCATTTCTTTTCCTGCCTGACGCCTTTCTGGCCGATCATCTTAAAACGCTCGGCGGCTTAACGCCATCCGAAAACCGGCAAAAAAAAGGCGGAATGCCATGAGCATTCCGCCTGTTAAGCCTTAACGCAATTAGCGCGGCGTGGTATCCGCCGATTGATTGGGTTCCGTGGCCGCAACGGCTTTTACCCGCTTACGTACGCCAAACCATCCCAACACCAGGATCACCGCAATCAGCGGCACTGATGCGATGGTGTAGGTGCCGTTTGGATAGTCAAAGGCCATCAGCACCAGTACGCTGGCCAGGAACAGCAGGGTCAACCAGGAAGTGAATGGCGCGCCAGGTAGCTTGAAGCTGATGTCGTCCGCCTTGCCCTCTTTGATCGCCTTACGCAGGCGCAGCTGGCAGACCACGATAAAGCCCCAGGAAGAGATAATGCCCAGCGAAGCGATGTTGAGTACGATCTCAAACACCTGCGACGGCACGTAATAGTTGAGCACCACGCCAAACACATAGACCACGCAGGTCACGAGAATACCGGCATAGGGCACCTGATGGCTGTTCATCTTCGACATGAACTTCGGCGCGGAGCCGCCCATCGACATTGAGCGCAGAATACGGCCGGTTGAGTAGAGGCCGGAGTTAAGGCTGGAGAGCGCCGCACTCAGCACCACGATGTTCATGATGCTACCAATGTAAGGCACGCCCAGTTTGGAGAAAAAGGTCACAAACGGGCTTTGGCCCGCCTGATAGGCGTTCCACGGCAGCAGCATCACCAGCAGCACCACCGAGCCAACGTAAAACAAGCCGATACGCCAGATGACGCTGTTGATCGCTTTCGGCAGCATGGTCTGCGGATCTTTACACTCGCCTGCCGCCGTGCCCACCAGCTCAATCGAGGCAAAGGCAAACACCACGCCCTGTACCAGCACTAAGGCAGGCAACAGGCCGTGCGGGAACATGCCGCCATTATCGGTAATCAAATGGAAACCGGTAGCATTGCCGTCCAGCGGTTTGCCGCTGCCCAGAAACACCACGCCCACAATCAGGAAGATAGCGATAGCCAGCACTTTAATCAGTGCGAACCAGAACTCCATTTCGGCGAACCATTTCACGCCGATCATGTTCATGGTACCGACAATCGCCAACGCGCCCAGCGCAAACACCCATTGCGGCACATCGCCGAAAGCACCCCAGTAATGCATATAGAGCGCCACGGCGGTGATATCGACAATGCCGGTCATCGCCCAGTTGACGAAATACATCCAGCCTGCGACATAAGAGGCTTTTTCACCTAAAAACTCACGGGCATAAGAGACGAAACTGCCGCTGGAAGGCCGGTGTAACACCAGTTCGCCCAGCGCGCGCAGAATGAAAAACGAGAAAATACCGCAAACCAGATAGATTAACGCCAGCGCCGGGCCAGCAGCCTGCAATCGGGCGCCTGCGCCAAGAAACAAGCCGGTACCGATGGCGCCACCGATAGCAATCATCTGCACATGACGATTGCCCATCGCTTTGTGATAACCGCTGTCGTGGGAGTTTAGCCAGCGGCGTTTTGCAGCGCGTTGTTCCGCTGCGTTTTTTGTAGATGCTTTCATACCTGTCCTGTTTATCCTGTCCAACCTGACTCACGCCAGATTAAGCAACCAAACGATTGCGCTGGTTGGGCTAAAGTGACGCGATTAACGCCACCACTCGCTAGTTATAATGTTGTGGTATAGGCAAAATTACGGCGATGAATCCTAACCGTTCTCTTGAACTGAAGCAAAATATCCAGGGCGGGAATAACTATACAAATTGTAATTTTGTGGTGCAGATGTGAGAAAACCGATCAACGGGGTTGACCGGTTGTAATATCAGGGGTTCAGGAAAGAAAGCGGGCTGTCTTAGCGATAGATTTCTGCGGTACCGCTCCAGCGGCTGGAGTCGCCAGGGCTGTCCAGGCCGATGATACGATAGTGATCGGCGCCCTGTGCTTTCGCTTTATTCGCCAGCTGGCGCGCGGCATCATCCAGCGAGCCACCTACTGATGAAACGGATACGGTGCCCATCGCCTGCAGGCCCTGCGCCTCATCAGCATCCACCGCTGACGCAGCGAGTGCAGAGAATGAACTGGTAGCCAGCAAAGCGACCGCAGCAATAGCAGCAAGTTGTTTTTTCATCGTATATTCCTTCATTATTCGTGGGCGGCGATTCAGAGCCGCAATCAATTATTTCGATGCTAATTATCTTCCATGCAATGAAAAGCAATCTCACAGGCCGGTAAAATCTCGCAAGGTTTGCGTCGCTTATGCGGATAAAGTTAGAGAAATGTCAATTAAGTAGGGCAAGCGGTATGAAAAGGTTATAAATGAACGTGGTCTGTTTTCACCTTATCGCGGTTGCCGCCTTTATCAGGATGTAACCTGCATTCTTTTTATACGCAGCGACAATATTGCCGGCTCTTTTTTACATTTTCTCCTTAATTCCTCCACGGTTCTGGCCGTTTTGGCGCGTAGAGTAACGGAGTTACGGAAAAGCTAGAGATTCCTAACCCACTGACAGGAAAGTAAAAATCCTTAGTGATGTTCAACGGGCATTTCAACTGAGATAAGGAGTGTGGTGTCGATGGCGAACTTTTTCATCGATCGTCCAATTTTCGCCTGGGTACTGGCGATATTGATGTGTCTGATCGGTGCGCTGGCGATCGTCTCCCTGCCCGTTGAACAGTACCCCGATCTTGCACCGCCTAACGTGCGTATTACCGCTAACTATCCTGGCGCTTCAGCGCAAACCCTGGAAAACACCGTTACCCAGGTTATCGAACAGAACATGACCGGCATCGATAACCTGATGTATATGTCTTCGCAAAGCAGCAATACCGGTCAGGCGACCATTACCCTCACCTTTACCGCCGGCACCAATCCCGACGAAGCGCGCCAGCAGGTACAAAATCAGCTGCAGTCGGCGCTGCGTAAGCTGCCGCAGGCGGTGCAGTCGCAGGGCGTAACGGTGAATAAAACCGGCGACAGCAATATCCTGATGGTGGCGTTTGTGTCTACTGATGGCAGCATGGACAAGCAGGATATTGCCGATTATGTGGCCAGCAATCTGCAGGATCCGCTCAGCCGCGTCACCGGCGTTGGTCAGGTTGACGCCTACGGTACGCAGTACGCCATGCGCATCTGGCTCGATCCCACCAAACTGATCGACTATGCGCTGACCACCTCTGACGTGGTTAGCGCCATCGCGTCACAAAACAGCCAGGTGGCCGTAGGCCAGGTAGGCGGCCTGCCGTCGGTGGATAAGCAGGCATTGAACGCCACGGTAAATGCGCAATCGATGCTGCAAACGCCGGAACAATTCAAAGCGATCACGCTGAAAACACAGCAAAACGGTGCCGTCGTCACGCTGGGCGATGTTGCCACGGTTGCGCTCGGCGCGGAAAAATATGACTACATCAGTCGCTATAACGGCCAGCCCGCTTCCGGTCTCGGCATCAAGCTCGCTTCGGGTGCCAATGAAATGGAGACCGATCGGCTGGTTCGTGCGCGTATTGATGAACTGGCGCACTATTTTCCGCACGGGCTGGAGGCGAAAGTCGCCTACGAAACCACGCCTTTTGTGAAGGCATCGATTGAAGATGTGGTTAAGACGCTGCTGGAAGCGATCGTGCTGGTGTTCCTGGTGATGTATCTGTTTATGCAGAACATCCGCGCCACGTTGATTCCTACGCTGGCGGTTCCGGTGGTGCTGCTCGGCACCTTCGCCGTGCTCTATGCCTGCGGCTTCAGCATCAATACGCTGACCATGTTTGCCATGGTGCTGGCGATCGGTCTGCTGGTGGACGATGCCATCGTGGTGGTGGAAAACGTTGAACGCATCATGCGCGAAGAGGGCCTGTCACCGCGTGCGGCAACGCGTAAGTCGATGGGCCAGATTCAGGGCGCGCTGGTCGGCATCGCGCTGGTGTTATCCGCCGTGTTCGTGCCGATGGCGTTTTTTGGCGGCACGGTGGGTGCCATTTATCGGCAGTTCTCCATTACCATCGTTTCCGCTATGGTGCTGTCGGTGCTGGTGGCGATGATCCTGACGCCAGCGCTCTGCGCCACGCTGCTGAAGCCGGTAACCGCCGATCACCATCAGCCACGTCGCGGGTTTTTCGGCTGGTTTAATCGGCAGTTCAATCACAATGCCGATCGCTATGCACGTGGCGTGCAGCACATTCTGCACCGCAGTGGCCGCTGGCTGTTCATTTACATGGCAATCATTGGCGTAATGGCCTTTCTGTTTTTGCGCCTGCCGACCTCATTTCTGCCGCTGGAAGATCGCGGCGTCTTTATGACGCAGGTACAGCTGCCGCCAGGCGCAACGCAGCAGCAGACCTCACAGGTAGTGGCAAAAATTGAAAACTATTATCTGACGCAGGAAAAAGAGAACGTGCTGTCGGTATTTTCTACCATCGGCTCAGGACCGGGTGGCAACGGCCAGAACGTGGCGCGCCTGTTTATTCGCCTGAAAGGTTGGGATCAGCGTGACGCGGCCGATCGCACCTCGTTTGCCATCATTGCACGCGCAACCAAAGCCTTTCAGAAAATCAACGAGGCACGCGTGATCGCCAGCAGCCCACCGGCGATCACCGGCATGGGCAGTTCATCCGGCTTCGACATGGAACTGCAGGATCACGGCGGGCTGGGCCATACGCAGCTGATGGCGATGCGCGACCGTTTACTGGAAATGGCGGATAAAGACCCGGCGCTTTCCCGCGTGCGCCACAACGGGCTGGACGACAGCCCGCAGCTGCAGATCGACGTCGATCAACGCAAGGCGCAGGCGTTGGGCGTGGATCTGGATGAGATCAACGACACGCTGACCACCGGCTGGGGCTCCACCTACGTCAATGACTTTATCGATCGCGGCCGGGTTAAAAAGGTCTACGTACAGGCTGCCGCGCCGTATCGCATGCTGCCTGATGACATCAACAAATGGTTTGTACGCAATAAGAGCGGCGGCATGGTGCCCTTCTCTGCGTTTGCCACCCGCCGCTGGGAAACCGGCTCACCCCGGCTCGAGCGCTATAACGGCTATTCGTCGCTGGAGATCGTCGGCGAAGCGGCCGATGGCGTCAGCAGCGGAACGGCGATGGATGCGATGGAAAAATTGGTGTCACAACTGCCGCTCAGCGTCGGGCTGGAATGGACCGGTGCCTCGTATCAGGAGCGGCTGTCAGGCTCTCAGGCACCTGCGCTCTATGCGATATCGCTGCTGGTGATTTTCCTCTGTCTTGCCGCGCTCTATGAAAGCTGGTCAATTCCTTTTTCGGTCATGCTGGTGGTGCCGCTCGGCGTGGTCGGCGCGCTGCTGGCCACCTGGCTGCGTGGACTGGAAAACGACGTCTATTTTCAGGTTGGCCTGCTGACCGTGATTGGCCTGTCGGCGAAGAACGCCATTCTGATTGTGGAGTTCGCCAATGAGGTCAATACGCGGGGCAAAGATGTGGTGTCCGCTACGCTGGAAGCGGCACGCCAGCGACTGCGGCCAATTCTGATGACCTCGCTGGCCTTTGTGTTTGGCGTGCTGCCAATGGCGATCAGCAGCGGCGCGGGTTCCGGCAGCCAACACGCGGTGGGCACCGGCGTCATCGGCGGCATGATTTCTGCCACCGTGCTGGCGGTTTTCTTTGTGCCGCTGTTCTTTGTGCTGGTGCGTAAGCGCTTCCCGTTAAAAGAGAAACCGCGCGATTAAATAAAAAAGGCAGTCACCTTAGTGACTGCCTTTTAATGTGTGTAATCAGAATTAATAGCAGGCTAATACACGCCTTCTGAATACGATATTACTTGCGTAACATCGACTCAATAAATTCTTTCCAGGTTGCTACTTCAACTTCAATCATATGATCCTCTCTTATAATGCTAATGACTTTACCCTGACACTGGCGAAAAGTGGTTATGTTTAAACTTATTACTGGTATCGGCTAATTTAGGAATTATCTTAAAACTATTTTCTCTTTTACGCTACGATTTTTTTTCGCTGCCTGATGAGTTTTTTGATACCACGCTACATGGATACTGACAAACTCCGGTTTAACAGCGCTATGGTTGCGTTCTTATGCAAAGGCTTTGTCACCTCATGCTGACAATCGAGTTATGCAAAATCAGTGCCAGATGAAAAGTGATAAACCGCGGAAATATAACAACACCTATTATTTCCCCCCGTATCATTAACGGCTAACGGGGTTATTTCGCCAGCACGTTGATTACCGGCTTTAATTATTTCCTGTGAAAGGCATTCTCCTTATTACCGGCGGCAATACCATTGAGACATGTCTTGTTTTTGGATTAATTCACTCTTCTCTGGCCGCTACGCTTGTTTTTTGTGATGGTGGTCTAAAACGTGGCGTTATGAATAGTTATGCGGCATGATCCTGTGACGTGTTTTTGATTATCCCAGGAATATACCGATGACTGACATCCGCCAGCAGCCGTTCACTCTCTACGGCATCAAAAATTGCGACACCGTCAAGAAAGCGCGGCGTTATCTGGACCAGCAACAGATTGACTATCGTTTCTATGACTATCGCGTTGAAGGCCTGCCCGCCGCACTGCTTCAGCAGTTCATCGATCGCCTGGGTTACGAAGCGTTGCTGAATACGCGCGGCACCACATGGCGCAAGCTGCCGCAGGAGACGCGCGACGCCATTACCGATGCCGCCAGTGCGAAAGCGCTGATGTTGGAACAGCCTGCTATGATTAAACGCCCGTTGCTCCATGCCGCAGACGGTTCTATGCTGCTGGGCTTTGATGAGTCGCGTTACCCTACCTTTCTCCAGGAGACGTTATAATGTTCTGCCCGGTTATCGAATTAGCTCAACAGCTTATCCGTCGGCCTTCGCTTAGCCCGGACGATGCCGGCTGCCAGGCGCTGCTGATCGCCCGTCTGCAGGCGATCGGGTTCACCGTCGAACCCATGCCGATGGGCGACACGCTCAATTTCTGGGCATGGCGTGGCGAAGGGGAAACGCTGGCGTTTGCCGGCCACACCGATATTGTGCCCGCCGGTGATGCTAACCGCTGGATCAACCCGCCGTTTGAACCCACCATTCGTGATGGCATGTTATTTGGCCGTGGTGCCGCCGATATGAAGGGATCGCTGGCCGCAATGGTGGTGGCCGCAGAACGCTTTGTCGCCGCTCATCCGAAGCACCGCGGTCGCCTGGCTTTTCTCATCACTTCTGATGAAGAGGCCAGCGCAGCCAACGGCACAGTTAAGGTGGTGGAA
Organism: Duffyella sp. Ts4; assembly: GCF_051851875.1. Lineage (NCBI taxonomy): Bacteria > Pseudomonadati > Pseudomonadota > Gammaproteobacteria > Enterobacterales > Erwiniaceae > Duffyella > Duffyella sp. Ts4. The sequence goes on along the minus strand of NZ_JBLYPN010000004.1, from coordinate 145,259 downwards.
CGGTTAATGGCCCGCAACGAGCGGCTCGATTATTGTCTGGTCGGTGAACCCTCCAGCACGGAAATCGTTGGCGACGTGGTTAAAAATGGTCGCCGTGGATCGATCACCGCCAACCTGACGGTGCACGGTGTGCAGGGCCATGTTGCCTATCCGCATCTGGCGGACAATCCGGTGCATCGCGCGCTGCCCGCGCTGAACGAGTTGGTGGCCACAGAATGGGATCGCGGCAATGAATTTTTCCCGCCCACCAGCATGCAGATTGCCAACGTGCAGGCCGGAACCGGCAGCAATAATGTTATCCCCGGCGAGTTCGAGGTGCAGTTCAACTTTCGTTTCAGCACGGAATCTACCGATGAGTCGATTAAAACGCGCGTACAGGCGCTGCTCGATCGCCATCAGTTACGCTATACCATTGAGTGGAAACTCTCCGGCCAGCCTTTTTTAACCGCCCGCGGCAAGCTGGTGGATGCGGTGGTCAGGGCGGTTGCGCACTATAATGAAATTAAACCCCAGCTGTTAACCACCGGCGGGACTTCCGATGGTCGGTTTATTGCCCGAATGGGCGCGCAGGTGGTTGAACTGGGTCCGGTAAACGCCACGATTCACAAGATCAATGAGTGTGTGAAAGCGTCCGATTTGCAGCTGCTTAGCCGCATGTATCAGCGCATCATGGAACAACTGGTCGCCTGAGTATTCTGAAGGAGAGAGCAAATGGAATGGCTGAAAGAGTATTGGTGGATTTTCGTTATTGTGCTGATGGTCGGCGTGTTGATGAACGTTTATAAAGATCTGAAGCGTATCGATCATAAAAAATATATGGATAACCGCCCGGAACTGCCGCCCCATCGTGATTTTAACGATAAGTGGGACGACGAAGATGACTGGCCTAAAAAGAAATAATGCTTTTACGTCCCTCGCCCGAGGGACGTCGCTTTACATCAATACGATCACATCGTCATCGCCTGGAGACGCCCCGCTCAACGCCTCATCAAAATAGCGCCGCGGCACGGTATAACGCAGATGATGTAGCGCCAGTCCCATGCTGCGCTGATCGATGGCGTGAGCCAGATCCTCCACAACGTCCAGCGTTACGTCGCCGCCTAACGCGGTCAGCCGTTCACTGGCCTGCTCCATGGCGCTGACCGGCACGCGATCGTCATACTCGCCGTGAATAAGATGAATGGTCGCCCGGTTTGATGCCCGCTGCGGGGTCTGTACATAGCTGCCGCTGAAGATCACGGCGCGACCCGCCAGGCCCGGTTCGGCGTTAAGCGCTTCCAGCACCATGGTGCCGCCCTGCGAAAAGCCCACCAGCGCCGTGGCCGCTGGAGCAATGCCGCTACTCTGCTGCCAGCTGCGTACCGATGCCAGAAACTCAGGCAGGATGGCGGCCACTCGCGTGCGGGCTTCCTCAGCCGACGTCGTCGCCTCAAACCACTGGCTGCCGTTTCCGTTTCCGCTGGCGACTGGCCCGCCGATGCAGACCACGCAGGCGGCCGGAAACGCGTCGGCAAACCAGCGCCCCAGCTGGCTCAGCGCATGCGGATTATCGCCGACGCCGTGATAAAGCAGAAAGAGCTGTTCAGCGGGCTGAGTCGGCTGTTGTACAACAACATAGTCAGGTTTCATCATTTTCTCCTGAAGCAGTTCCGGTAAAGACGCCCGGACATAGAAGCCCGTTATGTTACGCCGCGTATTGCATCAGCATAGCGGGAAAAACTGAACAACAGGGTCGATTTATTGCAATGCTTCCAGCCGCCGCTGCCACGCTTCCGCCCGTGCAGCATCGCACTGATAAAGCGCGCTGGCCGTTTCCTGTCGCCAGGCGCGGATTGCCCCTTTTGCACCCGCCAGACCGAGCGCTGCCACGATATCGTTAACCGATCGACGCTGAGTAATCCGTGCACGCAGCGCGGGCAGCGTCATCGACGACTGCGCCAGCAGACGAGTTAGCGCGGGCAGGCTGACCTCAAACGGGCGCAGCGCAAAAGCAAATCCCGCCGCTTCACGCCAGTCAGCTTCGCTGAATTCCGGCTCGTTTACCCTGGTCATTTCCAGTTCGATGTTGATCTCCGCACGCAACAGTGGCCAGTCGCGCCGCAGACGCTGGCTGGCCCGCTGCGTCATCTCGACAGCACAGGGTGTGAGCGGCAGCAACGCCATTGCGGTATAGCAGCCGCTGCTGGCTTCAAGGTGCGAGCCGATACGCACCAGCTCAAAGCCATTTTGCTGCCAGAAGCGCCACAGCGCGGGGGTAAAGCCAAAGCTCACCGACAGAAAGTCCCTACCGTTAGTAGCCTGCCGTGCGGCGTCGAGCAGACGGCTGCCCAGCCCCTGCTGGCGCAGGCTGGCTTCCACCGCAATACGGCTGATGCGCAGCGAGCGCAGCGTTGCCGCCTGAGGGCTGTCGCCGTGCGCAGCCAGCGACTGCGCCACCAGATTACCGCGAGGACGGCGCCTGCCCGCCCAAATCTGTGCCGCCAGTTCCGCATCCAGCCCGCCTTCTTCGATCAACCACAGCGCGCCTGCCACCTGATGCTGATGGCGCAGCGCGATAAAACGCATGCCTGGCGCATCCATCATGCGACGCAAATCAAGCGGCGAGGTGCGGTAATGTGCACTGGTCAGCAGCTGATAGAGCGAGATCATTAAGGCGGGCTGGCGCTGCCAGTCATGGCGATCGAGCGGCACGCACTGCCAGTCAGCCTGCGCCACAAGCGGCAAGGGTTCGCTGAACAGCAGACTGCTGTTCAGCAGTGCTTCCAGCGGATCGTGGCGTGCCCAGCGTAACGGCTCGTCGAGGGTGAAATAGTGGACATGCGGCAGGCTGGCACAAAACTTCAGCATAAAACCGTGCCCGGTGCCTTCATAGCCCTGCACGGTGGTGACTAACAGCACATGAGGAAAACGGCTAACCAGCTGCGCCAGCAGCGGCGCCGGAATGGCTGCCGCCTCATCAACGATCAGCCAGTCGGCCGTCACCGCTTCCGCCGCCAGCAGCGCATCCGGCGCCATAAACCGGAACGCCTCACCGGCAAAGCTGGCCAGCACGTCGGTTGCCACTTTGGCCGGCGCGGTAATCATACAGCGGCGCTGCTGTGCCAGCATGCCGGCCAGCGCCGACTTGCCGCGCCCGCGTGGTGCCGTCAACACCGCCACCGCAGGCGGTAGCGCCAGCAGCTGCGACAATATGGCCTGCTGCTGCTGGGGTGCCTGGCAATGCCACTCTGGACGTGACGGCCATGCTGGCTGCGGCCACGGGCGATCCTGCCGATGCAATAAACACTCATGGCAGCTCAGCGATCGCTGAAGATGATGGATAAAATGCGGTGTGGGGATGGCGGCGGGCTGTTCGCTCCAGCGCAGGCTGTCACTGTCGGGCCGTTCAGGCCAGTGCTGCCACGGCGGCACGATGAGCTGTAGCCAGCCACCGGCACGCAGCGTACCGGCCAGTGCAGCAAACGCCTCGGCGTGAAAACCGCGGTGCGCATCAAAAACCGCGTGCTGAAACTCGCGGCCCAGCAGATTTCGTGCGGCGGCTGGTGTGCATGTTACTGAGGCACCTTGCGGTGCCTCATCGCTGACCCAAATCCACTCGCCTGCCAGCTGCTGCTGCCAGCGCTGCGCCTGCTCAAGGCACCAGGCCACATCGCCGCTGATTACACGTACGCGACGAATGCCCTGCTGCTGCATTAACCGCGTTAGCGCGGCAACCTCCATTGCTTACTGACCGAAGGTATCGCACTGGCCTGGGTTGCCGCTGTCAAAACCGCGCTTGAACCAGGTGTAGCGCTGTTCCGACGTGCCGTGCGTAAAGCTGTCCGGCACCACGCGCCCCTGACTCTGCTGTTGAAGGCGATCGTCGCCAATCGCCTCGGCGGCATTCAGCGCTTCCTGCAAATCGCCCGCCTCCAGAATTTGCTGTTGCTGCATGTAATGGCCCCAGACACCGGCAAAGCAGTCAGCCTGCAGTTCCATCTTCACCGACAGCTGATTAGCCTGCGTTTTGCTGCCGTTCTGCTGCATCTGGCGAATTTTTGGCTCAATGCCCAACAGTTTTTGCACATGATGTCCAACCTCATGCGCAATCACATAGCCCTGAGCAAAGTCACCATCGGCGCCCAGCTTGTTCTTCATTTCATCATAAAAGGAGAGATCGATATAAACGGTTTGATCGCTCGGGCAGTAGAACGGCCCCATCACCGATTGCCCGGTGCCGCAGCCGGTCGAGGTCGCGCCGCGATACATCACCAGCTTCGGCGGCTGGTAGGTTTTGTTCATCTGCTGGAATATCTTGCCCCAGGTATCTTCTGTGGTTGCCAGAATAACCGAGGTGAATTTTGCCGCCTCGTCATCTTTCGGACTGACCGCCTGATGCTGCTGAGTGGCCGGCTGTCCGCCGGTAAGCAGCGGCGATAAATCATAGCCGTAGTAGCCTGCTACCACGATAACCACCAGCACCACGATGCCCGCTTTGCCACGCGGTAACGGTATTCTTCCGCCGCCGAGGCCAGACGATGAACGTTGGTCGCGACGATCTTCCACATTGTCGCTTTCGCGACGCCCTTGCCAACGCATAGCGTTCTCCTGAACTTTCCACTGTCGATGACGCAGATTCTAGTTGCGGAAGGCGGTAATAACCAGCGGGGAGCGTGCAGGAATCGCAAACGGAGCGACGGGCGTCGCTCCGCTGGAACAATTAGTCGAGTTTTACACCCAGGCGGTGCGCCACTTCTTCATAGGCTTCAACCACGCCGCCGAGGCTTTGGCGGAAGCGATCTTTATCCATTTTGTTCATGGTTTCTTTATCCCACAGGCGCGCGCCATCCGGGGAAAACTCATCGCCGAGCACCACTTCGCCGTTGAACAGGCCAAATTCCAGTTTGAAATCGACGAGGATCAGACCCGCGTCGCTGAACAGCTTGCTCAGCACCTCATTGGCTTTGTAGGTCAGCTCCTGCATGCGTGCCAGGTTAGCTTTGCTTACCCAGCCAAAGGTTTCGCAATAGGATTCGTTGACCATGGGGTCATGTTTTTCATCGTCTTTGAGGAAGAGATCAAACAGCGGTGGATCCAGCACAATGCCCTCTTCCACACCCAGGCGTTTGACCAGCGAACCTGCGGCGCGATTGCGGATCACACACTCCACCGGCACCATATCCAGCTTTTTCACCAGCGCTTCGTTATCGGAAAGCAACGCTTCCATCTGCGTCGGAATGCCCGCTTCCTGAAGTTTGGTCATAATAAAATGGTTGAACTTATTGTTGACCATGCCTTTTCGATCGAACTGTTCGATACGCGCACCGTCTCCTGCTGACGTATCGTTGCGGAATTCGAGTATCAGCAGATCCGGGTTCTCGGTGCTGTATACGGTTTTCGCTTTGCCGCGATACAACTCAGCTTGCTTTTGCATCTTAATTCACTCCAAACATGACGAAATGGTGGTAAGCGGCGAGCGACTGCGCGACGCAATCGTTTACCTTGCTGGGCGCTATTATGCCAAACTCGAAACAAAAAGGCCGGAGAATCTCCGGCCAGACAGGATTTATTTGCTTAGCGCCGCCTGGAACACGGCCACCAGCGCATCATTTTGCGACTGGGTCAACACATGACCTTTGGGATCGATAAATTGCAGACTGCTGCGGTTGTCGAGATCGCCGACCTGCAGTTTGTAATCGCCGTTTGGCAACTGAGGATCTTTCGCACCCAATGCGTCCCAGTCACTTTCGCCTGGCGCGCTGTAGCTGACGTTCAGGCTACCCTGCGAACGATTGCTGTCGCTGACTTCCATGCCGACACGTTTTAACGCCTCTGGCAGACGCTGCCAGACGGTGTTGAACGGTGCGCGCAGGATCAGCGTTGGCAAACCGGTGTCGTCCGCGCCGCTCTGCACATCGATCTGCGCTGAGCTGCGGCTGGCCGCGGCGTTTTGCTGCGCGGAATCCATTTTATCCATGCCGGTGCTGATGTCGTTCAGCATCTGCGCGGTATAACGCTGGATCTGCACCGGCGAGTTCACGTCGTTGCCCTGCTGCTGTAGCTGCAGCAGACGCACGGTCAGCGCCTGCTGATAACCTTGCTTCTGGACGCTGATTTGATAACGGCCGCGGTACTGGTTGTCCTCATCGGCACGGTTCCAGTTTACCCAGTCGGTAGTCAACTGTTGGCTGCTATCCTGACGTGAGGCGATCGGGAACTTGTAGGACTGCACTACGTTGACCACCTGTGGCCATACCGCGGCGCTGCCTGAACCGTCCATCATCAGCACACCGGTATTACCGGTAAACTGCGCGCGCGTGCCGTTCATCAGCGCCAGCGCCTGAGCGGGTGGGCGGATATCGAGCTGTTTGCCAACCGGACCGTTGCTGGCACTGCGCGGCGTTTCAAAATCGCCGTTTTGCAGCGGCAGTACGGTACCTGGGGCAGCGTTAAGATCTTTCAGCTCGCTGGCCTGAAGATAAGACTCATCGCCGCTGACCTGACGCTTGTAGCGCTGATCGTTGGAACATGCTGCCAGCAGCATAATGGTAGATAGCCCAACTACTTTGACTACCGTGGATTTCGTTACTGAGTAAGCCATTAAATCTCCCTAAATTACAGCAGGCCTGCGTGTTTCAGAGCCTGCTCCACGAACGGACGCGCCGCGCTGGTGATTGGCGTCATTGGTAGACGCAGCGTGTCCGTAGCGATTAATCCCAGCTGTTTTGCAGCCCATTTCACCGGAATAGGATTGGGTTCAACAAAGAGTTTTTGATGCAGCGGCATCAGGCGCTGGTTAAGGCGACGCGCTTCGGCAAAGTTGCCCTGCTGAGCCAGCTGGCACAGCGCAGCCATTTCACGTGCAGCCACGTTAGCGGTGACTGAAATTACGCCGTGTCCGCCGAGCTGCATGAAGTCCAGCGAGGTCGCATCATCACCGCTGACCAGGATAAAGCTATCGTCAACCAGCTCTTGGATCTGGCTAACCCGCGATAAGTTCCCGGTTGCCTCTTTAATACCGATAATATTTTTGATTTCGGCCAGGCGGGCAACGGTTTCCGGCAGCATATCGCAGCCGGTACGTGAAGGGACGTTATAGAGCATTTGTGGCAGGTCGGTGCTGTCGGCAATCGCTTTGAAGTGCTGGAACAGACCTTCCTGCGTTGGGCGATTGTAATAAGGCGTCACGGTCAGACAGCCGACAACGCCGGAATCCGTAAAGCGTTTGGTCAGTGAGATGCCTTCCGCGGTGGCATTTGCGCCGGTACCCGCGATAACCGGAATGCGGCCATCGGCCAGCTCCAGGGTCATCAATACCACCTCGCCATGTTCATCATGGCTCAGGGTCGCCGATTCACCGGTGGTTCCTACGGAAACGATCGCCGAAGTGCCGCTGGCGACGTGATAATCAATCAGTTTTTTCAGGCTGGTGCGGCAAACATTTCCTTTATCATCCAAAGGCGTAATGAGCGCAACAATACTTCCGGTGAACATTGGCTAATCCCTCCACAAACAAGTGCTTCATGGTACGTTTGACGGGCAGGGAAAAGCAAGCAACGGCGTCGCCAGGGCGCTTGGCACAGGGTATTTTTTATGTTTACCTTATCCATATCACTTATGCTTATCACTCTGACGGACAGGAAGCACCATTTTGCCCCAGTCACAGCCACATCATCTGGTTATTACCGCACTGGGCGTTGACCGTCCGGGTATTGTCAACGCCATTACGCGCCACGTCAGCAGCTGTGGATGCAATATCGAAGACAGCCGGCTGGCGATGCTTGGCGACGAGTTCACCTTTATTATGCTGCTTTCCGGTTCGTGGAATGCCATTACGCTGATTGAATCCACGCTGCCGCTGAAAGGCGCGGATATGGAGCTGCTGATTGTAATGAAGCGCACCAACGCGCGCGCGCAGCCGCCGATGCCCGCCACGGTATGGGTGCAGGTGGAAGTCACCGATTCACCGCACATTATTGAACGCTTCACCGATCTGTTCGACTCAAACCAGATGAATATCGCCGAGCTGGTCTCGCGCACGCAGCCTGCGCAGGACGCCCTGCCACCCCAGCTGTTTATTCAGATTACTGCGCACAGCCCAGCCAGCCGTGACGCCTCGTCTATTGAACCTGCTTTTCATCAGCTATGTACAGAATTGCAGGCGCAAGGCACTATCAATGTCGTTAATGTCGTCCATTCCCCACAGCATGAAGAAAAAATCGGAGAATCGTAATGAATCCACTGAAGGCCGGTGATCCCGCACCGAAATTTAGCTTGCCCGATCAGGATGGCGAGCAGGTAAATTTGACCGACTTCCAGGGACAACGCGTGTTGGTCTATTTCTATCCCAAAGCGATGACGCCTGGCTGTACCGTTCAGGCCTGTGGCCTGCGCGATAACATGGATGAGTTCAAACGGGCTGGCGTGGAAGTGCTGGGTATCAGCACCGACAAACCGGAGAAATTGTCCCGCTTTATTGAGAAAGAGCTGCTCAACTTTACGCTGCTGTCTGATGAGAATCATGAGGTTAGCGAGCAGTTCGGCGTCTGGGGCGAGAAGAGCTTCATGGGGAAAACCTATGATGGCATTCATCGCATCAGCTTTCTGATTGACGCCAAAGGCAAGGTGGAGAAAGTGTTCGACGATTTCAAAACCAGTAACCACTACGACATCGTGATGGATTATCTGAAGTCAGCGTAATTTACTCAGCCGGGCCCGCATTTATGGGCCCGGCTGATTTCCGCTACAGCGTGTACCACACCTCTTCATCGACTACCGGCAACGGCGCTATGTTCTGCTCCACACCGTGCTGACTTTCCAGCCGCATGTCCGCTTCTTCCAACACCAGCGACGCAAACGGCGTTGCGCTGGCCACGTCGTCAAGCAATGAGGCACTTTCCTCAACCAGCAAATCGGCCAGACGCAGGGCGGGTGCAGCCTCGACCATAAATTCAATTGGCTGGGTAAAGGCTTTGCCGTTGGTGGCAAACAGCCGGTGCTGACCGGGGCGTAAATCGTCCTCCGGCGCGACGTGCCAGGCGCCGTTCTCAGCGGCCTGGCTGCTGCCGATCACCGTCGCGCCATCCAGCAGATAGATCAGCGAAGCCTGACCCGCATTGCCCATCATCGTCGGCCGCAGATCTGAGGTGACCTCGCCGCCGAGAAGCGGCACCGAAGCGCCGTTGTCCGTGGTAAACATATTAAAAGGCATTGTTTCAATGCGTCTGTTCATGGAGCCTCCCTGCAAAAAGTGCGCTCTACGATGCCACGCATCAGGGAAACGCGACTGGAGACCTGTCTGGAAATCGCCTTATGGCTCCACGGAATGCTCATTGGCGTGCAGCGTGTCGGGCCAGGCATGCACCACCGCTTTCACCAGCGTGGCAAGCGGGATAGCAAAGAAGACGCCCCAGAATCCCCACAGGCCGCCGAAAATCACCACTGACAGGATAATCACCAGCGGATGCAGGTTCACCGCTTCGGAGAACAGTACCGGCACCAGCAGATTGCCGTCCAGCGCCTGGACAATCAGGTAAACCACGATCATGGTCCAGAAATCACTACCCAGCCCCCACTGAAACAGGCCGACGCCAATCACCGGCACCGTCACCACCAGCGCGCCGATATAGGGGATCAGCACCGACAACCCTACCAGCACCGCCAGCAGCAGCGCGTAGTTCAGGCCCATCAGCACAAAGGCGATCCAGGTCACCACGCCGACCACCACCATTTCCACCACTTTGCCACGAATGTAATTGGTGATCTGCTGATTCATCTCCAGCCAGACCTGCCCGGCGAGACCGCGATTGCGCGGCAGCACACGCCGCACCGCATTCAGCATCTGCTCTTTATCCTTAAGCAGGAAGAACACCATCAGCGGCACCACCACCAGATAAATTGCCAGCGTCATTAATCCCATCAGCGAGGCGAGGGAATATTTCACCACGGATTCGCCCAGCCCGGTGACGCGCGCCCGCAGGTTTTCCACAATCACATCCACGATGCCAGCATCGACCAGCGCGGGGAAACGCCGCGGCAGACCGGCCGCATAGACATAGAGCTTGTTGAGCATATTGGGCAAATCGCGCATCAGATTGATGCCCTGCTGCCAGGCAACCGGCGCGACAATCAGCATCATCACCAGCAGCAGACCGGCAAAAATAACCAGCACGATGCTGGTTGCGGCGGTACGGGAACAGCCCAGCCGCTGAAGCCGCACGGTGGGCCACTCCAGCAGATAAGCCAGCACTATCGCCACCAGCAACAGCGCCAGCAATCCGCTAAAAAAGAAGAGAATTAAGAACGCCGCCAGTAAAATAATCAGCAGCGCGATCGCCTCCGGGTCGCTAAAGCGACGGCGATACCATTGGAATAACAGAGCCAGCACAGGCTTTCCTTTCCTGAAAAAAAGAGGCCCGATTCTACGCGAAGCGGGCGGGGTTAGCAGTAAGCGGTGTTTGCAGCAGCTCGCGCCGTTAAAGCAACGGCTCGGCGACGGTACCGGCGATCACCACACGGTTGCGGCCCGCATGCTTGGCCTGATAAAGCGCATCGTCCGCCTGTTTAAAAAATGGGCCAAACGGCCCGTCGCCCGGCTGCCAGAATGAGACGCCAATCGAGATAGAGATTTGACCCACCTGTTCAATGGACGACTGGAAAATGCTTTGCCGTACCCGCTCGGCGATGGTGCGGGCGATTTCCGGCTGTGCACCCGGCAGGATCATCAAAAACTCCTCGCCGCCGTTGCGACAGACCACGTCAGTCTGACGTGAGGCGTTGTTCAGCTCGATAGCCACCTGCTGAATCACCCGATCGCCAACGTCGTGGCCCCAGTTATCGTTGATGCGCTTAAAGTGATCGATATCCATCGCCAGAATGGCAAACGGCTGCTGGGTAGCAAGCAGGTAATCGAGCACCGAATTCAGCCCGCGGCGATTCAGCAGCCCGGTGAGCGGATCGCTCTGCACCTCTGAGCGCAGGCGGCCAATTTTATCCTGCATGCTCAAAATGCCGGTGCGCATCGCCCGCTTGATCTGCGCCGCTTCAAAGTACCAGCTGCGAATCGCGCCAATCTCTTCTGATACGCCCGGCTCCTCCATCTGCCCCGCTCGCCGCGCCAGTTGCCACAGCGGTGAGGCAATCAGCCGCGCCAGCACCATCGACGCCAGCAGCGTCAGCAGCACAAACGGCACCGAATGGCGTAGCACGTTAAACAGCAAGCCGGTCAGCGGTTGCAGCGTGGTCAACGTAGGTTTCAGCGCTACCACCAGCCAGCCAGCGGTTGGCACCGTGGCATAGCCTGCCAGCATCGATGCATTGTCGAGATGGTCAATTTCCAGCGCGCCATTTTTATTGGCGTCGAGGGTTTTATCATCCACCAAAGGCGCGATGGTTTGCCCGACGCGCTTGCCGTTCTGGTGATAAAGCACCTGATTGTCGCTGTCGACCACATAGAGCGAGGTGTCGTCACGATAATACTGTTCGCCCAGCAGCGAATTAAGAATGCTTTTCTTCTTCAGATAGAGCGTACCGCCCACATAGCCAAGATAGCGGCCATCCCGCGTCCAGATGGGCGAGGAGATAAATACAATCAGATTATTAGCGGCCGAAATGCTGGGTTTGCCGATCATCGGCGCACGGGCGGTCAGCGCAGCGTGCGAGCTGTCGCTGTCAAGATGCATGCCTTTCAGGGTCAGGGATTCCGGTGAAATCGCGCGCACAAAGCCATTTGCGTCGATTACCGCCACCGAGTTAAAGCTGCTGGTCTGTTCCCGCAGACGATCCACTTCGCTCTGCAACAGCGCATCATCGTCAAAGTTTTTGCCGATCGTGTTGGCGCTGAAGCGCAGCTGTGACTGAGCCAGCTGAAAAAAGAGTTCGGTGGTTGATGCCAGCTTGGCGGCATAGACGCGGTTATTTTCCAGCGTATTTTCAATCAGCTCGGCACGCTGTACGCGCCAGGTGGCATAAAGCGCATTGGCCAGAGTGATGACGATACTGGCAACCGCCAGCAGGGTGATCAGCGTACGCAGATCGGTGCGGGGGCGAAGCCGCCCTATCACTGGCAAACTCGCAGGCAGATAAGTTTCATTATTCAGCGCCTTTTAACGTGCGTTTTTTTGGTATTGGCAAACAAGAATCACCCTGAAAATCAGGCGCAATTGTACACCTGACGGAAAAATTAGGAATATCTTGAGGGCCTGACGCTGAATTTATTTTAGTTAAGTCTGGTATTGAAGCGGCGGGATAGCGACGGTTGTGCCTCCGCCCGCATGACATAGCGTGCGGGCGGAGAACAGCAAACCGGCTTGCCGGAGGCGGGAAACGCGTTACAGCATCAGGAAGGCGTAGCCTTCATTTTGCAGCGTAGCCACCGTGGTGCCGCTGGAGATGGTGTGGGTAACCGAGGTGTCGATCCACTCACGCTCAAGCTGATGAAACGCCACCGACTGATCGCAAATCGTCACCTTGACGCCCGCTTTTTCCAGTTCGGAAATCACCTTCAGATTCGGGTTATCGATACCGTACGCTTTTTTGAAATGGTCATTATCCAGCGCCGCAGAAACCGCATCGCCATTGATAGAAACCACAAAATCCAGCTTATTCAACGGCACGCCAGCGGCGTAATAGAGGTTAGTCACGCGCGCAACACGCTCCAGACCGAGGTTGGTCTGCTTGATGTCTCCCTCGTTACGGTTGATCTGAAACACAATCTTATTGCTCAGACCGGCAACGGTGCCAGGTTTGTAAGCCGGGGTATCGACATAGTGAATTTTGCCGTAACCGTCGATAGCAGGTGTTGACCAGAAATCAGCCGGTTCGCTTTTTTTATCGCTAAAGTGATCGCTCACTTTGTCGAACAACGCCGGTGCCTGCAGCACATTGCCGCCAATAAAACCGGCAACCGCCGCGATAACAATGTATGACGCTGGACGCATAGAAGACTCCCTGAAAAAAGTTAAAAATTACATTTGTAACCAGGCGTAGCCCTGGTTTTCTAAAGTCGATACCGTGGTCGGACTGGACAACGCATGCACCACCGATTTATCGATCCAGTTGTTGGGGTAGTGATGGAAGGCCACCGACTGATCGCAGACCGACACCACCACGCCCATAGCGTTAAGCTCCTGAATCAGCTTCAGGTTGGGATTGTTAACACCATAGAGCTTGTGAAAATGATCGTCGGTCAGTAGCGCTGGCGTGGCATCACCGGTCACCGAGACCACAAATTTCAGCTGTTCCTTCGGCACGCCCGCGGCAATGTAGAGATTGACCACGCGCGCCACGCGCTCCAGCCCCAGATTCGGATCGGTCATGGCACCGTCGCTGCGGGTAATCTGGAAGACAATTTTATTGCTCAGGCCCGGCGCCGGTTTATAGGCGGCATCATTTTCATAATGAATTTTGCCGTATCCCGGCACCGCAGGCGTGGTCCAGAAGCCTTCCGGATCGCTCGGCGGTGAAGAGAGATGGGTGGCAATCTTGTCGTAGATATCACCGCTTTTAGTAATACCGGCGCCCACTGCGCCGCCGATAATGGCGATGAGGGCATAAGAGACAACAGCTCGCATGAGAAAAGCGCTCCAGAATGTCCGGTCTTGGCCGGATGCAAAAAGTAAAGTGCGACATCTATATCACAGCGCTGATTTGAGATGAGTGTCTAAATTCGCCGCTAAAATGGCAGGCAACAGACGAAAGATAATTAACGCCTGTTATCATCAAAGGTTGTTGATTAAGGCGGTGGAATTTTCACAGGAACAGGCGGTACGTAAAAGTGCAGCATCACCGGAATGAAAAGCGTATTGCTCGCCTGTTAAGGGGAAGGGTATCCACTAAATGCAATTTCCAGCGCGAAAATCGATCCAGATATAACTATTAACCTATAAAAACAATAAACATTACAATTAAAATAACTAATTGAAGTGCGAAACCTAATGTGCCCTGATACGGCTATTTTTCAGAGTATACCTGGATAACATGACAATTACTTTCAGTAAATTTGAATGTGTTTACATAACTTTAAGAAACGGCCATTTTTACGGACGATTTTTTTAATCGATATTTCGTCCCAATTGCGGCTTGCGCAGGCAGTATCCAGCGCGGTAAAGCGTTTGCCTTGAGGCTCGCTGTCGCTGACACCGCCGCGTTGCTCCTGCAGAGAGATATTCAATTTTTTACGGCAATTTTGATGCCAGCTCGCGATTTTCGTCTCTCAGCACGTTGTTTCATTCTTTTATCTCACTCGTTAAGATAACTTACGTTCAGCGCGACATCGCTAACGGCGTGTCACAGATCCATCCTCTTTTCCATTCCGGGACCGCTGCATGATGATTGATTTGAAAAAAACGGTGCTTGCCACTCTGCTCTGCTGCCAGTTTGCCGCAGCAATGCCCGCACGGGCGGACATGCCAGATAATTTACCGGATATTGGCACCACGGCGGGCGCCACGCTGTCGATCAATCAGGAACTGCAGATGGGCGACTTTTATGTGCGCCAGCTGCGGGCCAGCGCGCCGCTGATCAATGATCCGCTGCTTAATGACTATATCAATCAGCTGGGCCAGCGGCTGGTGTCGCATGCCCAGTCGGTCAGAACGCCCTTTCATTTCTTCCTTATTCGTAATGATGAGCTGAACGCCTTCGCCTTTTTTGGCGGCAACGTGGTGCTGCATTCGGCGCTGTTTCGCTATGCGGATAATGAAAGCCAGCTCGCCTCGGTAATGGCGCATGAGATTTCGCACGTGACTCAGCGCCATCTGGCGCGTGCGATGGAAGAGCAGCAGCGCAATGCGCCGCTGACCTGGGTGGGCGTGCTCGGCTCTATCCTGCTGGCGATGGCTAATCCGCAGGGCGGCATGGCGGCGCTGACCGGCACGCTGGCGGGTACGCAGCAGGGCGTCATCTCCTTTACGCAGAATAATGAACAGGAAGCGGATCGCATCGGCATTCAGGTGTTGCAGCGCGCGGGCTTCGATCCGCAGGCGATGCCCAACTTTTTGCAAAAGCTCGCCGATCAGTCACGCTTCTCCTCCCGGCCACCGGAAATTTTGTTGACCCACCCGCTGCCCGAAAGCCGCCTTTCTGACGCGCGCAACCGCGCCAATCAGATGAAGCCGATGGTAGTGCAATCTTCCCAGGATTTTTACATGGCGAAAGTGCGGGCGCTGGGTATGTACGCCACCGGGCAGAATCAGCTGGGTGACGATCTGCTGAATGAGTGGATGAAAGGCAACAGCCGTGAGCAAGCCGCAGCACAGTACGGCAAAGCGGTGCAATTTTTACAGGCCAAAAGCTTTGATAATGCGAAGCGTATCATTGCGCCACTGCTGGCCAAACAACCGACCAACGTCTGGTATCTCGATATCATGAGTGACATTGAGATTGGCCTGAATCAGCCGCAGCAGGCGGTTGCGCTGTTGAGCAGTGTGAAGAGCAACAGCCCGGTGGTGCAGCTCAACCTGGCGAATGCCCTGCTGGAAGCGAAGCAGCCTGCCAACGCCAGCCGCATTCTGAATCGTTATACCTGGGCGCATCCTGATGACAGCAACGGCTGGGATCTGCTTGCACAGGCGTCGGCAGCGCAAAACCTGCGTGACGAAGAGCTGTCGGCACGTGCTGAAGGACTGGCTTTAGGCGGGCAGCTGGATCAGGCGATCACGACCCTCAGCAGCGCCAGCGCCCAGGTGCCGTTGGGCAGCCTGAAGCAGGCGCGGTATGATGCGCGTATCGATCAGCTACGTCAGTTGCAACAGCGTTTCCGCCGTTATCAGAAGGGATAACTCGCCTACAGCGCGAGGATATCTTTCACGAAGGGAATAGTGAGCTTGCGCTGGGCGCTGATCGACGCGCGATCGAGACGATCCAGCGTAACGAACAGCGTGCGCATTTCGCGGTCGAGCCGCTTTAGCAGAAAGCGGCCCACATCATCCGGCAGCTCAAAACCGCGCAGGTTGGCGCGTAGCTTAAGCGCCTGCAGTTTATCTTCATCCGACAGCGGTTGCAGACGGTAGATCTGGCCCCAGTCGAGCCGCGAGGCGAGATCGGGCAGCTGCAAATTGAGCTGCCGCGGCGGCCGATCGCCAGTGATCAACAGCCGGGTTTTACCGGTTTCCAGAATGCGGTTGTAGAGATCGAAGATCGCCATTTCCCAGGCGTCGTCACCGGCGATGCATTCGATGTTATCGATGCAGACCAGCGCCATCTGTTCCATCCCGTCTAACACTTCCGGCACAAACCAGGTGCGCTTATCCAGCGGCACATAACCGACCGCTTCGCCACGTGCTGACATCTGTGCGCAGGCGGCATGCAGCAAATGACTACGTCCACCGCCTTCCCGTGACCAGAAATAGAGGTAGCTGCCATGTTCCTGTTGCAGTGCGCCGGTCAGCGCGGCAAGCAGCGACGGGTTTTCCCCCGGCCAGAAACTGGCGAAGGTTTCGTCATCGGGCAGATAGAGTGGCAATGAAAGTTGTGCCGGCGTGTTCAGAATTACCTCGGTCAGGGCGGGCAAAAAATCGCGGGAAGTTTATCACAACTTTGCGGCAGAGACGAAACGGGCAGCCGGGCTGCCCGGGCGATCGTCATCGTGGCGCGTTGTCGTCAGCTTCCAGCACCACTTCTTCCGGGCGCAGCAGGCTGATCGCTTTGAAGATCAGGCTAAGACCGACGCCAACGATGGTTGCCAGCGCCATGCCCTTCAGCTCGGCGGCGCCGATATGAATTTTGGCACCGCTAACGCCAATGATCAGGATGACTGAGGTCAGGATCAGATTCTGTGCCTTGTTGTAATCGACCTTAGATTCGATCAACACGCGAATACCGGAGGCGCCAATCACGCCATAGAGCAGCAGCGAAACGCCGCCCATTACCGGCACCGGAATGGCCTGAATGGCTGCCGCCAGCTTGCCGACGCAGGAGAGCAGAATCGCCAGAATGGCTGCGCCACCGATGACCCAGGTGCTGTATACCCGCGTGATCGCCATCACGCCGATATTTTCCCCGTAGGTGGTGTTGGGCGTTGAGCCAAACAGGCCGGAGAAGATAGTTGAAACGCCGTTAGCAAACATCGAGCGATGCAGGCCCGGGTCGCGCAGCAGATCCTTTTTGACGATGTTAGCGGTCACCACCAGATGACCGATATGCTCGGCGATCACCACCAGCGCAGCGGGCAGAATGGTCAGCATCGCCGCCCACTCAAAGCGCGGCGTATAGAAGGTCGGCAAAGCAAACCACGGCGCATTGTAAACCGGCGTCCAGTCCACGATGCCCATCGCAAACGACAGCGCATAGCCGACCACCACGCCGATCAGAATCGGGATAATCGCCAGAAAACCGCGAAACAGCACCGAGCCGAAGATGGTCACCGCCAGCGTAACCAGTGAAATGGTCACCGCGGTGCTGTCTGCTGCGCTGCCTTCAGCCGGTAACAGCCCGGCCATGTTCGCCGCTACGCCCGCCAGTTCCAGACCAATGACCGCCACAATCGCGCCCATCGCCGCTGGAGGAAACATCACGTCCAGCCAGCCGGTGCCCGCTTTTTTCACGATCAGCGCCACCACACAAAACAGCACGCCGCAGAGGATAAAGCCGCCCAGCGCCACTTCATATCCCAGCGGCAGTAATAGCAGTACCGGAGAAATAAAGGCAAAGCTTGAACCGAGATAAGCAGGGATTTTTCCCTTACAGATAAACAGATAGAGCAAAGTACCGAGGCCATTAAACAGCAGCACGGTGGCCGGATTAATATGGAACAGAATAGGCACCAGCACCGTCGCGCCAAACATGGCAAACAGATGCTGAAAGCTGAGCGGAATGGTCTGCAACAGCGGTGGGCGTTCACTAACGCCGATGGCGCGACGAGTCATTATTTATCCTCTTCTGGCGGCTAAAAAAACCAAAAAAAAGCCGACCCTCTGGTCGGCTGTTCGAACAAGACTTTCTGCAAACATTGCGGCGGGCATCACTGGCCTGCCGCCCGCAATGCTCACCAAACTGAATCGGTAACGGCTCCAGCCCCGACCAGGATTCCGACCGCTGAACCTGCCATTGACCTTGACCTTGCCGTTGACCCGCCAGTTGACCTTGCTGAAGCACGGGCGTTATTGTCGCCGCCAATTTACAGACGCTCAGCACACAGCAACCGGAACGTACTGAAGTACGTGAGGATTGCGCGCACTGCGCGGAGGTAAAGTGGCAAGTAAAATAGCCCGCAAGGAACATCATTTAGTGCCAAAGATCTTATCGCCGGCATCCCCAAGTCCGGGGATGATATACCCTTTCTCGTTGAGGCCCTGATCCACCGACGCGGTATACAACTCAACGTCCGGGTGCGCCTTCTCCAGCGCCTTGATCCCTTCCGGCGCAGCCACCAGTACCAGCACCTTAATGCTGGTGCAGCCCGCTTTTTTCAGCAGGTCGATGGTGGCGATCATTGAGCCGCCGGTTGCCAGCATCGGGTCAACCACCAGCGCCATGCGCTCTTCGATATTTGATACCAGCTTCTGAAAGTAAGGTACTGGCTCCAGCGTCTCTTCATCACGATAGACGCCCACCACGCTGATACGCGCACTCGGCACGTGCTCAAGCACCCCTTCCATCATACCCAGACCGGCGCGCAGAATCGGCACCACGGTAATCTTCTTGCCTTTGATCTGATCGATCTCAACCGGGCCATTCCAGCCCTCAATCGTAACGCGCTCGGTTTCCAGATCGGCAGTGGCTTCGTAGGTCAACAGGCTACCCACTTCTGATGCCAGCTCGCGGAAACGCTTGGTGCTTACATCATGCTCACGCATCAGACCCAGTTTATGTTTGACCAGCGGGTGTTTGACTTCCACGATCTTCATTGTTGTTCTCCGGCATTGAGTTGAGCGAAAAAAAAATCGCGGGATTATACCGCCTTTTGTTTTCAACGCCATATGACTTATGGCAATTAAACGCCAAAGCGGAGCTTTCGCAAGGATCGGACATTTTGTCAGGTAACGCAATCTGCCGCGGATAAGGCACTCGCAAACGTTTGCTTGCGCTGTTAGAATTGCCGCGCTTTTTTCAAACCACCAACCGCAAACCGCGTGGGGATTTCGCAGTGACCGACAAAACCTCTCTCAGCTATAAAGACGCCGGCGTTGATATCGATGCAGGCAACGCGTTAGTCGATCGTATCAAAGGCGTAGTGAAAAAAACCCGCCGTCCCGAAGTGATGGGCGGATTGGGCGGCTTTGGTGCCCTTTGCGCGCTGCCGCAAAAATACCGTGAGCCGGTGCTGGTTTCCGGCACCGACGGCGTTGGCACCAAACTGCGTCTGGCCATGGATTTGAAACGTCACGACAGCATCGGTATCGATCTGGTCGCCATGTGCGTGAATGATTTGGTGGTACAGGGCGCCGAGCCGCTGTTCTTCCTCGATTACTACGCCACCGGCAAGCTGGATGTGGATACCGCCGCCGCGGTCATTGAAGGCATTGCCGAAGGCTGCCTGCAGTCGGGCTGTGCGCTGGTTGGCGGCGAAACCGCAGAAATGCCAGGCATGTATCACGGCGAAGATTACGACGTGGCCGGCTTCTGCGTTGGCGTGGTGGAAAAATCAGAGATCATTGACGGCAGCAAGGTCACCGACGGTGATGTGCTGATCGCGCTCGGCTCCAGCGGCCCGCACTCCAACGGCTACTCACTGGTGCGCAAAATCCTGCAGGTAAGTCAGACCGATCCGGCAACCCACCAGCTGGAAGGCAAACCGCTGGCCGATCACCTGCTGGCGCCGACCCGCATCTACGTTAAAAATATTCTCAGCCTGATTGAACAGGTTGATGTGCACGCGATTGCGCACCTCACCGGCGGCGGTTTCTGGGAAAACATTCCGCGCGTTCTGCCGGATAACACTCAGGCGGTGCTGGAAGAGTCGAGCTGGCAGTGGCCAGCGGTATTTGACTGGATGCAGCACGCGGGCAACGTCAGCCGTCACGAAATGTATCGCACCTTTAACTGTGGCGTGGGCATGCTGATCGTGTTGAGCCCGGAAGAAGCGGACAAAGCGGTGCAGCTGATGAACGATGCCGGCGAGCAGGCGTGGAAGATTGGCGTGATCAAAGCATCTGATGCCGCTGAGCGTGTGGTTATCAATTCATGAAACGCATCGTCGTGCTGGTGTCCGGCAGTGGAAGCAACCTTCAGGCAATCCTGGATGCCTGCCAGCAGGACCGCATCAACGGCAGCGTGGTGGCCGTGTTCAGTAATAAAGCCAGCGCGTTTGGTCTGGAACGTGCGCGCAACGCTGCAATCCCGGCGTTTGCATTGTCAGCCAGCGCGTTTGCCGATCGTGAAGCTTTTGATCGCCAGCTGATCGAAGAGATCGATCGCTGGCAGCCCGATCTGCTGGTGCTCGCGGGCTATATGCGCATTCTCAGCCCGCAATTCGTGGCGCACTACCACGATCGTCTGCTGAACATCCACCCTTCCCTGCTGCCGAAATACCCTGGCCTGCACACGCATCGTCAGGCGCTGGACAACGGCGACACGGAACACGGCACCTCGGTGCATTTTGTCACCGACAAGCTGGATGGCGGGCCGGTGATTCTACAGGCCAGGGTGCCGGTATTTGCCGAAGACAGCGAAGCCGAAGTTATCGCGCGCGTTCAGCATCAGGAGCACGCGATCTATCCGCTGGTGGTGAGCTGGTTTACCGCTGGCAGGCTGGAAATGCGCGACAATGCGGCCTGGCTGGATGGCGTTCGTCTGCCGCCCCAGGGTTACGCCGAAGAGTAAAACAGCCGGTTTCCCGCCCGGGAAACCGTTTTTTAATCAGCCAAATCGACCGGTAATGTACTCTTCCGTGCGGCGCACTTTCGGCGCGGTGAAGATGGTATCGGTATCCGCAAACTCAACCAGCGCACCATGATGCATAAACGCGGTGTAATCTGATACGCGCGCCGCTTGCTGCATATTGTGTGTCACCAGTACCAGCGTGAAATGCTGCTTAAGCGTGCTCATCAGCTCTTCCACCACCAGCGTGGAGATCGGATCGAGCGCCGAGGTCGGTTCATCCAGCAGGAGCACTTCCGGTTCGATCGCAATAGCGCGGGCGATCACCAGCCGTTGCTGTTGCCCGCTGGAGAGTTGCAGCGCATTTTGCCCCAGATTATCTTTCACTTCCGGCCACAGCGCCGCAGCACGCAGTGCCCGCTCGGTCGCTTCATTGAGCACGCGTCGATCGCGCACGCCCTGCAGGCGAAGCCCGTAGACCACGTTCTCATAGATCGATTTAGGAAACGGATTGGGCCGCTGGAAAACCATGCCTACCCGCCGCCGTAACGCCGAGAGATCGTCGCCTGATTGCAGGATAGAGCGATCCTCCAGGCGAATATCGCCTTCGATACGGCAGTCGTCGATCAGATCGTTCATACGATTAAAACAGCGCAGCAGCGTCGATTTACCGCAGCCGGACGGGCCAATCAGCGCGGTGATACGATTCCTGGGAATGTTCAGCGAAATAGTATTCAGCGCCTGCTTGCTGCCATACCACAACGATAAATTTTCCACTGCCAGTGCGACTTCAACATCGGCCATAACGGGTTCCAGGTTATTGAGTCAGGGCGCGATAGCGCTCGCGCAGACGATGACGCAGCGCCATCGCCAGTAAATTAAGGCTGATAATGATGGTGACCAGCAACAGTGCGCTGGCGTAAACCAGCGGGCGATCCGCTTCGGCATTAGGACTCTGAAAGGCGAGATCGTAGATCTGAAAACCCAGATGCATAAACTTGCGGTCAAGATGCAGATAGGGAAATACCGCGTCAACCGGCAGCTCCGGCACCATTTTCACCACGCCCACCAGCATCAGCGGCGCGGTTTCACCGGCCGCACGGGCCACGGCGAGGATCAGGCCGGTCAGCATCGCCGGAACCGCCATCGGCAGGGTAATTTGCCACAGCGTTTCAGCGCGCGTCGCGCCCAGCGCCAGCGCCCCCTGACGCAGGCTGGCCGGAATGCGCGACAGCCCCTCTTCGGTGGCCACAATCACCACCGGCAAGGTCAGCAGCGCCAGCGTTAGTGACGCCCAGAGCAGGCCCGGCGTGCCAAACGTCGGGTTCGGTAAATTGTGCGCAAAGAAGAGCTGATCCAGCGTGCCGCCCACCAGCCAGACAAAAAAGCCGAGACCAAACACGCCGTAAACGATCGATGGCACGCCCGCCAGATTGACCACCGCAATGCGCACCAGCTGGGTGATCAGATTTTTTCCGGCATATTCATGCAGCCAGATCGCCGCCACTACGCCGAGCGGCATCACCACGATCGACATCATCAACACCATTAAAATGGTGCCGAAGATCGCCGGAAACACGCCGCCTTCGCTCTGACTGGCGCCAGCACTGTCGCTGAGAAAGTGCCACAGCTGCTGGAAAAAATGGCTCAGCTGCTGCGATAAAGTCATGCTGTTGGGATACCAGGCGTGCACAATCTGCGACAGCGGAATGCGGTGCTCAATCCCCTGCGCGTCACGCAGAATCAGCGCATCGCGCTCGCTGTCGTTCAACAGCGACGCAAGCCGTTCCGCCTGAAGGGTAAACTGCCGTTGCAGCGCCAGCTGATCGGCTGCGTAAATTGACTGCTGTTCGGCATTGAAGCGACCTGCGCGCCGCTGCTGCCCGGCATCATCATCCAGCGCTTCCAGCTGGGCGTTGATCTTCGCCATCTCCACCTGACGAATATTCTCCGCCTGACGACGCTGCAACCGCACCTGCTGTAGCCGCTGTTGCAGCATCGCCTGCGAATTTTGCGCCGTCAGCGGCTGATCGCCTTCGCGCAGCTCAACAAACCAGCCGTAGGCGTTACCGCCGCTGCGCCGCTGCAGCACCATAATTGCTGCGGGCCGCTGCTGGCGCACGATCTCACCGTCGAGCAGGCTATGAAAATCGGCATCGGAAAAGTCGCGATTACCGGTTTTGATAACGTAGCGCGTAACCGGATGTGCCCCGTCGGCTGACAGCCCACGCAGCAACTGCTGCTGGCGATCGTAGTGTTCGCGACTGACCACCTCTCCCAACAGCTGACCCGGCGCGCTGTGCAGGGTAAACAGCGTTACCGGCTGCGGCCAGAAGGCGCGAAAACCTTGCCAGGCGAGCAGCACGATCAGCGTGGCAAACGCCAGCAGGCTCACCGCCACCGCGCCCGCCGTCAGCCAGCGCCAGCGATCGTTTTGTTTAGCGATGTTCATCCCTGTCCCTCATGCTGACCGTAGCGGCGGCGCAGGCGCTGACGCACCATCTCCGCCAGCGTATTAACGACCAGCGTAAAGGCGAGCAGCACCAGCGCGCTAAGAAAGAGGATGCGATAGTGCGCGCTGCCCGCCGCCGCTTCCGGCATCTCAATGGCGATGTTGGCGGAGAGCGCACGCGCGCCGTTGAACAGGCCGCCGGAGGTTTGCGGCGTATTGCCGGTGGCCATCAGCACAATCATCGTTTCACCGACCGCACGGCCAAAGCCAATCATCAGGGCGGCAAAAATGCCCGCCGATGCGCCCGGCAACACAATGCGCGTCAGGGTTTGCCACGGCGTCGCGCCAAGCGCCAGCGATCCTTGCCCCAGCGCCGCGGGCACGCTGAACAGCGCATCTTCGGCAAGGGTGAAAATCAGCGGCACCAGCGCAAACCCCATCGCGACACCCGCGATGAGCAAGTTGCGCTGTTGATAGCTGTGCTGCAAGCGGCCCGCCAGCGAATCACCCAGCAACTGCTGCTCGACGGCGGGCAGCAGCCAGAGCGTCAGCAGCGTGATCAACAGCAGCCAGGGTAGCAGCAACGCCACTTCACGCCCGGCGGGCTGGCGCCAGCGACCGGTGAATTTATTGCAGGCCCAGCCAAACAGCAGAATTGCCGCCGCGAGGATAAACGGCAGCAGCAGCACCGCCAGCAGATGATCGGCGACCTTCGGCGCCAGCCACAGTCCGGCAATCAGGCCAATCACCACGCTCGGCAGCGCGCCCATCATCTCAATCGCCGGTTTTACCCAGCGTCGCAGCGCCGGAGACATAAACCAGGCGGTATACATCGCCGCCGCCAGCGCCAGCGGCGTGGCAAACAGCAGCGCCAGCAGTGCGGCTTTCAGGGTGCCGCTGACCATCGGCACCAGGCTGAACTTCGCCTGATAATCGTCGTTGGCGGCGGTGGATTGCCATACCCAGTCGGGCGCCGGATAATTTTCATACCAGACTTTTTGCCACAGGCTGCGCCAGCTGACATCCGGCCACGGGTTATCGAGCAGCCATGTTTGCAGCTGGCCAGCGCGTTCGGTCAGCAGCTGATTTCCCTGCGGCGAAATGGCGATATGGTTTGTTCCGGCGGCAAACTGATGAGTGAATATCGGACCTGCCTGCTTGCTGGCAAAAAACTGGAGTTTGCCCTCTGCAGAAAGGGTGGCAAAGGCGCGGCGATGCACCTCGGCGATCACCTGTCCGCGGCCATCCGCTTCAGCAAACTCACGGCTGCGCGTCAGCTGCGCGCCCTGCGCCTGCATCACAGAGAACCACTGGCTGATGCCGTTATCATCAATCACCAGCAGTGAGCGACCGCCGCTGAGCAGACGTAATCCTTTGACCGGCAGCGGCAGCAATAACGTTTGTTGTAGCGTCGGCTGTTCACCGCGCAGGCTCCACAGCTGAAGTTGACGCCCCAGCGCGGCGTAGAGCTGATGACCATCCGGTGAGATCGCCAGCGACGTCGCGCCGGAAGAGAGCGTTTGCCAGACCGGCGGCCGATCCGCCTGCAGCTCAGCCACGCTGATCTGCTGTGCGTCAGCCACCGCCAGACGCCAGCGGTTATCTGCCAGCTGCGCCAGCGCGGCAGTGTCAATATTCTGCGCCGGCAGCGCCAGCGGTGTATCACCCAGCGGAAAACGCCACGCTATATCGGCGACAATCGCAGCCGGTTGCAGCAGCATAAAACGATGCTGTGGCTGGATCAGCGCCAGAGTTTGGTTATCGGCGCTGCTGACCACGCGTTCGGGTGGCTGGCTGAGCTGTAGCGCAGGCTGCGTCGGCTGACCGTTAAGGCCGATAAAACGCGCCGCACCGCGCGCGTCAATGCGCCAGGCCCATTTATCCTGCAGGCCCAGTGCCAGCGTCGGCTGGGGATCGGTCAGTCCAATCGTCTGTCCGGGTTTGAGGCTGGCGGGAGCAAACAGCGGCACCACCACCACAATCAGCCAGAAAAACAGCAGCAGCATAACCAGCAGCACGCCCACGCCGCAGGCCGTCACGGCACGTCGAACCAGACGGTCGATGTTGCGACGACGACGATCGCTGAAATGGACAGGAATACGGTTTTCAATCATGCCTGAAACTGACCCGAAGAGTGGAAAGCGCTATGTTGCCCGTAGCTGCTTGATATGACAACCGTTGCCGTTGGACATTACTGCCATACTCTCGCCATAATGATCGTGGACACTTTGCCGTGCCCTCATTTTATTGAACGGAGTAACAATGGGTCAGGAAAAGCTGTACATCGAAAAAGAACTAAGCTGGTTGGCTTTTAACGAACGCGTATTACAGGAAGCCGCCGATAAAATTAACCCTTTAATTGAGCGTATGCGCTTTTTAGGGATTTACTCCAACAATCTTGATGAATTTTATAAGGTGCGCTTTGCCGATCTGAAGCGGCGCATTTTAATCGGCGAAGAGCAGGGTTCCGCCAGTTCACATCGCCATTTGATCAAAAAAATTCAGCAGCGCGTGATCAAAGCGGACCTTGAGTTTGACAGCCTGTATAACGATCTGCTGCTGGAGATGGCGCGTAATCAGATCTTCCTGATCAACGAGCGTCAACTTTCGCCCAATCAGCAGAGCTGGTTGCGCCACTATTTTAAGCACGAACTGCGTCAGCACGTGACGCCCATTCTGGTTAATCGCGAAACCGAACTGACTGAATTCCTTAAGGACGATTACACCTATCTGGCAGTGGAAATTATCCGCGGCGACGATATTCAGTATGCGCTGCTGGAGATTCCTTCCGATAAGGTGCCGCGCTTTGTTAACCTGCCTGCGGAATCGCCGCGCCGCCGCAAGCCAATGATTCTGCTGGATAACATCCTGCGTTATTGCCTCGATGATATCTTCAAAGGCTTTTTCGATTATGACGCGCTGAACGCCTATTCAATGAAAATGACGCGTGATGCGGAATATGATCTGGTCACCGAAATGGAATCGAGCCTGCTGGAGCTGATGTCATCCAGCCTGAAGCAGCGCCTGACCGCCGAACCGGTACGTTTTGTTTACCAGCGCGATATGCCCAACGTGATGGTTGAGATGCTGCGCGAAAAATTCAGCATCTCCAATTACGATTCGGTGATTCCCGGCGGCCGTTACCACAACTTTAAAGACTTCATCAGCTTCCCCAACGTCGGCAAAAGCAATTTGGTTAACAAGCCGCTGCCGCAGATTCGCCATATCGGCTTTGATGGCTTCCGTAACGGCTTTGATGCGATCCGTAATCGCGACATCCTGCTCTATTACCCTTATCACACCTTTGAGCACGTGCTGGAGCTGTTGCGCCAGGCCTCGTTTGATCCCAGCGTACTGGCGATCAAAATCAATATTTATCGCGTAGCGAAGAACTCGCGCATCATCGACGCGATGATCCACGCGGCCTATAACGGCAAAAAAGTCACCGTGGTGGTAGAGCTGCAGGCGCGTTTTGATGAGGAAGCGAACATTCACTGGGCGAAGCGCCTGACCGAAGCGGGCGTACACGTCATCTTCTCGGCGCCGGGGCTGAAAATTCACGCCAAGCTGTTTCTGGTATCGCGCCGCGAAGGCGATGAGGTGGTGCGCTATGCCCATATCGGCACCGGCAACTTTAATGAAAAAACCGCCCGTATCTATACCGACTATTCGCTGTTGACCGCCGATGCGCGTATCACTAACGAAGTCCGCCGGGTGTTTAACTTTATCGAAAACCCTTATCGGCCGGTGACCTTTGATCATCTGATGGTGTCGCCGCAGAACTCGCGTCGCATGCTTTATCAGCTGATCGATCAGGAAATTGCCAACGCGCAGAACAAAATCCCGGCTGGCATTACGCTGAAAATTAACAATCTGGTGGACAAGGGATTGGTCGACCGGCTCTACACCGCATCCAGCGTTGGCGTGAGGGTGAACCTGCTGGTGCGCGGCATGTGTTCGCTGATTCCGGATCTTGAAGGGATCAGCGAAAACATCCGTGTTATCAGTATCGTTGACCGCTATCTGGAGCATGACCGTGTCTATATTTTTGAAAACGGCGGCGATAAAAAAGTGTTCCTGTCATCGGCAGACTGGATGACGCGCAACATCGATCACCGTATCGAAGTGGCGGTGGCCATCCTTGACCCTGTTCTGAAACAGCGCATACAGGATATTATTGCCATCCTGTTCAGTGATACCGTAAAGGCACGCATCGTCGATAAAGAACTGAGTAATCGGCATGTGCAGCGCGGCAACCGCCGTAAAGTGCGCTCACAGTTGGCCATTTACGATTACATCAAAACTCTGGAACAACCTGAATAGACCCTATGCCAATTTCTCAGAAGAGCACGCCCCGACCACAAGAATTCGCGGCTATCGATCTCGGATCCAACAGTTTCCATATGGTCATTGCCCGGGTAGTCGACGGCGCCATGCAGGTGCTGGGTCGCCTGAAGCAGCGGGTGCATCTCGCCGATGGGCTGGGCGCAGATAACGTCCTGAGCGAAGAGGCGATGGAGCGCGGACTGAGCTGCCTGGCGCTGTTTGCCGAGCGGTTGCAGGGTTTCAGCGCCGCCAACGTCACTATCGTGGGTACGCACACGCTGCGTCAGGCGAGCAACGCCGAAGCATTTTTACAGCGTGCCGCCGAAGTGATTCCCTATCCGATCGAGGTGATCTCCGGCCACGAAGAGGCTCGGCTGATCTTTATGGGCGTTGAGCACACGCAGCCAGAAAAAGGCCGTAAGCTGGTGATCGATATCGGCGGCGGCTCCACCGAACTGGTGATCGGCGAAGATTTTGAGCCAAAGCTGGTCGAAAGCCGCCGTATGGGCTGCGTCAGTTTCGCGCAGCTCTATTTCCCGCGCGGTGAGATCAGCAAAGAGAACTTCCGTCGTGCCCGCCTTGCGGCAACACAAAAGCTTGAAACGCTGGCGTGGCAGTATCGCCTGCTTGGCTGGCAGTATGCGCTTGGCGCCTCCGGCACCATTAAGGCAGCGTGTGAAGTGCTGCTGGCAATGGGTGAAAAAGACAAGCTGATTACCGTAGAACGGCTACAGATGCTGTATGACGAAGTGATCAAATATAAATCTTTTGATGCGCTGAGCCTGCCGGGTCTGTCTGAAGAGCGCAAAGGGGTATTTGTGCCCGGTCTGGCGATTCTGTGTGGCGTGTTTGACGCGCTGGCGATTCGCGAGCTGCGACTCTCTGACGGCGCGCTGCGTGAAGGCGTGCTGTATGAGATGGAAGGCCGTTTTCGTCATCAGGATATTCGCAGCCGCACCGCGCAAAGCCTGGCTAACCACTACGCTATCGACAGCGATCAGGCGCGACGCGTGCTGGAAACCACCGAGCAGCTCTATTTGCAGTGGAAAGATCAGAACAGCAAGCTGGCCAATCCACAGCTGGCAGCGCTGCTGAAATGGGCCGCCATGCTGCACGAAGTGGGGCTGACCATTAACCACAGCGGCCTGCAGCGGCATTCGGCCTATATCCTTCAGCACTCCAACATGCCAGGCTTTAACCAGGATCAACAGCTGCTGCTGGCGTCGCTGGTACGCTATCATCGCAAAGCGGTGAAGCTGGAAGAGATGCCACGCTTTACGCTGTTTAAGAAGAAGCAGTTTCTGCCGCTGATCTTTCTGCTGCGCCTCGGCACGCTGTTGAATAACCAGCGCCAGGCTACCTCAAAGCCGGAATCGCTGTTGCTGACCACCGATGATGGGCACTGGACGCTGACCTTTCCGGCGGGCTATCTCAGCCAGAATAATCTGGTGCAGCTCGACCTGGAACGTGAGCAGGCGTACTGGCAGGATGTCACCGGCTGGAAGCTGATGTTGCAGGAAGAAAACGCGTGATTTAACCGGCGGTGATGCGTCACCGCCGCATGAAAAGATAAGGTCATCATGCTCAAGACTTACCCTGAACACTATTTTAGCGAGAAATATCAGCTCACCCCGCCCCACTCCGAAGTGATCGCCGCGCTGCCAAGGCTGCGCGTGGGCAAGGTGCTGGATATTGGTTGTGGTCGCGGCCGTAATACGCTGCTGCTCAACAGCAAAGGCTTCAACGTTACCGCCTGGGATAATAATCCTGACAGCCTGGTGCAGCTGCGCGCAATAATTGCCGAAGAACAGCTGCAGGGCATTACGGTGGAAGAGCAGGATCTGAACGTGATACGTTTTAACGGCGCCTATGATTTTGTCTTTTCCACCGTGGTCATGATGTTTCTGCAGCCTGCCGCAGTACCGCAGCTGATTGCCGATATGCAGGCCAGCACGGTGAAATATGGCTACAACCTGATCGTTGCAGCCATGGACACCGCTGATTATCCCAGTGCCGATCTCTTCCCGTTTGCCTTCAAATCGGGTGAACTCAGCGACTATTACCGCAACTGGCATATCGAAAAATATAACGAGCACGTCGGTGAACTGCACCGGGTGGATGAACACGGCAACCGGCTCAAGCTGCGTTTTGCCACCCTGCTGGCGCAAAAAGCTTCTTATTGATTTTTGGCCGCCTCATTGTGCGGGCGGCCGCTAAAATTTTTATCCGTTAGCACGCTCACTTATTGACCTGCTCACCGCGATATGTCTAAATATCTCAGCCCACTATCGGGTCTTAAACAGGACACCCTGCGTGAACAACGCCCTACCTCTGCGAAGACGTCAGAAAACCAGTACCATGACCCGTATCGTGTTACTGATCAGCTTTCTTATCCTTTTTGGTCGCCTGATTTTCCTTATTCCTGCCGCCCTTGAGCATTATCAGCAACAGCAAACGCTGCCTGCAACATCTGGTATAACGACGCCGCTTAACCAATAACTTATCCCGCACTTTATGTGGTAGCCTTCCGTGTGACTTTTTGGTCAACACGCGGTTTTCTCTGCCTTTTTGCAGCCAGCCGCTACACTTCGACCTTGCCTCCAGACACAAGGAATGCGTTATGTCTGTTTCCCACGCGCAACAGCTCAGTGAAATTCGTGGCCGTATTCTGACGCTGCTGCTTAATCAGCACGATTTTGTCGATGCGCTGCTCGACAAGCCCTATGACAAAAAAAGCGGGCAGCAGCAGCAACATGAAAAATATCGTCAGCAGTTACAGCAAAGCATCAACCTGCTGCACGCGGCGGATCTCGCCGATATCCTCGAGGCGTTACCGGAAGAGGAGCGTCAGGCACTCTGGCGACTGATCCCGGCTAATCGCCGCGGCCGCGTGCTGGTCGAAGCGTCAGAAACCGTCTGGGAGAGCCTTACCGAAGAGATGAGCGACAAAGATATCCTGCTGGCAATTGAGCCGCTGGATATTGACGATCAGGCTTATCTGGCGCGCTATCTGCCGCGCGATCTCACCGGCCGTCTGCTCACCACTATGGAGCCGTCGCAGCGCGCGCACGTGCTCAACGTGGTGCATTTTGATCGCGACCGCGTCGGCCGCATCATGGATTTCAACTTTATCACCGTGCGCGCCGATGTGACGCTGGCGACCGTACAGCGCTTTCTGCGGCAGAAAAAAAGCATTCCTGACGGCACTGATAAGCTGTTCGTCACCGATCGCAATAATCAGCTTCTGGGCGAGCTGCCGCTGACTGATATTCTGTTAAATCGTCCGGAAATGCCGGTTTATGAGGTGATGAACGATCTGCCGACCACCTTTCGCCTCAACGATAAAGCGGAAGATGCCGCGGGCGCCTTTGAACGTTATAACCTGATTTCTGCGGCAGTGATTGACGATGCCGGCAAGCTGATTGGTCGTGTGACCATTGAAGACGTGGTGGATTTGGTCAACGAAGAGAGCGAAAGCAACATCCGTAAAATGGGCGGGATCAGCCAGGAAGAGGATGTGTTTGCGCCGGTGCGTAAAGCGGTAAAAACGCGCTGGGCGTGGCTGGCGGTGAATCTTTGTACCGCCTTTGTCGCCTCGCGGGTGATTGGCATGTTTGAGAGCACCATTTCGCAGCTGGTTGCGCTGGCGGCGCTGATGCCGATTGTTGCCGGTATCGGTGGCAACACCGGCAATCAAACCATCACCATGATTGTGCGCGCGCTGGCGCTGCGGCAGGTTGAACCAGGCAATTTCTCCTTTCTCATTGTGCGCGAATTAGGCGTGGCCCTGATCAACGGCATTTTCTGGGGCGGGATTATGGGCAGCGTCACCTGGCTGATGTATGACAACCCGGCGCTGGGCGGCGTGATGATGCTGGCGATGGTGCTTAACCTGCTGCTGGCGGCGCTAATGGGCGTGCTGATTCCGCTGCTGATGACCAAATTTGGCCGCGATCCGGCGGTGGGCTCCAGCGTGCTGATCACCGCGCTGACCGATACCGGCGGCTTCTTTATTTTTCTCAGCCTCGCCACGCTGTTTCTGCTGCATTAATTCTCTGGCTGGCTCCGCACGGAGCCAGCGCGACGCTACGGCTTATCTTTCTGCAGATTGTCTCCGCCGATGCCGCCAACAAACGGCAAGCGCAGCCGCAACGGCGTAAAGTCGATGCCCATGTTTAATCCCAGCACGTTCAGTTCAAAGCCCTCTTCCGCGCCAACCGTTACGCCCAGCACACCCAGCAGCGACACCTGCAGACCGCGCCCTGACGGCGGCAGGCCAATCGGATGCAGCAGTGAGCGATAATCTTTACCCAACGCATTAGCGGGCAGATCCAGCTTCAGCTCGGGCACTTCACGGCCAATGTGGGCGATAAAGGTGTTGCTGTTGGGACCCGGCCATGCGCGATAGGTGTTGGGCCACGGATAGGACTGGATCGCCGCCATGATGTGCGGGATCATCGCCTCCGCCTCTGCGCCGCGATGCTCCACCAGCAGTCGCGGTTTTGCACCATACCAGTAACCATCCGGTTCATTGCTGTTCAGACGGACCTTGTCACCGCTGCCCCAGCTGATGACCTCAAAACGACGATAGCGCGTCTCTCCGGCACGTTTGAAGATAATCCACGGATGCACTGCCACCCGGCCTTTCCAGCCGTAGGTCGGCGCCGCGTACACCTGCACGATCGCTTCCGCCGCGTTCTGCCGCGGGTCAGGCGCCAGTCCAGCAGAATCACGGCGGGCTGACCACCAGCCACCACCGCTGTTGCCGTCGGCATCGCGATTCGCCTGCGCCAGGCTGGCACCCAGCGACAGCAGCAAAATGCAAAGAAAAGTGAGCGCGCACACTTTGAGTGAAAACATACAGGGGTCCTGATGAATAAAAAGAAAAATCGCCAGTTAACCTAACGAGTTAACTGGCGATAGCAGCAGGCAGAGCGAATCAGCCCTTACGGGCAGTGAGTTATTCCCACTCGATCGTGGCTGGCGGTTTGCCTGAAATATCGTATACCACGCGGGAGATGCCGTTCACTTCATTGATGATGCGGTTTGACACACGGCCGAGAAAATCATACGGCAGATGCGCCCAGTGCGCGGTCATGAAGTCGATGGTTTCCACCGCTCGCAGCGAGACCACCCAGTCATATTTACGGCCATCGCCCATTACGCCGACCGAACGCACCGGCAGGAACACGGTAAAGGCCTGACTGACTTTGTTATAGAGATCGGCTTTGCGCAGCTCTTCAATGAAAATGTGATCGGCGCGACGCAGCAGATCGCAATACTCTTTCTTCACCTCGCCCAGCACGCGCACACCCAGACCCGGACCCGGGAAAGGATGGCGATAAAGCATGTCGTAAGGCAGACCGAGCTCAAGACCAATTTTACGCACTTCATCTTTAAACAGCTCTTTCAGCGGCTCAACCAGGCCCAGCTTCATCTCTTTCGGCAGGCCACCGACGTTGTGGTGTGACTTGATCACGTGCGCTTTACCGGTGGCAGAAGCGGCGGATTCAATCACATCAGGATAGATGGTGCCCTGCGCCAGCCACTTCACGTCGGTGATGCTGGTCGCTTGCTGATCAAAGACTTCGATAAAGACGCGGCCAATGGTTTTACGCTTGGCTTCCGGCTCATCAATGCCTGCCAGCGCATCAAGGAAGCGCGCTTCTGCTGGTACATGAACGATGTTCAGACCGAAATGATCGCCAAACATCTCCAGCACCTGCTCCGCTTCGTTCAGACGCAGCAGGCCGTTATCCACGAACACGCAGGTCAGGCGATCGCCGATGGCGCGATGCAGCAGCATGGCGGTGACCGAGGAATCCACGCCGCCAGACAGACCCAGGATCACCTTGTCATTGCCAATCTGCTCACGCAGACGCTCAACCGCATCTTCGATGATTTTCGCTGGCGTCCACAACGCTTCGCACTGACAGATATCCAGCACAAACCGCTCCAGCATACGCAGGCCCTGACGGGTATGCGTCACTTCCGGGTGAAACTGCACGCCGTAAAAACGCTTCTCTTCGTTGGCCATAATGGCAAACGGACAGGTTTCAGTGCTGGCAACGGTCACGAAATCATCGGGAATGGCGGTGACTTTATCGCCGTGGCTCATCCAGACATCCAGCAGCGGCTTGCCGTTGACGCTGATGGCGTCTTCGATACCGCGTACCAGTGCGCTTTCGGTGGTGACTTCAACCTGAGCATAACCAAATTCACGCTCGCTGGAGCCCTGAACGTGTCCACCCAGCTGAATAGCCATGGTTTGCATGCCGTAGCACACACCCAGCACCGGTACGCCGGCGGTAAACACGTAATCCGGTGCGCGTGGGCTGTCCAGCTCGGTGGTGCTTTCCGGGCCACCGGACAAAATGATGCCGTTCGGATTGAACTGGCGGATCTGCTCTTCGGTGACATCCCATGCCCACAGCTCACAGTAGACGCCCAGCTCGCGCACGCGGCGCGCAACCAGCTGCGTATACTGCGAACCAAAATCAAGGATCAGTATGCGATGTTTATGAATATTTTCCGTCGTCATTAAGGCGTTTCCAGGCGATAGATTACACAGTACAAAAGTGAAAAGCCCGGCCTGAGCCGGGCGTAACCATGAGGATTAGGATCCCATGCGGTAGTTCGGAGATTCTTTGGTGATGGTCACGTCGTGAACGTGGCTTTCAGAGATTCCGGCTCCGCTGATGCGGACGAATTCCGCTTTGGTACGCAGTTCATCAATCGTACCACAGCCGGTCAGGCCCATACAGGAACGCAATCCGCCCATCTGCTGATGCACGATCTCTTTCAGACGGCCTTTGTAGGCCACACGGCCTTCAATGCCTTCCGGCACCAGCTTGTCTGCGGCGTTATCGGTCTGGAAGTAGCGATCGGATGAGCCTTTGGACATCGCGCCCAGGGAACCCATGCCGCGATAGGATTTGAATGAACGGCCCTGATAGAGCTCAATTTCACCTGGCGATTCTTCGGTACCTGCCAGCATGGAGCCTACCATTACGCAGGCCGCGCCCGCTGCAATCGCTTTGGCGATATCACCTGAGAATCGAATGCCGCCATCGGCGATAACCGGAATGCCGGTGCCTTCCAGCGCGGCAACCGCATCCGATACCGCGGTAATCTGCGGAACGCCCACGCCGGTCACGATGCGGGTGGTACAGATGGAACCCGGACCGATACCCACTTTCACCGCGCTCACGCCCGCTTCAACCAACGCCAGTGCGCCCGCGCCGGTGGCCACGTTGCCGCCAACGATTTCGAGATCGGGATATTTAGCACGGGTTTCACGGATGCGAGTCAGTACGCCTTCAGAATGGCCGTGTGAGGAGTCGATCAGCAGCACATCAACGCCTGCCGCAACCAGCGCGTCCACACGCTCTTCGTTGCCCGCTCCGGCACCGACTGCCGCGCCGACGCGTAAACGACCGTGCGCATCTTTACAGGCGTTAGGCTTGCGTTCCGCTTTCTGGAAGTCTTTTACGGTGATCATGCCGAGCAGATGGAAACTTTCGTCAACCACCAGCGCTTTTTCCACGCGCTTTTCGTGCATTTTGTGCAGCACCACTTCGCGTGCTTCACCCTCTTTCACCGTGACCAGACGCTCTTTTGGCGTCATCACGGCGGAAACCGGCAGAGACTGATCGGTCACGAAGCGCACATCACGACCCGTGATAATGCCCACCAGTTCGTTGTTGCCGTTGACCACCGGATAACCGGCAAAGCCGTTGCGATCGGTGAGCAGCTGAACTTCTGCCAGCGTGGTAGTTGGCAGCACGGTTTGTGGATCGGTGACCACACCGCTTTCATGTTTCTTCACCTTGCGAACTTCGTCCGCCTGGCGCTCAATCGACATATTTTTGTGAATAAAGCCCAGCCCACCCTCTTGCGCCAGCGCAATAGCCAGACCCGCTTCGGTCACGGTGTCCATTGCAGCAGAAAGCATAGGGATGTTGAGACGAATATTTTTCGTCAGTTGGGTACTGAGATCGGCTGTGTTTGGCAGCACGGTAGAGTGGGCAGGAACGAGCAGAACGTCGTCGAATGTTAGGGCTTCTTTAGCGATTCGTAGCATGGCAATATCTCGACCTGAAGGTGAATGAGAACAGATAAAATATTGCCGCGGCATTATACAGGCCGAAAACGATTGCCTCCAGTACTTTTTCCGAAAAACCCTTGATCCCAACTTACAGCCATGTAGTATCAATGGATTAACCCGCTGATTTAAAATTTGATCTCTGTCACATGCCGCCACTGCCGAACGCCAATATTTTTACCGTTAGCCGCCTGAATACCACGGTGCGAAAACTGCTGGAAATGGAAATGGGACAGATCTGGCTGAGCGCTGAGATCTCCAACTTTTCACAACCCTCTTCCGGCCACTGGTATTTCACCCTTAAGGATGACGGCGCACAGGTGCGTTGTGCGATGTTCCGCAACAGCAACCGCCGCGTCACCTTTCGGCCGCAAAATGGTCAGCAGGTGTTGGTGCGCGCCACCATCACTCTGTATGAGCCACGCGGCGATTATCAGCTGATTGCCGAGAGCATGCAGCCCGCCGGTGACGGTTTGCTGCAGCAGCAGTTTGAGCAGCTA
Source organism: Duffyella sp. Ts4 (assembly GCF_051851875.1). NCBI lineage: Bacteria > Pseudomonadati > Pseudomonadota > Gammaproteobacteria > Enterobacterales > Erwiniaceae > Duffyella > Duffyella sp. Ts4. The sequence goes on along the minus strand of NZ_JBLYPN010000004.1, from coordinate 109,141 downwards.
AAAATGCGTCTGGCGGCGGAAGGCTTGTTTGAGCAAATGCATAAACAGCCGCTGCCCGACCCGGCGCAGCAGGTTGGCGTGATTACCTCATCAACCGGTGCGGCGCTGCACGACGTGCTGCGTGTGCTGCATCGTCGTGATCCCTCATTGCCGGTAGTTATCTATCCCACGCCGGTGCAGGGTCAGGATGCGCCAGCGGCCATTGTGCGCGCCATTGAAATCGCGAACCAGCGAGCGGAATGCGACGTGCTGATTGTTGGCCGTGGCGGCGGTTCGCTGGAAGATTTGTGGAGCTTCAACGATGAGCGGGTTGCGCGGGCTATTTTTGCCAGCCGTATTCCTATCGTTAGCGCAGTCGGCCATGAAACCGACGTCACGATCGCTGATTTTGTTGCCGATTTACGCGCGCCTACGCCTTCCGCCGCCGCCGAGCTGGTCAGCCGTAATCAGATTGAACTGCTGCGGCAGCTGCAATCCCAGCAGCAGCGCATGGAAATGGCAATGGACTATTATCTGGCACAGCAGCAGCGCGCCTGGTCACGCCTGCATCATCGTCTGCAGCAGCAGCATCCCCAGTTACGGCTGGCCCGTCAGCAAACCACGCTGTTTCGCTTACAGCGCCGCCTGGACGATGCGATACAGCTGCAGCTGCGCCAGGCAACGCGCACTCAGGATCGGCTTACCCAGCGCCTGGCACAGCAGCAGCCTGAAGCGCGTTTGCACCGTGCGCAGCAGCAACTGCAACAGTGGCATTATCGCTTGCAGCAGGCGGTATTTCAGCAGCTTAACCGCGACAAACAGCGCTTTGGCGTGCGTGCCGCCCAGCTGGAAGCGGTCAGTCCGCTGGCAACGCTGGCGCGTGGCTTCAGCGTGACAACGGCAGCAGACGGCAACGTGGTGAAAAAAACCAGCCAGCTACAGCGCGGCGAGACGCTCAAAACCCGGCTGGATGATGGCTGGATTGAAAGCCAGATCACCGACATTCATGCGGATAAATCCTGAGCAACGAATCGGCAAACCCGGCCAGCGCACACTATACTTTTTGGACACTCTTAATGAACCAGGAAGCATGGTATGCCTTATGCAGTGATCCCCCCTTACATTCTGCGCAAAATCATCGATAACGGTTCCGGCCCGCAAAAAGATTATGCGCGCCGAACCCTGACCCATGTGCAGCATCTGATGGCCGAAACCTGGCAAAAACCTTCGGCACCACACACGGCGACCGCTGGCCACGTTGAGCGTGAAATCTATGATGCGCAAAACAGCAATAATCTGCCTGGCACGCTGGTGCGCAAAGAGGGCCAGCCCGGTAACAATGATGTTGCCGCAGAAGAGGCCTGGAACTATCTCGGCGTCACCTACGATTTCTTCTGGCGCACCTACAAGCGCAACTCGCTGGATAATCAGGGGCTGGCGCTGCTGGGTACGGTTCATTACGAGAAGGATTATCAAAACGCCTTCTGGAACGGTCAGCAGATGGTTTTTGGTGATGGCGACGGTGAAATCTTTAACCGTTTTACCATTGCGATCGACGTTGTGGCTCACGAGCTGGCGCATGGCGTCACCGAAACCGAAGCGGGGCTGATTTACTTTGAGCAGGCGGGCGCGCTTAATGAGTCGCTCTCTGACGTCTTCGGCTCGCTGGTAAAACAGTTTCATCTGCAACAGACAGCCGATCAGGCCGACTGGCTGATCGGCGAAGGGCTGTTAGCCGAAGGCATTAACGGACGCGGACTGCGCTCAATGTCAGAGCCCGGTACCGCCTATGACGATCCGATGCTGGGCAAAGATCCGCAGCCCGCCCATATGCGCGATTATATCCAGACGCGCGACGACAACGGTGGCGTTCATCTCAATTCAGGCATTCCTAATCGCGCCTTTTATCTCGCGGCGACCGCGCTGGGCGGCTACGCATGGGAACTGGCGGGTTACGCCTGGTACGATACGGTGTGCGATAAATCGCTGCCGCAAAACGCTGACTTTAAAACCTTTGCACAGCTGACCATTCAGCACGGGCAAAAACGCTTTAATAAATCGGTGGCGGATGCGATTGAAAAAGCGTGGCAGGATGTGGGTGTCTTATCATGAAAGAGCTGCCGGAACTGACGGAGGATGCGGTGATCGATTTGGCGCGCGAAGGTGGCGTCGCCTGGATTCCGAAACTGGCGGGCGAACGCCGTTTTGCCCTGGCGCAGTTACCCGCTCCCCGTCGGGAACAGGTCTGCGACATTCTGAAAAAGGCGATGCCGCTGGGCGCACCGCCGGGCGAGAATAATCCGGCAGGCCGTGGCGATCAGCGCTATTTTCGCATTCAGATCAGCTATGAAACCGATCGGCAGAGCGGCGATATTGTGATTCTGATACCGGAACAGCTGGCACCGCCGGAGCTGGAACATCTCTGGCGAGAAGGCGAGTGTTGACGCTGCGTGCTGCGCGCAGCACGCATTTTCCGTCAACAGTAAGGTAGTTTGTGTAATCCATGGCTGTTTTTAATATTTCCCTCTCCGATTGACAATGTCCGATGATATTTATTCTTTTCATTCTCAATATTTCTGGCACAGAAAACCTCATCAGCCCTTACTGTAAATAACCAGGAAAAAATAATTTTATTTATAGATGTTAAGTTTCTTTTTTTTTAGTCGCTTTGTATAAGTGCGTTTAAAAAAACCACCAAATTTCTTATTTTTTATTGCGCAGGAAAAACAATGGCATAGGAAAGCAGCCCCAAGATTCTCTCTATTACCTCCCCTACTGAAATCATAAAAAACAGAAAAATTAATTAATCTAAAAGGTCATTGATCATGAAGCTGGGTTTCATAAAAAACGTCTTTTTATTATCAAATGTATTTTTTCCATTCATCGTTAAAGCTATTGTCATGCCACCTCAGGATCAAACTATAAATAGCGTACAGAATTTTGACAGATCAAATTTGCCCACCACGCCAATACACCTCTGGCAACGTCAGACATCAGGCTACGATACACAAAATGCAACGCGTTATGGCGATAACTATTGGGTATGCCAGTCTACGACAAGTTACAACAGCGGAGCATGTTCGACTACAATTTATCGTGGGCGAATCGAAGGTCACAAACCAATACAGCTTAATTTTTTTGAAAAAAAAAGCAATCGCGTTGTCATGCTCAATGTTATGGCATATCGGGAAAGCAAGTTTATTCCAGCCACTGAAAAATGTGGTGAGTATTCTGCCTATGGCGTTGGCGACATTCGGCAAAGTACAACGCGCTGGTGTGAAACAGCTCCAAGAGTGTATGCACCGGAGGTGGTAATGAGCGCTTATATTAGCCCCTCAGAATTAGCAAAAATCCCCACCGGCGGCATTTGGGAGGGAAATTTACTTCTTAACTCAATGCAGTATAATCCAAATCAAAAAATTGCCACATGGAGAGCAAATATTATATTGAAAGTGTCTGATATCAACAATATTACTGCTTATTTTCCGGAATTTCACTCTGCCACGCCAACAGTTGATCTTGCTCTGCAAGTAAAGCCTACGGACAGAGGTCAGATGCTTTCAGGCGAGGCAAATCTGGATATGTGTTTATATGATGGTTTTAATGCGCAAAGTCGTTCTTATGAGATTACCCTTACTGATGAAATGCGTTTCAATGGCAGGAAAAATGGTCACTTTTCCATTGTTAAATCAGGCGTCCCTACTACTTCCGGCAATATGAGAATCGATTACCGTGCCCAGCTAACCTATAATGGAAACTCTATCACACTAAATAATAATGAAACCGTAGAGCTTCATGGTATAGATGGCAGCAATAGCAGAGAAGTCTTCTTACCAAATATTCCACAATCTGTATATTGTACGCCAACACCCTTAAAAATAATAACCGACCAGATATTTACCATTGAAAAAAATCCCGGTTTGTATCGTGGTAATTTGAAGATTACCTTCACGCCATCCATATAATAACTATCATCAACAGTTCACTTCATATTTTATATTAACATCCATACCACTCTCATACTGAGGATATTTAGCCAATCTACGACTATCGCTAAAAGTTTACTTTTTAGTAAATCCTCTACGTGTGAATATAATACGTTAAATTTATATTCCTGGAAGTCGGCACTCGCCGCTTGAATCCCGTAATATCATGCTTTTCTGCTGATCTTTCATACCCTGAGATCTCCTATCCTGCCTGAGAATTTTATTGTTCGATTGCCGCATTTCCGTAACACATATCCTTGTTCAAAACTGTTCATCTTTTATATATTGAAAAGCCGTCCGCTCTTGCAGAGCGCCAGTTAACATGGGAATTGAGTGCGTGGGGAGAAAGATCTCAACCAGATATAGATGAGCGAGTTCAATGTTCAATGTTCAATGTTAATACCTTGCCATCCTGTATATTGAAACCAGGAAAATGAAGGTTGCAACCTTCGACCTTTGTTTACCTGTTAAAATCCTGCAGTACTACTTCGGCGCACACAACAGATGGTATATGCAATGCCCAAACAGAGGTAAGGAGCTGCAGTTACTGTTCATGCGGGGATTTTTTCTTATTCATGGAACATCAGCGGGAGTATTCTGACGCAGGCTCCCTTTGCGCTTTGCTTTACGCTTACAGGACACTGACTTTCTCTTGTTACAGCAGACCATAAAAAAGGGGTTCCTTTGCGAAACCCCTTTATCGTCATCACTGCTGAGCGCGTTAGTTATCCAGCGCGTAAGCAATCACGTAATCACCACGATCCGGCGACTGGCGTGCGCCACCCGCAGAGATCAGGATGTACTGCTTGCCGGTGGTTGGCGAAACGTAGCTCATTGGGCCGCCCTGGCTGCCCACCGGCAGGCGTGCTTTCCACACCTCTTTACCGGTTGAGCTGTCGAAGGCGCGCAGATAGTAATCTTGCGTACCGGCGATAAACACCAGGCCGCCCTGCGTGGCCAGCGTACCGCCCAGCGTTGGCATGCCTACCGGCATCTGTGCGTGCATTTTAATACCGAAAGGACCGGTATCCTGCACGGTACCGACCGGCACCTGCCATACCACTTTCTGCGTTTTCAGGTCTACCGCAGTCAGCGTGCCGAACGGCGGCGTCTGGCAAGGAATGCCCAGCGGCGACATAAAACGGTTTTTATTGACCGCGTATGGCGTGCCTTTTAACGGCACCGCGCCCATACCGGTGTTAATCGCTTCACCGCCGTTGCTGCCACGAGAGATAGCTTCCGTTTTCGCCGGAATCATCTGCACCCACAGGCCGAGACGCATATCGTTAACAAAGATGTAGTGATTGTTGGGATCGGTTGACAGGCTGCCCCAGTTCATTCCGCCCAGCGAGCCCGGGAAGCTCAGTGATTTGTCGGTGCCTGGCGGCGTGTATAAACCGTCATAGCGCATGCCTTTAAAAGCGATACGGCAGGCGAGCTGATCAAACGGCGTCGCTCCCCACATATCGGACTCTTTCAGGGTTTGTGCACCAATCTGCGGCATACCCACCGATTTCGGCTGCGTATCCGGATAGTGTTCGCCTGGGATATTGCCTTTTTTAACCGGGACTTCTTTCACTTCCGTCAACGGCTGGCCGGTGTGGCGATCCAGCACAAAGATCTGACCGGCTTTGGTGCCAAACACCACCGCTGGCGTGCTGCCGCCCTCTTTGTTAGGGAAGTCGATCAGCGTTGGCTGCATGGGAATATCAAAGTCCCACAGATCGTTATGCACGGTCTGATATACCCACTTTTCCTTACCGGTAGTCGCATCCAGCGCAAGGATCGAGGCGCCATATTTGTGATCCAGCGGCGTGCGGTTCGCGCCCCATAAATCCACTGACGAACTGCCCATCGGCAGGAACACCGTATTGGTGGCCGGATCGTAAGACATCGGCGCCCACGAGTTTGGCGTGCTGCGAGCATAGTGCTGGCCCGCTTCCAGCGCGGCATTCGGGTTCTGATTGCCTGGGTCAAATGCCCAACGCATCTGGCCGGTAATGACATCAAAACCACGCAGTACGCCGCCAGGCATATCGGTCTGCACGTTATCCGCCACGCGGCCGCCTACCACTACGGTGGTGCCTGCCAGCGTGGGTGCTGAGGTCAGCTGATATTTCGGATCGGCGGCTTCACCCAGACCCGCTTTCAGATCAACGATGCCTTTGTTGCCAAACGATTCACAAAACTCGCCGTTGTCGGCGTTGACCGCAATCAGACGTGCATCGATGGTGTTCATCAACAGGCGACGCTGACAGCTGTCACCGGCCGCCAGCGTGGCCGCAGGTACCGGCGTTGAGCCAGGCTCAGAAGGCTGCTGAACGGGTTTGTGCGCATCAAAGTAGGCTAAACCACGGCAGCGTGGCCAGACTTCAGCTTTGGCGTTGATTTCGCGTTTCCAGATCTCTTTACCGCTGTCAGCATCCACTGCGATGATGTTGTTATGCGGGGTGCAAAGGTAGATGCGATTACCTACCTGCAATGGCGTCTGCTGATCTTCTGCGCCGTTGCCGGTTGGACTTTCAGGTATGTCGCCGGTACGGAAGGTCCAGGCCACTTTCAAATCTTTGACGTTGTCGCGGGTAATCTGATCAAGCGCCACGAAGCGACTGCCACCTGCCGTATTGCCGTAGTGATCCCAGTCTTTCTGCTCTGCGCCCTTCTCTACCGGCACCAGCGGCAACGCTTTGCCCTCAAAGGCGACAGTTGGATGCGGCTGGAACATCTGCACCAGCGTGGTTAGCATGCCGAGCAGAATCACTGCGCTCAGGCCCCAGGCGATACCCGCCCTGCCTGTTTTGCCTTCACGCTTACGCAGCGCAGGCCAGGTTAGCAGCGCCAGCATAAACAGGCCAGCCGGCACCATCAGGCGAGAAACCAGCGCCCAAAAATCGATGCCCACTTCCTGCAGCGCCCAGATCAGCGTGCCAATAAAGACCAGGCCATACAGCAGCACCGCAGACGATCTGATGCGGAAGAATTGAATGGCCGACAGCACGGTGACGATGCCAGCCAGCAGGAAGTACCAGCTGCCTCCCAGCGAGACCAGCTTGCCGCCGCCGATCGCAAAATAGAGCCCGGTCGCAAGCAGCACGAGCCCCAGTAAAACAGACCATATCGCCAGGCCTTTCGACGACCGGGCTTTTGTTTCAGCCATAACAACATTCTCCGTGAAAATAGTGCGTCCGAACGCTGCCATCCTGGAGGGAAGGCACGCGGGCATTTTCAGTAGTTAACCAAAGGTATAATCAGATTTTGTGCCGACACGGAATAACACAGCATAGGCGCTATCCGCCCGACATCAATATTGTACCATTTGGTTCATACTAGGGTGAATCGATAACTTCGTTATTACGTGGCAATAGCATTTTGGCTACAAAATAAAGCCAGGCTTTTAGTGGAGTCAGCTGAGTAAGGCGGATGAGCGAGGGGATTAATTAAGCAGCAGATAAAAAAACAGGGCCCCGCGGGACCCTGATTGTTACTTTTTGTTCTTTTTCAGATGCGACAGCAGACGCTTACGTTTACGCTGCTGCGTTGGCGTCAGCAGGTTACGTTTACCCGCAAACGGGTTTTCGCCTTCTTTGAACTGAATACGAATCGGCGTACCCATTACGTTCAGCGAGCGGCGGAAATAGTTCATCAGGTAACGCTTGTAGGAATCGGGCAGATCCTTCACCTGATTGCCATGGATAACCACGATAGGCGGATTGTAGCCACCGGCATGGGCATATTTCAGCTTCACGCGACGTCCACGCACCAGCGGGGGCTGATGATCTTCTTCCGCCATGGTCATGATGCGCGTCAACATGGAGGTGTTGATACGTTTGGTGGAGCAATCGTAGGCTTCGGTTACCGACTCAAACAGATTGCCCACGCCGCTGCCGTGCAGGGCAGAGATAAAGTGAATGCGGGCAAAATCGATAAAGCCCAGACGATGATCCAGCGTCTCTTTCACTTCATCGCGGATTTCCTGGCTCAGGCCATCCCATTTGTTGACCACAATCACCAGCGAGCGACCGCTGTTGAGAATAAAGCCCAGTAACGAGAGATCCTGATCGGAGATGCCTTCACGCGCATCGATCACCAACAGCACGACGTTAGCGTCTTCGATCGCCTGCAGCGTTTTGATTACCGAGAACTTTTCGACGGTATCGGTGATCTTGCCGCGCTTGCGCACGCCCGCGGTATCGATAAGGATATACTCGCGGCCGTCACGTTCCATCGGAATATAGATGCTGTCACGCGTGGTGCCCGGCATGTCATAGACCACAACGCGATCTTCACCCAGAATACGGTTAGTGAGCGTTGATTTACCGACGTTAGGACGCCCAACGATAGCCAGCTTGATTGGCAAACCGGTTGGATCGAACGCTTCCTCTTCTTCTTCCGCTCTGGCAACCGCTTCGATCTCTTTCTCTTCCAGATCGGCCCAGTAGGCGGCGTTCTCTTCCTCTTCGGTCAGCTCTTTCGGTTCAACCTTGTCGATCCACGGCAGCAGCACGGTTTCCATCAGGCTGGTAACGCCTCGACCATGTGATGCGGCGATCGAATGGATATCACCCAGACCCAGCGAATAGAAATCGAGAATAGCGGCGTCCGCATCCAAACCATCAGTTTTGTTGGCGACCACCAGGGTTGCCTTCTGACGGGAACGCAGGTGTTTGGCGATCGCTTTGTCCGCAGGCATCAGGCCCGCGCGCGCATCAACCATAAACAACACCACATCAGCTTCTTCAATCGCCAATAGCGACTGCTCCGCCATACGGGTTTCCACGCCCTCTTCGTTGCCGTCAAGACCCCCGGTATCGATCACGATATAGTCGCGCCCTTCAACTTCAGCACGTCCATATTTGCGATCGCGTGTCAGACCAGGAAAATCCGCTACCAGCGCATCTCGCGTATGCGTAAGACGGTTAAACAGGGTGGATTTTCCCACGTTGGGACGCCCAACCAGCGCGACCACAGGTACCATAACAATGCCTCATTACTTAAAATTTAATTGCCTGAATGCGGTAATTATACCTTTTCGTGCCTGTGTTGCAGGCCATCTGGCACTGATAAACGCAAGCATCGGCAGGAATAATGCCCCTGAAAGGGGTTTGGTTCAGGCTGAAGGCGCTAAGGATAACACGCCGGATGAAAAACGAAACGGCCCCTGATAATCAGGAGCCGTTAACAAAGCCAAACCGTGTCGGACGTTAGCGCGTAATCGCGTAAACTTCGCCGTCTTTTGACTGAATAACCAGTTTGTCGCTGGCTACTACTGGCTCGCTCTGGAAGCCGGAGCTGTCAACCTTCTGCTGAGCCACAAAACGGCCATCAGTGGTATTCAGCCAGTGCAGGTAACCTTCGCTGTCGCCGACCACCAGATAACCGTTAAACAGTACAGGTGAGGTCAGGTTACGGTGCAGCAGATCGCTTTGACGCCAGATAGCTACGCCACCATCCGCATTCAGGGCGATCACGCGATCGTCCTGATCGATCAGGTAAATGCGGCCTGCATCAACGATCAAATCTTTAACGCCGCCGATCTCACGCTTCCACAGAATCTGGCCGGAACGCAGATCCAGCGCCGTCAGGTTACCGTTATAGGCCAGCGCGTAAACCACGCCATTAACGATTACTGGCGTAGTATCCACGTCGCTCAGGCGATCAATTTCTGTCGCGCCGCTCGGCTGGGAAATACGCTGCTGCCAAATCAGCTGGCCCTGGTTAAGAATAACCGCGCTAACGCGACCGTTATCTCCACCCACGATGGCGCCACCAAAGGCCACGGCTGGTGCTGATTCACCGCGCAGTGAAAGCGCAGGCATATCAAGGTTAACCGACCATTTCACCGCACCGCTGTTCTGATCCAGACCCTGCAGCATGCCATTGCTGGTATGCACCAGCACCAGGCCATCACTGACTACCGGGCGGGACAGTGCTTCGCCCGCCACGTTGGTTTGCCAGTTGATTGAACCATCCGCGCTGTTCAGGGCATAAATCACGCCGCGCTCACTGCCAATGTAGAGCAGTGAACCTGCTGCGGTGATTCCACCAGACAGTAAGGCAGAATGATTTTTCGAGAAGAAGCCGGTTTTCTCAGAGAGATCGACCTTCCACTTCTCTTCGCCATTGCTGGCATCAAGCGCCTTTACCACGCCAAAACGATCGGCAGCATAAACGGTGCCATCCTGCCAGGCGGGATGCAGATTTGAGTAGAAATCGCCGATGCCATCACCAACGGATGTGCTCCACGCTTCCTGCGGATTAAACTGGTTTTCTACTGTTGGCAACGGGGCCATTTTTACTACATCTTCTTCGCCGCTAAACAGCGAACAGCCGCTGAGTAAGGTGACTGAAATCAGTCCGGGCAGCAGGTATTTACGTAATTCCATGCGCTCTCTCTTGAATGGCTTAACCTAAGTTATTCATTTTCATCTGCATCATTTGCTTCAACGCCGGAGACGCATCCGATGCAATGCCCTTGCTCCAGGCGTCACGCGCGCCCTGCTTGTCGCCTTTGCTCAGCAGCGCTTCACCACGAATATCTGCAATGATTGCACTCCAGCCTTCGCCTTTGACCGCATCAAGGGTCTTCAGCGCTGCCTCAGCCTGTTTCTGCTGTAGTTGCACGCGGGCCAGACGTAAATTCAGCACCGCCTGCAGATTCTCATCTTTTGTCGCTTTCAGGCCGGTTTGTAACTGGGTAGCTGCCTGATCAAGCTGCTGCTGATCGACATACTGTTTTGCCAGATCCAGCGCCGCCAGAGCACCATAAGTGTTGTTATTCTCGCTGGCAAACTTCGCCACCGCTTCCAGCGTCTGCGGGCGGTCGCCCTGCATAGCCTGCGTCACTTTCTGGTAGTTTGCTGAAATCTCTGCGCTGTTGCTGACCTGATGGCCTGTCCAGTAGCGCCATCCTGCCAGCGCGCCAATGCCAATAATCACGCCAACCGCCAACGCTTTACCGTTGTTGGCAAAAAAACGACGCAGCGCATCAACCTGTTCGTTTTCGTTGTTATAGACTTCCACGCAATCCTTCTCCTTACACTGAGTGATGGTGCCGCGCTGTGCTTAGGCCAGTAAGGCCTGCAGCGTCGTGGCCAACTCGCTTTGCGCCAGCGTTTGCTGCTCGCCGTTGCGCAGATCCTTCACCACAACCTGATTGGCTGCCACTTCATCTTCGCCCAGCACCAGGGCCACACGCGCGCCCCACTTATCGGCACGAGCAAACTGTTTTTTGAAATTGCCGCCGCCGAAGTTAGTCATCAGCTTTAACTGAGGCGCTGCATCACGCAGTTTTTCAGCCAGCTGCATGGCGGCTGACTGCACGCCCTGCCCTGAAGCGATAACATAGACATCAACAATGCGGGTCGGTTCAAATTCCGGATTCACCGCCTGAACCAACAGCACCAGACGTTCCATACCCATCGCAAAACCAACGGCTGGCGTCGCCCGCCCGCCAAGCTGTTCAACCAGGCCATCATAGCGGCCACCGCCACACACGGTGCCTTGTGAACCCAGGCTGGTAGTCACCCATTCAAACACGGTGCGATTGTAGTAATCGAGCCCACGCACCAGGCGCTGGTTAATGGTGTAAGCGATACCGGCATCGTCAAGCAAGGCGCACAGGCCTTGGAAATGCGTACGCGAGTCGTCATCAAGATGATCGGCCAGCGTCGGCGCATCGTTAAGCAGCGTTTGCACATCAGGATTTTTGCTGTCGAGCACGCGTAAAGGGTTGCTGTACATGCGGCGCTTACAGTCGTCATCAAGCACATCTTTATGTTGCTCAAGGAAGGCGACCAGCGCATCACGATAGGCTGCTCGCGCCTCAAGTGAGCCGATAGAGTTGAGTTCGAGAGAGACGTGATCGGCGATGCCCAACGCTTTCCACCAGCGGGCGGTCATCATGATCAGTTCGGCATCAATATCTGGCCCTTGCAGGCCGAAAACCTCAACGCCCATCTGATGAAACTGACGATAGCGGCCTTTTTGCGGGCGCTCGTAACGGAACATCGGCCCCATGTACCACAGGCGCTGCTCCTGATTATAAAGCAGGCCGTGTTCCACACCGGCACGCACACAGCCAGCGGTGCCTTCCGGGCGCAGGGTCAGGCTTTCGCCATTACGATCGTCAAAGGTATACATCTCTTTTTCAACGACATCGGTGACTTCGCCGATAGCGCGCTTGAAAAGCGGCGTCTGTTCCACCAGAGGTAACCGGATTTCGCTGTAACCATAACTGGCCAGCACCTGTTTCAGGATACCTTCGATGCGCTGCCATACCACGGTATCGGCAGGCAGATAATCGTTCATGCCGCGAATGGCCTGAATATTCTTCGCCACGGGTTCTCTCTCAAATTATTGTGCAGGCGGAGTGCCTGCTGATTAACGCGCAAACGCGGTTAAACAGGAAATAAAAAACCCGGGCATCTTACCTTAATCACGGCGTTGACGCCCAGGTTGATCGTGGAAGCAGGCTTACTTTTCCAGCAGCTGCACATCAATGCGACGATTCTCATCAAGCATTGCGGCTTTGGCGCGAATACGTGCTTCCAGCTGATCGATCATATCGAGGTTATCAAGACGCTCGCGCTGGCGAACGCCATCTTCATAAAAACCGCTTTTCTTATTGCTGCCGGTGACGCCCAGCGTGGAAATCAGCGCTTCGCCCGGTCCGTTCACCACACAACCGATGATCGAGACATCCATCGGCGTGATGATATCTTCCAGCCGCTGTTCCAGCGCGTTGACCGTGCCGATGACATCAAACTCCTGACGTGAGCAGGTTGGGCAGGCAATAAAGTTGATGCCGCGTGAACGGATGCGCAGTGATTTAAGAATATCAAAGCCTACCTTCACCTCCTCCACCGGATCGGCAGCCAGCGAGATGCGCAGCGTATCGCCGATGCCTTCAGCCAGCAGCAGACCCAGACCGATCGCTGATTTGACCGATCCCGCACGCGCGCCGCCCGCTTCGGTAATGCCGAGATGCAGCGGTTGCTCAATTTGCTTCGCCAGCAGGCGATAGGATTCTACGGCGAGGAAGACATCAGAAGCTTTGACGCTGACCTTGAACTGATCGAAATTAAGACGATCAAGGTGATCAACGTGGCGCATGGCCGATTCCAGCAGGGCCTGTGGCGTAGGCTCGCCATACTTTTCCTGCAGATCTTTTTCCAGCGATCCGGCGTTGACGCCGATGCGAATAGGAATGTTGTAATGACGCGCGCAGTCAACCACCTGACGAATACGCTCGTTGTTACCAATGTTGCCTGGGTTAATGCGCAGGCAGTCGACGCCATATTCCGCGACTTTCAGGGCGATACGATAGTCAAAATGAATATCGGCCACCAGCGGGACATCGACCTGCTGTTTGATGAGTTTAAACGCTTCGGCGGCATCCATAGTTGGAACAGAGATGCGGACGATATCAACGCCAACGCGTTCCAGCGCTTTGATCTGCGCTACCGTGGCGGCAACATCAGTTGTGCGGGTGTTGGTCATGGACTGAACGGCAATCGGCGCGCCGTCGCCCACCGGCACCTTGCCGACGTAAATACGTTTTGATTTGCGACGGATAATGGGTGCTTCGTTATGCATTGTCTCTCTCTCCACAATTGCCCGGGGACGCAGAGATGGCGTTATTGTGCGCCAATCGTCAGGCGGGCAACCTGGTTATTACGGATAAAACGGCTCAAATCTACGGGTTGACCCTGATATTGAATCTGTACGGCACTCGGCGCGCCGATTTTTACACGGTAAGGCGCGGTGCCGGCAAGGCTGAGTTTACCACCACTACGTTGCATTCCGCTGAACAGTTTTTTACCCGCAGAGTCGGTCACTTCCAGCCAGCAGTCGGCGGAAAAGTTCAGCACCATTGCGTTGGGATCAACCGCTGGCGAACTTACGCCAGCGGTGTTGGTAGGCAGTGCGCCATTTTCAGGTGCGGAAGGACTCACCGCAGCCTGATTGGATGGCGCTGTTGCGCTGCTGTTGTTCAACGGTACGCTGGTTGCTGGCGCAGCGTTGGTCGCCGCATCAGTAGCCGTGCCAGCCGCAGCATTGGCGCCGGTTTGCGCGGCACCTTCGCTGTTTTCATCAGGTGGCGTTGGTGCCGGTGTCTCTTCACTGCTGCTCTCATCGGTCAGCGGAATTGACTGACTGTTATCACCTGATGCGCTGTTTTGATCGGACAAAGAGACCAGATCGTCCTGAGCAGCTTTGTGATTCTGCCACCACCAGGCGCCGGTCAATCCGACCACCACAAACAGGACCAGCCAGGTGAAAATCATCAACCAGCCGTCGCGTTTTTTCCGCCTTTTGCCCAGCGAAAAGCTCTGCATTGGCTCAACTTTGGCAGCGCGAATTGGCGTCTGCTTCGCCATCATTGGCAAAAGCTCTTCCTCTGGGACATGAACCAGACGCGCATAAGAGCGGATGTAGCCACGTAAAAACGTGGAGGCCAGATCGGGCGGAGATTTGTCTTCCTCAATATCACGCACGGTGATGAGTTTCAGACAAAGGCGTTCAGCAACATTCTGCTGGCTCAGGCCCATATGTTCACGGGCGAGGCGCAGGCGCTCACCGGTGGAATTTACTGCTGATTTTTCTTGAGTGGCTTCAGTATTCATTAGCTAAAAAATGCTGGTGCTGTATCGATTGTGGAAAATTTCGCGCCAGCTGGTCACCATAACGTGTCACGTTAAGGATGTCGCCATGCAGCGCGGCGAAACGAATCTCTAACCACAGGCTTTCTGCAGAAGCAGGCAGGCTGCGTTGATATATATCTAACAAAAGCCGGGTTTTACCCCACTCTCGCTTTCCAAATCGCCTTTCGGCTTCGGCCAGCATCGGTACGCTTTTTTGCCTGTCGGCATCAAGCGCTGCGGTTAACTGCTGTTTTGCCTGGTCCAGCTTGTCCCTTTGCAGATCGCAAAAACCCGCCAAAGCCAGACTGTCAGCGTTTATGCCTGGCTGATTGAGCTTCCGTGCCCGAATAAACTGTTGATGCGCTTCATCATACTGCCCTAAACCGCAGAGAAACGCACCGTAATTGTTAAGCACGTGACCTTCGTTTGGCGCAACGTTACGCGCCTGCTGATAATGATGACGCGCCTGTGCAAGGTCGCCTTGCGCCTGCCGTAAACGGGCCAGTGCCAACTGGACACGGAAATCAGCCGGTGATGCCGCCTGTGCCCGCAACAGGTTGCGTTCGGCAGCAGCATAATCAGCCATTTCCAGCCACGCCAGTCCCAGTTGCAGCCGAGCCTGTGCGGCATCCCGATGCTGATTCTGGACACAGCCGCTTACAACTAAGCATAGCCACAACAAAAAGAGTAATCGTCCTTTATGCATAACGCCTCCCTGATCATGAAGGCGTTATGCTAGCGTCGGTCCAATAAAAGCTATAGCAAACCACTGGGCATCGGCGGCTTAAAAAATGGTTTTCAGAGGGCCTTCACAGATATCGCTTCACCGGCCATCTTGCGACGCAGGGTGCGTTTCGTCCGATCGATCACCTCGCCTGCTAACTGACCGCATGCAGCATCGATATCGTCGCCACGCGTTTTACGCACAATAGTAGTGAAACCGTAATCCATCAGCACTTTGGAAAAACGATCGATACGGCTGTTCGAGCTACGGCCATAAGGCGCGCCCGGGAAGGGGTTCCATGGAATCAGGTTGATTTTGCACGGTGTGTTTTTCAGCAGCTCCGCCAGCTGATGCGCATCATCAGTGCTGTCATTTACATGATCCAGCATGACGTATTCGATGGTCACACGCCCCTGATTGGCGTTGGATTTAGCGATATAACGTTCTACCGCCGCAAGGAAAGTGGCGATATTGTACTTTTTGTTGATCGGCACAATGTCATCGCGAATGGCATCGTTTGGTGCATGAAGAGAGATCGCCAGCGCGACATCGATCATATCGCCCAGCTTGTCCAGCGCTGGCACAACACCAGACGTTGACAAGGTAACGCGACGTTTCGACAGGCCAAAGCCAAAGTCATCCAGCATGATTTCCATCGCTGGAACAACGTTATTCAGGTTAAGCAGCGGTTCGCCCATGCCCATCATCACCACGTTGGTGATAGGACGCTGGCCAGTGATTTTTGCCGCACCAATGATTTTTGCCGCACGCCACACCTGGCCGATGATTTCGGATACGCGCAGGTTACGGTTAAAACCCTGCTGCGCCGTTGAGCAAAACTTACACTCCAGCGCACAACCTACCTGTGAGGAAACGCACAGGGTCGCGCGATCGGCTTCGGGGATATACACCGTTTCAACCAGCTGATCGCCGACGCGAATTGCCCATTTGATTGTGCCATCCGTCGACCGCCACTCTTCCGCCACTTCAGGCGCACGGATTTCGGTGAGATCCTTCAGTTTGCCGCGCAGCACTTTGTTGATATCGGTCATCTGATCGATATCGTCGCAGCAATAGTGATAGATCCATTTCATCACCTGATCGGCACGGAACGGTTTCTCTCCCAGAGAAAGGAAAAACTCGCGCATCTGCTGACGGTTTAAATCGAGCAGGTTAATTTTTTCGCGTTTAGGAGAAACAACCACGGGGGAAGCGGACGCAGGCGTCACAATGTGTTCAGACATAATATTCTCTGGCCTCGTTATTACACGTTATGGCTCGGTATGTGAAAGGAAAAAAAGCGCCTCCGGCGAGGCATACTCACCGGAGGCGCATGATTGTACAAACATCTTTACTGCTATGCCACGTCAGCCGACGCTTTAGCGTTAATTAATTTGTAAACGTCGCTTAACGTTATCCGCAGAATTAACGGGTACGTGGGCAGATTTCGCCTTCGCCGAAGAAATAGGCGATTTCGCGGGCTGCAGACTCAGCAGAGTCTGAACCGTGAGTCGCGTTTTCAGTGAAGCTATCAGCGTAATCAGCACGCAGAGTACCTGCCAGCGCGTTAGCTGGGTTGGTTGCGCCCATCAGATCACGATGACGCTGAACGGCATTTTCGCCTTCCAGCACAGAAACCACTACCGGGCCTGAGGTCATGAATTCAACCAGACCGTCAAAGAAGGGTTTGCCCTGATGTTCCGCATAAAAACCTTCCGCCTGCTCTTTGCTCAGGTGCAGCATTTTGCTGCCAACGATTTTGAAGCCAGCGCTTTCAAAACGATTGAAAATGGCACCGATAACGTTTTTAGCAACCGCGTTAGGCTTAATAATAGAAAAAGTACGTTCTGTAGTCATGTTGACCTCTGTCTGATCTTGCGGGTTGAGCCGGTTAAAAGGGCGTGTCCGGCCGAAAATGGCGCCGATTATAGGGGCGTTAACCGCCGATGCCTACCGTAATTCCTGAATTAATTCAAAAAAGTCGATCACCGTAGCGCCATGCTGGCTGACAAACTCTACAGCATGGGCTGCGCAGGGAGAAGTGGGGCGAAATCTGAAAGCCGCCTTATCCAGCCTGGGTCGCCCCGCTGGTTGGCACGCACGAATTTCAGTTGAGCAACGCGGTAGAATCGCCGACACTCTTTTCACACCCGACTGACAATGAGGCCGCAATGAGTTCCTCTTTTTTCGTAACAGCTGACTGGCTGGCAGAACATCAACACAATGGCGACGTGCAGATCCTTGACGCCCGCATGCTGCCGCCGGGGCTGGAAAAAACGCGCGACGTGAACGCTGAATACCTGGCTGAGCATCTGCCAGATGCACCCTTTTTCAACGTTGAAGCGCTTTCCGATCATACCAGTCCCTATCCGCACATGATGCCGCGCGCTGAGAGCTTTGCCGTTGCCATGCGTGAACTCGGCATCAGCAGCGACCGCCATTTAGTGGTGTACGATGAGGGCAACCTCTTTTCTGCACCGCGCGCCTGGTGGATGCTGCGCTGTTTTGGCGTGGCGCAGGTCTCTATCCTCGCCGGCGGTTTACAGGCGTGGAAAAAAGCGGGTCTGCCGTTGGTCAGTGGACCAGTGACCTTACCGGAAGCGGAATTTACTGCCAGCTGGCTACAGGATCCGGTGAAGCGTGTCACCGACGTGCTGTTGATCAGTCATGAAGGTAGCGCACAGTTAGTCGATGCCCGCGCTGCAAATCGCTTTCATGCCGAAGTGGATGAACCGCGGCCCGGACTGCATCGCGGACACATTCCCGGCAGCCTTAACGTACCGTGGAATTCGCTGGTGAGTGAAGGCGAGCTGAAAGCAGAACATGAGCTGCGTGCCCTGTTTGCCGAGGCTGGGGTTGATTTGACGCGTCCGATAGTCGCCAGCTGCGGATCCGGCGTCACCGCGGTGGTGGTCATTCTCGCGTTGCAAACTCTGGGCGTGAAAGATGTCACGTTGTATGACGGTTCATGGGGCGAATGGGGAAGCCGCGACGATCTGCCGATCGCCACCGATTGATGATAAAAAGGGAAGCGCAGTGCTTCCCTTTTTTTACAGAATACGCTCACTGCCTTTAAAATCACGCAGGAAACTGCCCCAGCGCCGCTCGTAGAAAGGGGTGATGTGCGCGTTAAAAAAGTGGCTAACGCCCCGCTCACCCTCTTTCACTTCACAAATGTCTACCGGTTCATCTTCCAGCAGCGTATCGGTTGCGACACTGCCTGCTGCCTGAATGATATTATCAATATCGCTTTCCGCTTCAATACCGATCAGCAAGTTCGCTGGCTGGTTAGCCTCTTCTTTGATCTGCGCCAGCCAGGCACGGCGTACCGGTTTATGCTTGCTGAACAACTGGGTCAGCGAGTCAATCATCTGCGCCGGCGGCTCTGCAATCTCAGACAGCAACAGAGAAACGCCCCCTTCCAGCACCGTCTGCTGACTCAGCGCACTGCCCTCTTTATCCAACAGATGGGTAATTTCCCGTGGCGAAAACTCTTTGCCGGTAGGCAGTTTCGGATTGAGAAACAGCGTTTCACCCTGCGTGATTTCAAACAGCGTGCGCACTGGCATTCTTACCCAAGCCTGTTCACCGCTAATGGCCTGCTGCATCGCCTGCTCAGAGGTAAAAAAGGGCACCACCAGCGTGCCATCTTCTTTTTCCCACTTTTGTAAATCAACCGGCGTATCTGCGCTCATCTCTGCCTGAGTACTTTCACCCGGCAGCCAGGCATCCGCCGCCAGCAGCAGCTGGAAAAACTCCGGCCGATGAGCCGGTTCCGTTGCTGCCAGCGCTAAGACCTCTTCCAGACGATTGGTGCTTTGCGTCATAGTGATATCCAATAATAAAGCGGCCGCAGCCGCCTGAAAGTTACTTCAACAGCAGGTTAGCAATGGTGCGCACGCCAAGGCCGGTTGCGCCAGCTGCCCACTGATCCACCGCGCCTTTGCGGTAGGTTGCCGAGCAGTCGATATGCAGCCAGCCCTGCTGATAATTCTCAACAAAGTAAGAGAGAAATGCTGCTGCGCTACTCGCTCCTGCCGCATGCGCCGGACTGGCGATGTTGTTCAGATCGGCAAAATTCGAAGGCAAATGGCTGCGATGAAACTCTGCCAGCGGCAGACGCCAGAAAGGCTCGTTTTCACTGGCCGCGCTGCCCATGACCGACTGTGCCAGCACGTCGTCGAAGGTAAACAGTGCATGATAATCATTGCCCAGCGCCGTTTTAGCCGCACCGGTTAACGTTGCCGCATCGATCAGCAGCTGTGGATGCTGTTCGCTGGCGTCGATCAGGCCATCAGCCAGCACCAGGCGTCCTTCCGCATCGGTGTTCATCACTTCGACGCTTTTGCCGTTGCGATAGCGAATAATGTCGCCCAGCTTGAAGGCGTTGCCGCTGACCATGTTGTCCGCACAGCACAGATAGAGCTTCACGCGCTTATCCAGACCACGCGAAATCGCCAGCGCTAGTGCACCGGTGACCGTGGCTGCTCCGCCCATATCCGATTTCATGGAATCCATGAATGCGCTCTGCTTCAGGCTGTAACCGCCGGTATCAAAGGTGATGCCTTTGCCGACCAGACAGGCGTAAACCGGTTCGTCGTCGTTGCCAGTTGGATTGTAATCCACCGCCAGCAGCACCGGCTGGCGGGAAGATCCACGGCCTACGGTGTGCAGGCCCATATAGCCCTGCGTACGCAGATCGTCGCCTTTGGTAATCCGGTAGCTTACCGCATCGCCGCCCTGTTCGCGGATTACGTCAACCGCACGCTGCGCCAGCTGCTCCGGCCCCAGCTCTTCTGCCGGCAGGTTAATGGTGTTGCGTACCCAGTCAATGATGGTTAACCGACGGCTGAACTCCGCCTGATCCTGCTCGTTGAAGGTTGGCCAGTTAACCTGACGCTCCCCTTTCGCACCGCGATAGCCCTGCCAGAATGACCAGCATTTTTCCATATCCCACTCATCGCCACTCAGGGTGACATGGCGGATACCCTGACCATCAAGACGGCGCGCGGCGCGCTGAATGGTCGCCGCAGCATCGTGGCCGCTAATATGGATGGTCATTCCCTGATCGTTACTGCTGAGAATGGCTTTTTCGCCCCAGCGTGCATCTGCCGCCGCTGTTGACAGCGTTACAGGCATTGTTGTTGTCATCGCATGACTCCTTGTTGCATGGATATTTTTTACTGCGCTATGTTGCGCCTGCACAGCCTAATTATCCAGATTAACACAAACCATTAACCTCTGGTTTTCCTGACGGCGATCAAAAAAGCCAGCGTTCCGTAAAGAACCGCTGGCTTTTAAGCACACCGAAAAATGACTTAACGCGTGACGATCTCACCTGCCTTCCACGCCTGCCACTGCGGTGAGTGCGCACGCAGACGCGTCAGTGATTTCGCAATCAGCGCAATCGCGTAATCGATCTCTTCTTCACTGCTGTAACGACCCAGAGAAAAACGGATTGAGCTGTGCGCCAGCTCCTCATTCAGCCCCATCGCACGCAGCACATAAGAGGGTTCAAGGCTGGCCGAGGTGCAGGCTGAGCCAGACGACACCGCCAGATCTTTCAGCGCCATGATCAGCGATTCACCGTCAACATAACCAAAACTGACGTTAAGCACCGTGGCAGCGCTGTGCTGCAGATCGCCATTAAGCGTTACCGCTTCCAGCTGGCTCAGCCCCTGCCACAGCCTGTCGCGCAGTGTACGCAGCCGTGCCATCTCTTCCGGCATTGTCTCTCTGGCGATGCGATATGCTTCACCCATGCCAACGATCTGATGCACCGGCAGCGTGCCGGAACGCATACCGCGCTCATGGCCACCGCCGTGAATCTGGGCGTCGAGGCGAATACGCGGCTGGCGACGCACATAAAGCGCGCCAATACCTTTCGGACCGTAGACTTTGTGAGCGGAAAAGGACATCAAATCTACCGGCAGCGCAGTGAGGTCGATCGGCAATTTCCCCACGCTCTGCGTGGCGTCAACATGATAAAGCACGCCGCGCGCTCGACACATTTCGCCTATTGCGGCGATGTCCTGAATCACACCGCTTTCATTGTTAACGTGCATGATCGAGACCAGCACCGTGTCGTCGCGGAAGGCAGCGGCCAACTGTTGCAGATCGATCAACCCATTGGGCTGCGGCGTCAGCCAGGTTACGCTGAAACCTTCACGCTCCAGCTGTTCACAGGTATCCAGCACCGCTTTATGCTCGGTCAGGCTGGTAATAATATGCCGGCCCTTGCTTTGATAAAAGCTGGCTGCGCCTTTGATCGCCAGATTATTGGCTTCGGTCGCCCCTGAGGTGAACACGATTTCGCGCGGGTCTGCTCCGATAAGATCGGCCACCTGATTGCGGGCGACATCAACCGCCTCTTCTGCCTGCCAGCCATAACGATGCGAGCGAGACGCGGGATTACCAAAGGTTCCGTCAAGCGTCAGGCACTGCATCATTTTTTCAGCAACACGAGGATCGACCGGCGTAGTCGCCGCGTAATCGAAATAGATGGGTAGTTTCATTGCTCCTGAACTCCGTCAAGCACGCATAAGGTGCTTCATATTATTCCTCCCTGCGCAAACGGCAGAGAGGAAGAGGGTCAGGGTGAATCAGGCGCGCAGGTTGACGTTGATCGTCTCCTGAACACGGCTGTTCTGGAAGCGGCGGTTTTCATGATCCTGACGATCGGCAACGTCGAGGATCTCCTTGTTATTCACCAACTCAGCGAGATTGATGTTATTAAGGAAATCACTGATGCGTTCGCTCAAATCGCGCCACAGGACGTGCGTTAAGCAGCGCTCACCGCCCTGACATCCTTCTTTACCCTGACATTTGGTGGCATCAACCGACTCATCGACAGCGGTAATCACTTCACCCACTGAGATAGCTGCGGCTTCTTTGCCCAACAGATAACCGCCACCCGGTCCCCGTACGCTGGCCACCAGGCCGTTTTTACGCAGGCGCGAAAACAGCTGCTCGAGATACGACAGCGAAATGCCCTGCCGTTCTGAAATGTCCGCTAACGGCACAGGGCCATCGTTGGAATGCAGGGCGACATCGAGCATAGCGGTAACAGCGTAGCGGCCTTTGGAAGTCAGTCTCATGGCTTAGCAACCTCAGTCATCTTCCGGATATCAGAAGGGTAACAGTTAACAGATGGTCGCAAGTCTGACATTCCCGAGTGTTTTGGTCAACTATTTACCCTGGTAAAACACTCAACTATTTAACCTGGTAAAACAGTCAACTATTATGCGCGTTTTTTCGCCTTATTTATCGCCGGTTTTTTTCTCAAATGAGGCCAGCATGCCGCGCAGAATATTCAGTTCATCACGTTCAGGACGCGCACGCGTAAACAGACGACGCAGCTTGCTCATCACCTGTCCAGGATTGCCTTCGCGAATAAAACCGCTGGTCAGCATCATTTTTTCCATGTGCTGATAGAAGCGCTCCAGATCGTCCACTAATGGATACGGTGATTCGCCATACTGCGGACGCTCCTGCTGCTGCGATTGCAGCCACGCCATGCGCACTTCGTAGGCGATAATCTGTACGGCCATCGCCAGGTTCAGCGAGCTATATTCCGGATTAGCCTGAATCGCGACATGATAATGACACTTTTGCAGTTCATCATTGGTCAGGCCAACGCGCTCGCGACCAAATACCAGCGCCACCGGCGCCTGTTCGCCCTCTTCAACGCTTTTCACGCCGCATTCACGGGCATCCAGCATTGGCCACGGCAGCGAGCGCGAACGCGCACTGGTGCCGACCACCAGGCTACAGCCCGCGATCGCTTCATCCAGCGTGTCGACAATTTTTGCATCGCCAATGACATCGCTGGCGCCCGCCGCCAGAGAGATCGCCTGTGAGTCAGGCTTGACCAGCGGATTAACCAGATAAAGGTTCGTCAGCCCCATGGTTTTCATTGCGCGGGCAACGGAACCCATGTTGCCGGTGTGAGAAGTTTCAACCAGTACAATACGTATATTTTGCAGCATAGCAGTCACGGTCAGGAATATA
Organism: Duffyella sp. Ts4; assembly: GCF_051851875.1. Lineage (NCBI taxonomy): Bacteria > Pseudomonadati > Pseudomonadota > Gammaproteobacteria > Enterobacterales > Erwiniaceae > Duffyella > Duffyella sp. Ts4. The sequence goes on along the minus strand of NZ_JBLYPN010000004.1, from coordinate 85,799 downwards.
ATTGCTCAATGCTAACATAAAAGCAGGACTTTGCCCGAACTCGCTGCTATACTTCGCGCCGTTTTCCCGTTCTTTAACATCCAGTGAGAGATACCGATGCATCCGATGCTCAACATCGCCGTGCGCGCTGCGCGCAAGGCCGGCAATTTAATCGCCAAGAATTACGAAACTCCGGACGCTGTCGAAGCCAGCCAAAAAGGCAGTAATGACTTCGTCACCAATGTTGACCGCGACGCTGAACGCCTGATTATTGAGGTGATTCGTAAATCTTATCCGCAGCACACCATCATCACCGAAGAAAGCGGTGAGTTGCCAGGCGAAGATCAGGATGTTCAATGGGTTATCGATCCACTGGATGGCACCACTAACTTCATCAAACGTCTGCCCCACTTCTCTGTTTCTATCGCTGTGCGCATCAAAGGCCGCACCGAAGTCGCTGTGGTTTATGACCCAATGCGCAATGAACTCTTTACCTCTTCACGCGGCCAGGGCGCTCAGCTCAACGGCTACCGTTTGCGTGGCAGCACCGCTCGCGATCTGGATGGCACCATCCTGGCGACCGGCTTCCCGTTCAAGAGCAAACAGCACGCCACGCCGTTCATCAATATCGTTGGCAAGCTATTTACCCAATGTGCTGACTTCCGTCGCACCGGCTCTGCCGCACTCGATTTAGCCTACGTTGCCGCTGGCCGCGTTGATGGCTATTTTGAGATTGGTCTGAAGCCATGGGATTTTGCGGCAGGTGAACTGCTGGTGCGTGAAGCTGGCGGTCTGGTCACTGACTTTGTTGGCGGCCACGGTTATCTTGCGTCCGGTAACATCGTTGCCGGTAACCCGCGCGTCGTAAAAGCGCTGCTGGCAAATATGCGCGATGAACTGAGTGAAGCGCTGAAGCGCTAAGATCTCTGGCATCATAAAAAAGGCGGAGCATAATGCTCCGCCTTTTTTTATCGCTGAAACAACGGCCTCAGGCCTCCGGATAGCGCCGGTTCTGCACTGAACCAGAGCAGGCAACCCGCCAGTACCAACAGCAGGCCACCGCTCAGGGCGAGCAGCGGCAGGCCGATGCCGGCAAGTCGCGCAGGCTGACGATTGATCTTCACTGCCAGCGCGCGGGCGCTCTGTACCAGCAGCGCCATCGCCGTGACGGTCAGCGCCGTGCCTGCTGCCATCACCAGCGCGGACAACACCCCCCAGTAATAGACGCCCATCACCTTAGCGAACAGTAACATCATCAGTGCCCCGGAACAGGGACGAAATCCCATCGATAACACCAGCAGCAGTTCGGTTTTCCAGCCAACCACCGATGCCAGCTTCTGACTGTCGGGCACGTGCTGATGGCCGCAACCACAGTTGGCATGATGAGCGTGATCGATGGCATGCAGCTGCAAAATACGTGGCCGTGGCTTTAACACACGCCAAAGGGTTTTGCCGTTGCGCCAGCAGAGCCAGACGCCCAGCAACGCCACGAGTAAAAAGCTGCTTTTTTCCAGCCAGTAACTGCTGAGATGCAGCTGCCGCGACGACAGTTGCAGCACCACTAACAGCAACGTCACCAGCGCAATCGCCATCAATCCCTGCATCAATGCAGCCAGCAAGGTCAGCCGAATGCTGGTTTTTAACTGCGTCGGATGGGTTGCCAGAAAAGTCGCAATCACTACTTTGCCGTGCCCCGGCCCGGCTGCATGTAGCACGCCGTAAATAAAACTGAATCCAAGCAGCGCACCGCCCGCCTGCGAGGGATGCGCCGCAGCTTGTTGCAGCAAGGCGGTCATCTGCTGATGCAGCTGCTTTTGCCAGATTACGCTTTGCAACAGCAGCTGTGGCCAGTAATGCCAGCAGAGCAGCGCCAGGCCAATAAAACCCGCGGCAAACATCAGCCACGGCCAGCGCACACGCGACGGTGCGGGATGGGAAATCAATGACATGTCAGGGTTACCGTTTGCGCAAACTGTCGGCCTAAGTCCATCTCCTGCGGGGGTGCATCTGCTTTATCCAGTGACAACGCGTAAGCCTGCATCGAAGCATCTGGCTTTGGTGTGTGCAGGCTGAGCTGGCACTGCGCTTTCAACGATTCTGGCAGGGTCAGCGCCTGAGCATTGTCGTAGAACATATCGACAAAGTAGGTGGGATCGAAGGTCAGAATGCGATAGGTCGCCTTACGCAGCGGCTGTGGATGCGCCAGCGGCAGGACAAATTCCAACACCGCTTTCGGTCCGGCGCGGGAAAGATGATATTCAGGCGGCAAATTTTTAAATTTAACCGCCTGCTTTTGCTGCCAAAATTCGGTGAAATAGTGCTGACCGAGCACGTTGGCCATTACCTCAGCCGCCAGCTTTTTCCACACTTCGGAACCGGGTTTGGCCTTGCCGGCATCATAAAGCAGATCGGCAGAGGTAATTTCATCCATGGTCCAGATCATTTTTAAGCCGGTGAGCGAATCGCCTTCGGTCACCAGACTGGTTTTTATCGAGATAAAGCTGTGCGGATGCGACCACGCAGAAGGTGAGAGCAGTGCCAGCAGACAAAAGAAGTATTTATGCATAGTAACGTTACAATATAACAATCCATTTTTTATGTATCTATTCTTCAGTAAATATCTGTGACATCACCCGAAGCTCTGAATAAAAGCGGCACAATCTCTCGGTCTTTACAGGCAGTTTGTCTACGCTTAATGCTGTTATGGCTGGCTGGAATCACACATTATGAGTGCTGCTTCATCGCTTTTCACCAGTTCACAACGCCGTTGTCATCTGCTGTTGTTGCTTTATCTGCCGACTTCCTCGTTGCGTATTGAGCGTCTTGCCGAGCTCAACGCTGTCACCGTGGAAACGGTAAAGCAGGATATTGCTGAGGTGGAAGAGGAGATCCGGCGTTATCACCAGCTCGATCTTCACTGGCCTACAGCTGAAAGCATTGAGTTGCGTGGCGCTGAACTGAACCGACGTCTCTGTTTGCTGCATACGCTGCGGCGCGGCCTGCGCGTGTCGCCCGATTTTGTGCAGCAACACTTTGCGCCCGTGCTGCGACAGACGCTGGGCAAAAAGCGCGTCGATAAAGCGCTATATGATGAAAAGAATTTGCAGGCGCTGATTATGCACTGCGCCCATCGTCTACAGCGCACCTTCGCGCCACGTGACTGCCTGTTTCTGCAGATTTATATGCAGTTTATCCTTGGTCAGGCGACAGCCAGCGAATTCAATGCCACACAGCTGCAATGGCTGGCGGATAAGCCAGAGCGCGAGGCCGCCAGCGAGCTGATCGGTTACTGGCAAAAGCGTTGTTATCCGGTGCCGGTGGAAACTGAAGTCGCCTTCTGGACGCTGCTGTTTTGTCAACTACATACGCCCGCACTACAGCACGACAGCCATCCCTCACAGCAGAAACTGCAACGGTCAATTGATGCGCTGATTGCGCGTTTTGAACAACAAGCGGGCACGCCGTTTCGCGACCGAACCGGGCTCGGGACTCAGCTCTATTGCCACATGGCACAGGCGCTGGAGCGCTGCCATTTTGACGTCGGCATTGATAATACGTTAACCGAAGAGATTACCCGTCTGTATCCGCGGCTGCTACGAACCACTGCCGTCGTACTGCAACCCTTTGCTGATGAATATTGCATTCGCTTGTCGGAAGAGGAAGTTGGGCTTATTGCGGTGATATTCGGTGCCTGGCTGATGCAGGAAAATATGCTGCAGGAGAAACAGGTGCTGCTGCTAACCGATGACGATCGTCTGCTTGAGCAGGAAATTGAACAGCAACTGCGCGAAATGACGCTGCTGCCGCTTAATATCAGCTATCAGTCAACGGCGGCGTTTCAGCAACAGGGTGCGCCCAAGGCGGTTTCGCTGGTGATTTCACCTTATGCCATCACCCTGCCGCTCTATTCGCCGCCGCTGGTGCACGCTGAGCTACCGATTAGCGTGCATCAACAGCAGCGCATCCGCTTACTGCTTGAGTCCTGATGAGGTTGCGCGCGGCCGCAGGAACAGCGCCGGTAGCGTGACCAACGCCATTACCCAGAATACCTCGCCATGAATATGCTGAAACAGCACGCCGCAGATCATAGTCATCACCGCTATGCCACCGCCCATCGCCAGTGCGGAATAGGCGGACTGCAGGCGAATCACCTCGGCGCCCTGCCGTGAGGCGATAAAGCGCATCGCCGCCAGATGACACACTGTAAAGCTGCCACAGTGCAGAATCTGCGCCACAATCAGCCAGGGCAGCGTGGTAGTAGCGCCCAATAATCCCCAGCGTACCAGCGCACAGACGGCGGAAAGCAGCAGCAAATCGCGCGCCTGCCAGCGGCCGAACAACCGTCCACTTAGCGCGAATACCACCACTTCAGCCACCACGCCCAGCGACCACAGATAGCCGACCACGCTGGCGGAATAACCTGCCTCCTGCCAGTAGATCGCGCTGAAACCGTAATAGGCGGCGTGCGCGCCCTGCATCAGCGTTACGCAGAGCAGGAAACGCCAAACGCTGTTATCGCACAACATCTGTTTCCACGCCTGCCAGCCGCCCTGCTGCTGGGTTCGCAACGATCCTTGCGGCATTGAATGCGGTTTCAGCAGCATGCCAACCAGCAGCGCGGTCAGACCAATGGTCAGCAGCAACAAGATCGCCTGTGCTGACCAGGCGCTGACCAGCATGCCGGTGAGCGCGGAGCTGATCACAAATGCCAGCGATCCCCACAGACGCACCGGGCCATAAACCAGACCAATCTGCTGCGTCCAGGTCGCGGCCAGCGCATCGCTGAGCGGGACCAGCGGTGAAAAGAACAGGTTAAAACCCACCATGATCAGCAGCAACCAGAGCCAGCTCTGACTGAGCCAGAATCCCACGGCAAACAGCCCGGTCAGCAGCGCCAGCAGACGAAGCGCGGTAACCAGCTGCGCCGGGTTTCTCACCTGCGAGGCGATAAACAGGCTGCCGACAAAGCGGGCAATCATGCCTGCGCCCAGCAGCAGACCGATTTTTTCGGGCTCAAGGCCGGTGGCTTTTAACCAGACAGCCCAGAAAGGCAGATAAATACCGTAGGAAAAAAAGTAGGTGAAGTAGGCCAGACCGAGCCAGCGGGCAGAACGAATTGTCATCTTTTCTCCGACAAACAGGGTGCAGCAGCAGCAGCAGACCCAACGCCCAATCCTGTTCAGGCGCATAAAAAAGGACAGCCTGAGCTGTCCTTTAGGAAAACGTTCACTGATTGATCAGGCGTAAACCGGGAAGCGCGCGCAGAGATCTAACACTTTCTGCTTGATGCGTTCACTGGTCGCTTCATCATTGATGTTATCGAGGATGTCGGCAATCCAGCCAGCCAGTTCACGCACTTCGGCTTCTTTAAAGCCGCGACGCGTTACCGCTGGCGAACCGATACGGATACCGGAAGTCACAAACGGACTTTTTGGATCGTTCGGCACGCTGTTTTTGTTTACGGTGATATTGGCACGACCCAGCGCGGCGTCTGCTTCTTTACCGGTGAGGTTTTTGCTGACCAGGTCAATCAGGAACAGGTGGTTATAGGTGCCGCCAGAGACGATATCGTAGCCGCGCTCAATCAGCACTTCCACCATCGCCTTGGCGTTTTTGGCAACCTGCTGCTGATACGTTTTGAATTCCGGTTCCATCGCTTCTTTAAACGCGACCGCTTTACCGGCAATGACGTGCATCAACGGGCCGCCCTGGCCGCCCGGGAACACGGCGGAGTTCAGTTTCTTATACAGCTCTTCGTCGCCACCTTTAGCCAGAATCAGGCCACCGCGCGGACCGGCCAGCGTTTTGTGCGTGGTGGTGGTGACGATATGCGCGTGCGGCACCGGATTTGGATACACATCGGCGGCGATCAGGCCGGCAACGTGTGCCATATCCACAAACAGCCATGCGCCGATGCTGTCGGCGATTTCACGCATTTTTGCCCAGTCACAAATACCGGAATAGGCGGAGAAACCACCGATGATCATTTTCGGCTTGTGCTTCTGCGCCTGCGCGGCGAGATCGTCGTAATCGATTTTGCCGGTTTCATCGATGCCGTAAGGCACAACGTTATAGAGCTTGCCGGAAAGGTTAACCGGAGAGCCATGCGTCAGGTGGCCACCATGTGCCAGGTTCATGCCCAGAATGGTGTCGCCAGGCTGCAGCAGCGCAGTGTACACGGCGAAGTTTGCCTGTGAGCCAGAGTGTGGCTGAACGTTGGCGAAATCGGCACCAAACAACTCTTTCGCACGGTCAATTGCCAGTTGCTCAACGATATCGACATATTCACAGCCGCCGTAATAGCGTTTGCCCGGATAACCTTCAGCGTATTTGTTAGTGAGCTGAGAACCCTGCGCCTGCATAACGCGCGGGCTGGTGTAGTTTTCAGACGCAATCAGTTCGATGTGCTCTTCCTGACGCACCTTTTCTTGCTCCATCGCCTGCCATAATTCGGCATCGTAATCGGCAATGTTCATTTCACGCTTTAACATCCGCATCTCCTGACTCAGCTAACAAAAACGGCATTGATTGCCCCTTTCCGGGGCGAAGGGCCACAGTGTAAACGGTTTTCCCAGGCGACGGTAGCCGCAGCCTTTATTTTTACGCAATCGATTGGCATGCTGATTGTCAGCGAACTTTTACGCTTTTTATTGCCGCAGGTGAGAGAGAAAAATTTTGCGCCGGTGGCGATAATTCCGTGCGCATCACAATTTTTGCACCTCATCAGTGCGGCTTTTGCTCGTCAATCACGGCGTGTGCCAGAGAACAAAAAGGGCGGCAGCACCCAGTGCTCCGCCCTTTCCGTTACTGCCCATGATCGGCGTTTAAATCGCCTCTTCGTCCTCTTCGCCGGTACGAATACGCACCACGCGAGAAACATCAAATACAAAGATTTTGCCGTCGCCGATTTTACCCGTCTGCGCCGTCTTCATAATGGTGTCGACGCAGGTGTCGACGATATCGTCAGCCACCACGATTTCGATTTTCACCTTCGGCAAAAAGTCGACCATGTATTCTGCGCCACGGTAGAGTTCCGTGTGGCCTTTTTGTCGACCGAAGCCTTTCACTTCCGTGACGGTCATGCCGGTAATGCCCACTTCGGCCAGCGCCTCGCGCACATCGTCGAGTTTGAATGGTTTGATAATCGCGTCAATTTTTTTCATAGCAACCCCTTTTTCCCCTCCGTGGTCGGACAGGTGATGTTCAGTATATCTGCTGTGGCGAACTTCCGACATGCGGATGGCCGTTTTCGCCGGCTACGCTACCACATCTGCCCGGCATGCAGGCAACTACTCTTTGAAATCCGCCGCATCCAGTGCATGTCGCGCCAGCAGCTTGTAAAATTCAGTGCGGTTACGACCGGCGAGGCGCGAAGCGTTGGTCACGTTGCCTTTGGTCATCTGCAACAGCTTACGCAGATAGTTGAGCTCGAACTGATTACGCGCATCGGCAAAGGTAGGCAGTGCGCTGTTTTCGCCTGCCAGCGCCTGCTCCACCAGCGCTTCACTGATGACTGGCGATGAGGTCAGCGCCACGCACTGCTCAATAACATTCACCAGCTGGCGCACGTTGCCCGGCCAGTTGGCACCCATTAATCGTTTCATCGCATCGGTGGAAAAGCTGCGCACAAACGGCTTATGCCGCTCAGCAGACTGACGCAGCAAATGGTTCGCCAGCAGGGGAATATCTTCCGCTCGCTCGTGCAACGCAGGCAGACGCAGACTGACCACGTTGAGGCGATAATAGAGATCTTCGCGAAACTCTTTTTTCTCCATCGCCTTGGGTAAATCGCGGTGCGTGGCGGAGAGAATCCTGACGTTAATATCCAGATCGCGATTACTGCCCAGCGGCCTCACTTTGCGTTCCTGCAGAACGCGCAGCAATTTTACCTGTAGCGCCTGGGGCATATCGCCAATTTCATCGAGAAACAGCGTGCCGCCTTCGGCCGCCTGAAACAGCCCTTCCCGCGCGCTGATAGCACCGGTAAACGCCCCTTTGGCATGGCCAAACAGCTCGGATTCCAGCAGCTGCTCTGGCAGTGCGCCGCAGTTAATGGCGATAAATGCGTTGCCCGCGCGCGGACTGGCGGCATGAATAGCCTGCGCGAGGATCTCTTTGCCGGTGCCGCTTTGGCCGTTGATCAGTACGCTAACATCGGACTGTGCCACCATTTGCGCCTGCTCCAACAGACGTAACATCTGCGGGCTACGCGTGACGATCGCCTCTCGCCAGCGGTCATCGCTGACCGGCACGCTCTGCGCCAGCGCCTGATCGATCGCCTTATACAGCGCATCGCGATCCACCGGCTTGGTCAGAAAGCTGAAAATGCCGCTTTGGGTGGCGGCGACCGCTTCCGGGATGGAGCCGTGAGCGGTCAGAATGATCACCGGCAGACCGGGAAAGCGCTTTTGAATTTCACTGAACAGCGTCAGGCCATCCATCTCGTCCATGCGCAGATCGCTGATCACCAGCTCGACCTTCTCTTTATCGAGCTGGCGCAGCGCTTCCGGGCCGCTGGCGGCGGTCGTGACCTGAAACCCTTCGCTGGTTAGTCGCATGCCCAGCAAGGTTAGCAGGCCAGGATCGTCATCCACCAACAGCAGCCGCGCGGTATGCTTTGCCATTATTTTTGCGCCTCTTGTTGGTCAGCGTGCGTGTCCGTCTCGTTCTCATCTACCGCCATCATCTCCGCCGATCGCACGCTGCTGTGATCGGAAATATCGGCTGATTTGCGCGTTGAGAGCTGCCGCTCAATATCGGTCAGCCGTTCAAGCTTGTGGCGCGTTTCCGTCAGTTGTTGATACAACGTGCGCTGCTGCTGACGCATCTGATCGAGCTGCGTATCGCTGGTTTGTTGCAGATGGTGATAGCGGGTACGCGATTCAGAGAGATCGAGCTGGGCCGCCTGCTGGGTACGCCATAGCTGCAGCAGTGGCCGGGCCGCGCCAGGGTAATCTGCGCTGAAGGCGTCAAGCTGTTCAACATAAGCGCGTCGTTCCGGCGGCGTAACGTTGCCGTTATCCAGTAATATGCCCTGCTTAAAGGCGTTGTCCCAGCTCTCAGCGGGCCAGCGACGCGCTTCCGCACGCGCGGCGGCGGGCGATAATCGCTCGGCGCAGTCAATAGCACGCAGCCAGTACAGCGGATTTTCCATCGCTGAACGGCCCACGATCGCCCAAATGGCGTCGCAATTCACCGCCAGATAATCAGCCACTTTGCTGCTGGGCTCGGGCAGCGGCTTTACCGGCAGCATGGATGGCGCGGTGCGCTGACAGCCGGTCAGCGCTAACAGACTTAGCAGCATCAACACGGACTTTTTCATACTTTTGCATTCCCGGGAATGGCCAGCAGTTCAAGTCGAAAACAGACCTCATCCGCGTGTGATTTCACCAGATAAATCTCTCCCTGCATGCTTCTGATGCACTCTTTTGCGATGCTCAGGCCTAAACCACTGCCTTTCACCGCGCCTTTGCGCTGCAGGCTTCCCTGAAAAAATGGCTCAAATATCATCGCCTGTTCCTGCTCCGGAATGGGGGGACCGCTGTTAGCCACCTCAACGATAAGATGGCTATCTTTGCGGTAACTGCGTAGCGAGATGTTACCGGATTCGCTGCCGTAGTGCACCGCGTTGGAATAGAGATTATCCAGCACGCGCATCAGCAATGTCGGTTCTGCAAGGCAGAGGTTTTCCTGCAGATCGAGGGTTGTCTGCAGGTGCTTGGCGCGCGCCGGTAACGTATGCGCACTGACCACGCTGTCGATGATTTTATCCAGCGCGACCGGCTCCAGCGGCGGCGGCCCGTCAGCCAGCTTACGGTTATATTCCAATAGCTGTTCAATCAGGGTTTGTAGATGTTTGCTGCTGTCATCAAGGATGGTTACCACCTCTTTCTGATCGGCAGTTAACGGCCCGACAACCTCATCCGCCAGCAGTTCTGTGCCCTCACGCATACTCGCCAGCGGCGTTTTCAATTCGTGGGAAAGGTGCCGTAAAAACGCGTGTCGCTGTGATTCCAGCCAGGCGAGCCGCTCACTGAGCCAGATGATGCGTTGCACCAGCGAGCGAATTTCGCGAGGCCCCTTGAAAGAGACGCTGCGCCCAAGCGCGCGACCTTCGCCAAGACGATTGATCATCCGCTCGACCGCCTTGACCGGGCCGATAATCATGCGGGTAAACAGCAGCACCATCAGCAGGCTAATCAGAAAAAGAATCAGGGTTTGCCAGCCGAAAATCTGGCCGCGTTCGGCAATGTCGTGCTGCAACTGCAATCCGCGGCTAAATACCGCCTCACGCGTCGCCTGCACCATACGGGCGTTGGTGTCTGAAAAGCCTTCCAGCGCATTCGCGGCTATCGGCACCGGATTGCCATTATCACACTGCACGGTTTTTAGCGCCGCCAGCGAAGCCCGCAGCGTCGGCCACATGCGCAGTTGCGGCAGCATCCCGGCATGCATTTCCAGCATCTGTTCATAGCGAATACGCTGCGTCTGATAGAGCCGCGCCAGCACGGCATCATCCAGCACGCAATACTGACGGTAGCTGCGTTCCAGCTCAAGCGCGGTGCGCGCCATCGCTTCGCTGCGACGCACATCAGTGAGCGTGTTGCGATTGGTATCGGCCGCCTGCTCGCTGAGCGTGGACAGGCTTTCCCAGGCTTGCCATGCCAGCACCAGCAGCGGCAACAGCACCAGTAAAAACGCCATTAGCACCAGCTGGCGCAACGATCGGGGAAACAGACGCCATTTTTTCACGCGGAAATTCCTGAGCTCATCACTGAGGTGATGCTAACCGAGTCATGAACAGGTTGAAAGCGGTGTCGGCGGGATCGAAAACGGCAGACCGAAGTCTGCCGTTCCAGGCCATAGAAGGCCGAATAAGGTGGTGCCTAACTCAACGTTACGCCCGGAATGTGATAATGCTGCAAACGCGCAGACAATAATCGGTTCAGTGGACGACAGGCACCGTTTTTGTGCGTCATTCGAATTTTATGAGCATCTTGACCGCTTGCGCAGGGCATTCATAATCGGGTGAATGAGCAACTGCGATGATTATAGCAACTATCATGCCAACTTCAATTATTATTTATTAATCAGAAAGTTAACTGGCATTCTCTATCCGCAAGTCTGTTGTTAGCGTGCCCATATCACTCAAAATGTCACCCTGAAGCGACACCATTAACGCCAAAAATAAAAGGTTAATTAATTCAAAGAATTAGATGTCACCTTTTGGCGACACCACCACTGCGCTATTGTCGTTATTCGGATACAGGTTCAATTTCCAGCATGCAGGGAACAGTAACGACCTCGGATGTCGTGTCACCGTTCAGCCTGGCCAGCAGCAACGTTGCTGCCGTATGGCCCGCTTCGCTGAATCCGGGGTTAACCGGCAGGATATCGGGAAAAAGAAAGGTTAGCAGTGGCGTATGGCCGATGCTACACACCTGCACATCGGGCTGCGGATGCTGCTGCAAATATTTGATCACGCCAGGCGCAATGGTATCGGACGCACAGATCACCGCCTGCGTCTCTTCAAGAATGGCCTGCTGCGCCAGTGAATAGCCTTTGTGATAGCTGAGATCGCCGAGTGCCGCAACAGGCGCAATGGCATGACGCTGACACACATCGAGATAAGCCTGATAACGCAACCGGCCGGTGGTTTCATCACTGAGTTCAACGCCGATAAAGCTGATACGCTGGCAATTGTGCGCCAGCAGATAATCCATCAGCATGTTCACGGCACCGGCATCGTCGTAGCGCACTGTGGTAATGCCAGGATAAGGATGAACCATCAGCACCATCTTCTGCTGCCACGCCGCCAGAAGCTGCGGATCAAGCCTGACAAAGCTAAACAGAATCACCCCTTCACATAGCGCTGCTGCAAAATGTTTAAATGGTCGGCCACCAGCGATGGTTGCAGCAGGCTCTCCATGATCAACACATCAAATCCCTGCGCGTAGAGCAGCGGCAGGATGGCGCGCACCGCCTGATTTTCAGAAGGCGAATCGAGCCGCGACAGCACAATGCCGATAATTTTATCGCTCTGCGCCCGCATCGCCTGCGCTGATTTTAACGGCATGAAGCCATACTGATTAATCACCGCGGCCACTCGCTCACGCGTACGCTGGCTGACGTTATCCTCATTATTCAACACTCGCTAAACGGTAGACTTGCCAACGCCGCTTAATCGCGCGATGTCTTTAATGGTCAGACGTTGATTAGCCATTACCGTAACGATTTCCTGTTAAAAAATAGAGAGTAAGGCAGTCTATCACCGAACCTTACCAACGTGACTGGCGGCACAAAATAAGCGCAGCGGCAGCGCAAAAGTGTGAGCCATGCCAAAAACGGGAACGTTCCCACTATGATGTCGTCACCTTGAGTTATATTTTCTGCCCGCAATTTAATTCCCTTATACTTTGGCAGGTTATTATGACAAAAAGTAACGTACAGGATGTCGATCGGCTGATTGCGCTGGTGGGTGGCCGGGAGAACATCGCCACGGTTAGCCACTGTATTACCCGCCTGCGTTTCGTGCTGCATGCGCCAGAACTGGCCGATCCGCGCGCGATCGATGAATTGCCCATGGTAAAGGGCAGCTTTACTACTGCCGGGCAGTTTCAGGTGGTGATTGGCACCGACGTTGACAGCTGGTTTGCCCTGCTCACGCAGCAACTGCCAGCGGGCGATAACAACCGCGATGAGGTTCGCCGCGCCGCGCGGGAAAATATGCGCTGGCATGAGGCGATCATTTCGCATTTTGCCGAGATCTTCTTCCCGCTGTTGCCTGCCCTGATCAGCGGCGGCCTGATTCTCGGCTTCCGTAATCTGATCGGCGATGTGCCGCTGTTTGGCGACGCGCCGCTGATTGAAGGTCATCCGTTCTGGAAAAACGCCTATGACTTTTTATGGCTGATTGGTGAAGCGATCTTCTTTTATCTGCCGGTGGGCATCTGCTGGTCAACGATGAAAAAAATGGGCGGCACGCCGGTGCTGGGTATTGTGCTCGGCATTACGCTGGTGTCGCCACAGTTGATGAACGCCTATTTGCTGGGCCAGCAACTGCCAGAAGCCTGGAACTTTGGCCTGTTTAGCGTGGAAAAAGTGGGTTATCAGGCGCAGGTGATTCCGTCACTGCTGGCCGCCATGACGCTGGCGTGGATCGAGCTTCGCCTGAAGCGGCTGATTCCTGACTATCTGTATCTTGTGCTGGTGCCGGTTACCTCACTCATCCTTGCGGTATTCCTTGCACACAGTTTGATTGGCCCTTTTGGCCGCATGCTGGGCGATGGCGTGGCGTGGGTGGTTAAGATGCTGATGACCGGCAGCTTTGCCCCGCTCGGCGCGGCGCTGTTTGGCTTTTTCTATGCGCCGTTGGTGATTACCGGCGTGCATCAAACCACGCTGGCGATCGACCTGCAGCTCATTCAAAATCTTGGCGGCACACCGGTGTGGCCGATTATCGCCCTCTCCAATATTGCGCAGGGTTCTGCGGTGCTGGGCATCATTCTTATTGGCCGTAAAAACAAAGAGCGTGATGTTGCAATCCCAGCCGCCCTTTCCGCTTTTCTGGGCGTCACCGAACCGGCAATGTACGGCATCAACATGAAATACCGTTATCCCATGCTGTGCGCCATGGTAGGTGCTGCCTGCGGCGGGCTGATTTGTGGCAGCTTCGGCGTGCTGGCCAACAGCATTGGCGTCGGCGGACTGCCGGGCATCCTCTCCATTCAACCCGCATTCTGGCAGATTTTCAGCCTGGCCATGCTGGTCTCGATTGTGGTTCCTCTGCTGTTAACCTCCATGATCTACCGACGCCAGGCGCGTCTGCAGACTGACAACGCAATTTAACAAGGATGTTTTATGCTTGAGCACATTCACTGGTGGCAAAACGGCGTCATCTATCAAATCTATCCACGCAGCTTTCAGGACAGCACCGGCAGTGGCACCGGCGATATTCAGGGGATTATTCAGCGGCTTGATTACCTGCAATGGCTGGGCGTAAGCGCCCTGTGGCTGACGCCCATTTATCGCTCGCCGCAGGTAGATAATGGCTATGACGTCGCGGATTACCGCGCTATCGATCCAAACTTTGGCACCATGGCCGATTTTGAGCAGCTGGCGGCGGAGGCGCACGTACGGGATATGCGTATCGTTATGGACATGGTGTTTAATCACACCTCAACCGCGCACCCCTGGTTTCAGGCGGCACAGGATCGCAGCAGCCCATGGCGCGACTTTTATATCTGGCGAGACGGCGTGGCGGGCAATCCCCCCAATAACTGGCACTCTAAATTTGGTGGTTCCGCCTGGCAATGGCATGAGGCCAGCGCGCAATATTATCTGCACTCATTTGCGGCTGAGCAGGCGGATCTCAACTGGGAAAACCCGCTGGTTCGCGAGGAGCTCAAGGAAATTTGTCATTTCTGGGCGGATAAAGGCGTTGATGGCCTGCGGCTTGACGTGATCAATCTGGTTTCCAAACACCCCGACTTTCCTGACGATCACGAAGGTGATGGCCGCCGCTATTACACCGATGGGCCGGCCATTCATCAGTTTTTGCAGGAGATGAGCCGTGATGTTTTCCAGCCGCGCGGGCTGATGACCGTGGGTGAAATGTCCTCCACTTCGCTTGCTCATTGCCAGCGTTATGCCCAACTCGATGGTCAGGAGCTGTCGATGACCTTTAACTTTCATCACCTGAAAATCGATTATCCGGCAGGCAACAAATGGGCACGCGGTACGCCTGATATCGTTGGACTGAAGCGGCTATTCAGTGAATGGCAGCAGGGCATGCACAATCAGGCATGGAACGCGCTGTTCTGGTGTAACCACGATCAGCCGCGCATCGTCTCCCGGCTTGGCGATGAACAGACCGCCTCAGCAAAAATGCTGGCGATGGTGCTGCACGGCATGCAGGGCACGCCTTACCTCTATCAGGGTGAGGAGATCGGCATGACCAATCCACACTTCACTGCGATTGAAGATTATCGCGATGTGGAGAGTCTGAACGCCTGGCGCGAGCTGCGTGAACGTGGCGTCAGCGAAGCGGACGCGCTGGCTATCCTGGCGCAGAAATCGCGCGATAATGGCCGTACGCCGATGCAATGGCACAGCGGACCACAGGCCGGTTTTACCCGCGGTGAGAGCTGGATAGGCGTTGCCGATAATTTTTCACGTATCAACGTCGCACAGGCCATTGCCGATAATGATGCCGTGCTGCACCGCTATCGCGAACTGATCAAGCTGCGCAAAACGCTGCCGGTGCTGACCTTTGGTGATTATACCGACCTGGCACCGGAAGACGCTGCGCTCTGGTGTTATGAACGCCGCTGGCATCAGCAACGGCTGCGAGTCATCGCCAATCTGTCTGCCGAGCCCGTGTCGGTGGCCGCCGCGCTGGTGCCCGATCTGGCCGACTGGCAGCCGATGTTCGACAGCGATCAGAGCCGCGATTTCTGCAACTGCGGCGAGCTGATGCCGTGGCAGGCTTGCTGGTTCCTGAAAAATTAGGCAAAAAAAAGCCCCGCAGGTTATCTGCGGGGCGATCGGCAGTTGCTCGTTAGCCGAGTTGCTTGCGGGCATTACGGAACATACGCATCCATGGGCTATCTTCGCCCCACTCCTTCGGATGCCATGAGTTGCTCACCGTGCGGAATACGCGCTCCGGATGCGGCATCATAATGGTGACGCGACCGCTTTCATTGGTCACCGCCGTAATGCCGTTCGGTGAGCCGTTCGGATTCGCCGGATAGTGTTGCGTCACCTTGCCGTGATTATCGACAAAACGCAGCGCCACCAGGCCAGCAGATTCCAGCGTGGCCAGATGCTGGCTGTCGCGAACCTCAACAAAGCCTTCGCCATGCGATACCGCAATCGGCATTCGCGATCCGACCATGCCATCCAGCAGCAACGACGGGCTGGCCGCCACTTCAACCAGGCTGAAGCGCGCTTCAAAACGTTCTGACTGGTTGCGTACAAAACGCGGCCAGCTATCACTGCCGGGAATCAGCTCGCGCAGATTTGACATCATCTGGCAGCCGTTGCACACGCCCAGCGCCAGCGTTTGCGGGCGGTGGAAGAAGGTTTCAAACTCATCGCGCACACGATTGTTGAACAGGATCGATTTGGCCCAGCCCTCGCCTGCGCCCAGCACGTCGCCATAAGAGAATCCGCCACAGGCGACCAACGCCTGCACATCATCCAGACCGCGACGGCCCGCCAGCAGATCGCTCATGTGCACGTCAACGGCTTCAAAGCCCGCGCGGTGAAACGCTGCGGCCATTTCGACATGAGAGTTAACGCCCTGCTCGCGCAGCACTGCCACTTTTGGCCGTGCACCCTTAGCGATATAGGGCGCGGCAACATCCTCTTGTGGACGGAAGGTCAGCGCAACGTTAAGCCCTGGATCCTGATCGCCCTGCTTCGCCTCATGCTCCTGATCGGCGCAAAGCGGATTGTCACGTAAGCGCTGCATCTGCCAGGTGGTTTCTGCCCACCAGACGCGCAGGGTAGTACGGCTTTCGCTGTACACCGGCTTATCACCAGCGGCGATCACAAAGCGATCGCCCTGCGTCGCCTGACCGATAACGTGCACACAATCCGCCAGACCGTGCTGCATGAAGCACGCTTGCACTGCCGCGAGATCGGCGTGAGCGATCTGAATCACCGCGCCCAGTTCTTCGTTGAACAGCGCGGCCAGCGCATCATTGCCCAGCGCGGCAATATCGACCTCAACGCCGCAATGGCCGGCAAAGGCCATCTCAGCCAGCGTGACCAGCAGGCCACCATCAGAACGATCGTGATAGGCCAGCAGTTTGTCGTCGGCCACCAGCGACTGGATGGCATTAAAGAAGCCCGCCAGCTGCGTGGCATCGCGCACGTCAGCCGGTTTATCGCCCAGCTGACGATAGACCTGAGCCAGCGCAGTGGCGCCAAGCGCGTTGTGGCCTTTACCCAGATCGATTAACAGCAGTGCGTTGTCATGCTGCGGATGCAGCTGAGGCGTGACGGTGCGGCGCACATCTTCCACTCGTGCAAAGGCAGTGATCACCAGCGACAGCGGCGAGGTCATTTCGCGCTGTTCGGTGCCCTGCTGCCAGCGGGTTTTCATCGACATCGAATCTTTACCCACCGGAATAGTGATGCCCAGCGCCGGACAAAGCTCTTCGCCCACCGCTTTCACCGCAGCATAGAGCCCGGCATCCTCGCCCGGATGACCAGCCGCGGCCATCCAGTTAGCTGAGAGCTTCACGCGTTTCAGCGAGCCGATCTGCGTGGCGGCGATGTTGGTCAGGGCTTCGCCTACGGCCAGACGGCCTGAGGCGGCAAAATCGAGCAATGCCACCGGGGCGCGCTCGCCCAGCGAGAAGGCTTCACCGTGATAGCTGTCGAGGCTGGCGGTGGTCACCGCGCAGTTCGCTACCGGAATCTGCCACGGGCCGACCATCTGATCGCGCGCCACCATGCCGGTCACGCTGCGGTCGCCAATGGTGATCAAAAAGGTTTTTTCCGCCACGGTCGGCAGATGCAGCACGCGCTTAACCGCCTCTTCCAGCGTGATGGCGTCGCGTTGCAGCGCTTCACCCGCAGCCTGCAGACTCTCGACGTCGCGCGTCATTTTTGGCGTTTTGCCCAGCAGCACATCCAGCGGCATGTCGATTGGCGTGTTGCCGAAATGAGCATCCTCCAGCGTGAGGTGCAGCGCTTCAGTGGCTTCACCAATCACCGCATAAGGCGCACGCTCGCGCTGGCAGAGCTGGTCAAAAAGCGCCAGTTTGTCCGGATCCACCGCCAGCACATAACGCTCCTGCGATTCATTACACCAGACTTCCAGCGGACTCATGCCCGGCTCGTCGTTGAGGATATCGCGCAGGTTAAAGCGGCCGCCACGCTCGCCATCGCTGACCAGTTCCGGCATGGCATTAGAGAGTCCGCCCGCGCCAACGTCGTGGATGAACAGAATTGGGTTGGCTTCGCCCAGCTGCCAGCAGCGATCGATCACTTCCTGACAGCGGCGTTCCATTTCCGGGTTATCACGCTGAACCGACGCAAAATCGAGATCGGCATCGGACTGACCGGACGCCATAGAAGAGGCAGCGCCGCCGCCCAGCCCGATGTTCATCGCCGGGCCACCAAGCACGATCAGTTTCGCGCCGATGGTGATTTCGCCTTTTTGCACATGATCGGCACGAATATTACCAATGCCGCCCGCCAGCATGATCGGCTTGTGATAGCCACGCAGCTCCGTGCCATTATGGCTGTTCACGCGCTCTTCATAGGTGCGGAAATAGCCGGTCAGCGCCGGACGACCAAATTCGTTGTTAAACGCGGCGCCGCCCAGCGGCCCGTCGGTCATGATATCCAGCGCGGTAACGATGCGATCCGGCTTGCCAAAATCTTCTTCCCACGGCTGTTCAAAACCGGGAATACGCAGGTTGGAAACGGAAAAACCCGCCAGCCCCGCTTTTGGTTTAGCACCGCGGCCGGTGGCGCCTTCATCGCGAATTTCACCGCCGGAACCGGTCGCTGCGCCTGGCCACGGAGAAATGGCCGTTGGGTGGTTGTGGGTTTCCACTTTCATCAGGATATGCGCCTCTTCCTGATGAAAGTCGTACACGCCTTTTTCCGCATCGGCATAAAAACGGCCTACCGCCGAGCCTTCCATTACCGCGGCGTTGTCTTTATAGGCCGACAGCACGTAATCCGGGGTTTTCTCGAAGGTGTTTTTGATCATTTTAAACAGCGATTTAGGCTGCTTTTCACCGTCAATGATCCAGTCGGCGTTAAAAATCTTGTGGCGGCAGTGCTCAGAGTTAGCCTGCGCAAACATGTAGAGTTCGATGTCGTTCGGGTTGCGCCCCAGCCGTTCAAACGCGGTTAGCAGATAGTCGATCTCATCATCAGCCAGCGCCAGGCCCAGCTTGCGGTTCGCCTCTTCCAGCGCAACGCGACCTGCGCCCAGCACATCAACGCTTTGCAGCGGCTGCGGCTCATGGTGTGCGAACAGCTGTTCAGCCTCGGCGAAATCGGTGAATACGGTTTCCATCATTCGATCGTGCAGCAGTGCAGCCAGCTGCTGCCACTGCGTCTCGGTCAGGCTGGTCGCCTGAAGATAAAAAGCCATACCGCGCTCAAGCCGTTTAACCTGGGGCAAATCGCAGTTGTGCGCAATATCAGTGGCTTTTGATGACCACGGAGAAATGGTTCCCGGACGCGGCGTAACCAGCAGCAAACGCCCCTGTGGCGCATGCTCAGCAAGAGAAGGACCATATTTTAGAAGACGTTGCAGACGGGCTTTTTCTTCCGCATTCAGCGCGGTGCTGACATCGGCGAAATGGACGTACTCGGCGTAAATATCACTCACTGGCAGGTGAGCATCCTGAAAGAGCGACAGCAGTTTGGTAATACGAAATGCCGACAGAGCGGGCGAACCACGCAGAATTTCCATCATAAAGATCTCTCGTCTCGAAGCGCCGGATGACGACGCTTCTGTGGGCGCAACAGGGGAAAACGGGCGGTATTATAGAGAATCGACCCGCGTTACGAAACCGTTTGCGCATTATTTCTCGCATGCGGGATTTGGCTGAATTTTGCGCAAAACATGCTTTATAAGTTGCTCTGGTCCGGTGAGTTGCGCAAAATGCTCCACGCTCTGGGAATCAGCACATTAAAAAAACTGCCTAAAAAGACAGAGGCCTTTGAGCCGCCGAGAGATAAACATTTGAAACGCCTAAAATTTAATTACCTGCTGATCGGTCTGATCACCGTGCTGCTTGCTGTAGCGCTGTGGCCTGCGATTCCCTGGTATGGGAGTGCGCAAGACAAGATTGCAGAGATAAAATCGCGGGGAGTGCTGCGTATCAGTACCATCAATTCCCCGTTGACTTACTACACCATTAATAATGCACCTGCGGGAATGGACTATGAACTGGCAAAACGTTTTGCGGATTATTTAGGCGTCAAGCTACAGGTAACGGTTCATCAGAACCTCAACGAGCTGTTTGACGACCTTGACGATGGCAAAGCCGATCTGCTGGCAGCAGGTCTGATTTACAACAGTGAACGACTGGCGCGCTTTCGCACCGGTCCCAGCTACTATTCGGTTTCGCAACAGCTGGTTTACCGAATCGGTAAGCCGCGCCCGAAAAACATCGGCGATCTACAAGGTCGGCTAACGGTGGCGTCTGGCTCTGCCTATTTGTCCACGCTGCGCAGCGTTAAAGAGCAGGAATATCCTGATCTCGACTGGGCGATCTCAACCGATCAAAGCCCCAAAATGCTGCTGGAAGCAGTTGCGGATGGCAAGCTTGATTACACCATTGGCGATTCGGTGACGGTGGGCATGCTGCAACGCATTCATCCGCAGCTGGCGGTCGCCTTCGATATTACTGATGAAGAGCCAGTCACCTGGTATATGCAGCGCGAGCAGGATGACAGCCTGAATGCCGCCATGCTCGACTTTTTCAGTCAGATGGGCGAAGAAGGCGCGATGGCGCGACTGGAAGAGAAATATCTCGGCCACGTCGGCACCTTCGATTACGTCGATACGCGCACTTTCCTGCGCGCCATCGATAACACGCTTCCTGATATCAAACCGCTGTTTGAAAAGTATGCCAGCGCCATCGACTGGCGACTGCTGGCGGCAATCTCTTATCAGGAATCGCACTGGAATCCGCAGGCGACGTCGCCAACCGGCGTGCGCGGTATGATGATGTTGACGCGCAATACCGCCGACAGCCTGCAGGTTGCCGATCGGCTGGACGCAGAACAGAGCATTCGCGGCGGCAGTGAGTATTTACGCCGGATGATGGAGAAAGTGCCAGAAACCGTGCCGGAAGATGAACGCATCTGGTTTGCCCTCGCCGCGTATAACATGGGCTATGCGCATATGCTGGATGTGCGCAAACTCACCGCGAAGCAAGGCGGCAATCCCGACAGCTGGGCCGACGTTAAGCTGCGCTTGCCTATGCTGAGCCAGAAACGCTATTACACGCAAACCACCTATGGCTACGCGCGCGGGCATGAAGCCTACGCCTATGTGGAGAATATCCGTAAGTATCAGATCAGTCTGGTGGGATATCTGCAGGATCAGGACAGGAAGCTGGCGCAGCGCGCTGCAACCGAAGCGGAGCTGGGCAAAGGTTATCCGGCCGTGCAGCCGGACATTGCGATGAATTAATTCGTTTTACTGGCGAGGCGTAGCGCGCGCTTCTGTTCACGGCGCATACGAAAGAAGTCACTTAGCATTGCGGCGCACTCGCTGGCCAGCACGCCGTGCTCGATAGTCACCTGATGGTTCATGCCAGGATGGCGCATTACATCAAGCAGCGATCCCGCCGCGCCGGTTTTCTCATCGCGGGCGCCAAACACCAGCCGCGTGATGCGGCTGTGGATCATCGCTCCGGCGCACATAACGCACGGCTCGAGCGTGACATACAGCGTGGTGTCCAGCAGCCGATAGTTCTCCAGCACCTTGCCGCCCTGGCGCAGCGCCATCATCTCGGCATGCGCGGTGGGATCGTGCTGGCCAATAGGCCGGTTCCAGCCTTCACCAATCACGCGTTCGCCCTGCACCAGCACCGCACCAACTGGCACTTCGCCCTGCTCCCAGGCGCGCTGGGCCAGACCGAGCGCATGGCGCATCCAGTGTTCGTCATTCAACTCGCTCACCCTGCTCTCTGGCACCATAAAGCGCGGCATTATAACGGCATTACCAGCAAATTCCAGCCGCCTTACTCCAGCTGCTGCAGCTCACCCTGCGGCGTGACCCGCCAGCGGTGCTGGCAGAAAAACAGCAGCGGATTATCCTGTTTACTGTCGCTGTAACCGCTGTACAGCTGGAGCGGCGTGCCGATTTGCTCCTCCAGCTGAGCCACTTTTTCATGGCCCAGACAGCGCATGGCGAGCACGCGTCCACCTGCCCCACGACGCATCTGGCTGGCGATAAGTTTGACCCGTGGCAAAAAGGCGGAATCGAAATAGACTTTCTCCACCAGCGGCTGCGGGGAGCCGGTGATCAGCCAGACATCCGCGTCTTCGCTGCTGAGGTAATCGGTCAGACGCTGCTGTACCACCGGAAATGCGGTAACACGCTGGCGAAACCAGACGGCGAACGCCTCCTCGCGCACCAGCAGCTGCCGCTCACTATGGCCAAAGGTAATCGCCCATAACAGCAGGCTCATCGGCCAGCGTGCCGCGCGGCCTTTAATCAACAGGCCCAATCCGATTACCGGCAGCAGCGGCACCACCAGCAACAGATTCAGCGGCTGACGCCAGAGAAGGTAGCGCATAAAGGTGCCGAACATATCCTGCTGATGCAGCGTGCCGTCCAAATCGAAAAATACTACCCGTCGTTGCGTACCTTTTGTCAAACCGCTCTCCTTTGGGTTTACCTGTTTATTGCAGCTACAAGTGTAGCCCTCAACCGCCGTCGGGGAATAATTGATGATTCACCCCGCCGACCGCTTTTAATTCTCGTGATGAAGGCCGTTAACGAATAGATTATTCGTTCAGTGCCTTTGTGGCGTCGCATTATCAGAAACAGCCGGTCTACACTTACCGATAGTCCGCTGTTTGTCTTCGATAAAGGAAAGAGTATGAGTTGTTTGCTGCGAATCCGTCAGCTTTATCCGCGTCTGGCGATCAATGAGCGGCGTCTGGCTGATTTTCTGCTGTCGCAGCCGGAACAGGCGCGCCATCTCAGCTCGCAGCAGGTCGCGGAAGAAGCGGGCGTCAGTCAGTCGAGCGTAGTGAAATTTGCGCAAAAGCTGGGCTATCGTGGCTTTACCGCGCTGAAGGTCGCACTGAGTGAGTCGCTGGCTGATAAAGCCGCCATCACCGTCTATAACCAGATCCTGAGCGATGATTCGCTAAAGGTGGTAGGTGAAAAGCTGTTAACTGAAAAAACGGCGGCTATTCGCGCCACGCTTGATATCAACAGCGAAGAGAGGTTGCAGGAGATGTTGCAACTGCTGAAGCAGGCGCATCGCATTGTGCTGGTGGGCATTGGCGCATCCGGCCTGGTGGCCAAAGATTTTTCATGGAAGCTGATGAAAATTGGTCTGAATGCAGTGGCTGAACAGGATATGCATGCGCTGCTGGCTAGCGTGCAGGCATTGCAGCCGGACGATGTGCTGTTAGCGATCTCTTACAGCGGTGAGCGGCGCGAGATTAATCTGGCGGCTCAGGAAGCGCAGCGCGCCGGTGCGCACGTGCTGGCCTTTACCGGCTTTACGCCGAACACGTTGCAGCAGCTGGCATCGCACTGTCTTTATACGGTGGCGGAAGAGCAAAACTCACGTAGTGCCGCTATCTCATCAACCAGTGCGCAGCTGGCGTTGACCGATCTGCTGTTTATGGCGCTGATCCAGCACGATCCCGAACGCGCCTCCAGCCATATCAGGCAGAGCGAAGCGCTGGTAAAAAAGCTGGTTTGAACCGGATCAGCACGTATAATAACCGCGCTTTTTGTCCTGTTATTGATTGAGTGAAAAATGGCGCTGCTGATTACCGAAAAATGCATTAACTGTGACATGTGCGAACCTGAATGCCCTAATCAGGCGATCGCCATGGGTGCGGCGATCTACCAGATCGATCCGGCGCGCTGCACGGAATGCGTGGGCCATTACGATGAACCTACCTGCCAGAGCGTCTGCCCGATTAACCAGACGATTATCAGCGATCCGCTATGGCAGGAGAGCAACAACGCGCTGTGGGATAAATTTGTTCAGCTTCATCCCTGATTAGCTTTCGATAATCACCGTTGCGCAGGCGTAGTTGCGCTCATCGGCCAGCGTGACGTGCACATGCTGAACGCCGAGTTTCTCCGCCACCACCGCGGCCTGCAGAAAAAAGCGCAGGCCCGGCTTGCCCAGTTCATCGTTGTAAACTTCAAACTGATTAAAAGCCAGACCACCACGAATGCCGGTGCCAAATGCTTTGGCGGCAGCTTCTTTCACCGCAAAGCGCTTGGCCAAAAAGCGCACCGGCTGCTGATGCGCCTGATACTGCTGCCATTCGTGATCGCTGAGCACGCGCCGGGCTAGCCGATCGCCGGAACGTGAAATCACGCCTTCGATACGGGTGATTTCAACAATGTCAGTGCCCAATCCTAAAATGGCCATTACCGACGCGCTTCCCGCATCAGCTGTTTCATTTCGCGCACCGCTTCCGCCAGACCGCTAAACAGGGCACGACCAATAATGGCGTGACCAATGTTCAGCTCGTGCATTTCCGGCAACGCTGCAATCGGCTGTACATTATGATAGGTCAGGCCGTGGCCCGCATTGACCTTGATGCCTTTGGCTGCGGCATAGGTTGCGGCACTGGCAATGCGCGCCAGCTCTGCGTCACGGGCGCTGCCCTCAGCAGCCTCGGCATAGGCACCGGTATGAATTTCGATGTAAGGCGCGCCAGCAGCAGCGGCGGCATCAATTTGCTGATGATCGGCATCGATAAACAGGGATACCAGAATGCCAGCATCGGAAAGGCGCTTAACGGCATGGGTAATTTTTTCCTGCTGTCCGGCTACATCCAGCCCACCTTCGGTGGTAACTTCCTGACGTTTTTCCGGCACCAGGCAACAGAAATGCGGTTTAACATGGCAGGCGATGTTAACCATCTCATCGGTGACTGCCATTTCCAGATTCATACGCGTCTGGATGGTTTCCCGCAGGATACGCACGTCGCGATCGGTGATGTGGCGGCGATCTTCACGCAGATGCACGGTAATACCGTCTGCACCCGCCTGTTCAGAAACAAAGGCGGCCTGCACCGGATCGGGATAGTGGGTGCCGCGCGCGTTACGCACGGTAGCGATGTGATCGATATTGATACCTAATAACAGCTCAGACATGACCATCCTCATTCGTTTTCACGATCCAATACGGTGTAAACCAGGCGGTTTCACCGTGACGTTATTCCTGCGGCGGTGGCGTCACCGCGCGCTTTTTGGGCACAAACTGGCGGAACAGCTCATGGCTCTTCAGCGGCTTACCACCAAGATAGGGTTTTAACGCGATGCGGGTAAAGCGTTTAGCGGCACGCAGTGTGTCAGCATCGGGAAACTCACGCTGGCACAATGCCATCAGCTGACGGCCGGTGAAACTGCGGTTATTGACCACCAGGCTGGCAATAAAGCCCTTCTCTTCGCGATAGCTGTAGGTCATCTCATCGCTGACCTCTTCGCCGCTGCCAGCGCAGTGCAGAAAATCAACGCCATAACCAAGATGGCCCAGCAGCGCCAGCTCGAAACGGCGCAGCGCAGGTTCAGGGGAACCTTCGCCAGCGGCCAGCTGTTGCAGACAGTGAAGATAATCAAAGAAGAGTTCGGAAAACGGCGTTTCCGATTCCAGTACGCGGGCCACCAGCTCATTGACGTAGAGGCCGCAGTAAAGGGTAATGCCCTGCAAAGGCAGTGCCAGCGATACCGCTTCGGCGTTACGCAGCGTTTTCATTTCGCCACGACCGCCCCAGCGTACCAGCAGAGGAGTAAAAGGTTGCAGAGCGCCTTTCAGATTTGAACGCCGGGAACGCGCGCCTTTTGCCAGCACGCGGACCCGACCCTGACCTTCAGTGAACAGGTCAAGGAGCAGACTGGTTTCACTGTAAGGGCGACTGTGCAGAACGAATGCGCGTTGCCAGCCTTCCATTCAGCTCAACTCTCAGAGATCGTCGACGTAGCCCAGGCTGCGCAACGCACGTTCGTCGTCCGCCCAACCAGATTTCACCTTCACCCACAGCTCAAGGTGAACCTTCGCTTCAAACATCTCTTCCATATCTTTACGCGCTTCAATACCGATGGTTTTGATTTTTGAGCCTTTATTACCGATGACCATTTTTTTCTGGCCTTCGCGCTCAACCAAAATCAGACCGTTGATATCGTAACCACCGCGCTCATTGGTAATGAAACGTTCGATCTCAACCGTTACCGAATAAGGCAATTCAGCACCGAGGAAACGCATCAACTTTTCACGGATGATCTCGGACGCCATAAAGCGCTGTGAACGGTCGGTGATGTAATCTTCCGGGAAATGATGGTCGGCAACGCGCAGACGTTTACGAACGATTTGCGCAATGGTATCGACGTTCTTGCCGCTTTCAGCGGAGATCGGCACCATATCCATAAAGTCCATCTGCTGGCTGAGAAACTGCATATGCGGCAGCAGAATCGACTTATCAGTAATATTGTCGACCTTATTGATCGCCAGCAGCACCGGCACTTTGTTATCTTTCAGCTTGTTCAACACCATCTCGTCGTCGGCGGTCCAGCGCGTGCCTTCTACGACAAAAATCACCAGTTCAACGTCACCGATAGAACTGCTGGCCGCGCGGTTCATCAACCGGTTGATGGCGCGTTTTTCTTCCATGTGCAGGCCGGGCGTATCCACGTAGATCGCCTGATAGACGCCTTCGGTATGGATGCCCATGATGCGGTGACGGGTGGTCTGCGGTTTGCGCGAGGTGATCGATACCTTCTGCCCAAGCAGCTGGTTTAACAGCGTCGATTTACCGACGTTGGGGCGGCCGACTATCGCAATAAAACCGCAGTAATTCTCTTGTTCGCTCATTCGAGTCCTAACTTAATCAGCGCCTGTTCGGCCGCTGCCTGTTCAGCTTTACGACGGCTGGAGCCTGTGCCAACCACAGGGTCCGCCATGCCGCTCACCTGACAGTGAATGGTAAATTCCTGATCGTGCGCTTCGCCTCTGACCTGCACCACCAAATACGATGGCAGCGGTAAGTGGCGTCCCTGCAAAAATTCCTGCAGGCGCGTTTTGGGATCTTTTTGTTTGTCACCCGGGCTGATTTCATCCAGCCGTGACTGATACCAGCTGAGGATTAGCCGCTCGACATTCTGAATATCGCTGTCGAGAAAAATGCCGCCAATCAGCGCTTCTACGGTATCGGCGAGAATAGATTCGCGACGGAAACCGCCGCTCTTTAACTCACCAGGCCCGAGGCGAAGACATTCGCCGAGGTCAAACTCTCGTGCCATCTCCGCCAGCGTATTGCCGCGCACCAGCGTGGCGCGCATACGGCTCATATCACCTTCATCCACACGGGGAAAACGGTGATAAAGCGCGTTAGCGATAACGTAGCTGAGAATAGAGTCGCCTAAAAATTCAAGACGCTCATTGTGTTTGCTGCTGGCACTGCGGTGCGTGAGTGCCTGCTGCAACAGATCCTGATGAATAAAAGTGTAGCCCAGTTTACGCTGGAGCTTAGTGATTACGATGGGGTTCATGCGATACCAATTTCTGTCATGCGACTATCTACTCTGCATACGGAACAGGGCTGAAAATCCAACACTAGCAGTTTCGTGTGCAGTGGTTCCCCGAAGGGAACCAACCTTGTTTCTGGCCGTTCAGCACGGACGCAGAATTAATGGATGCCACCGATGCGGCTGAGGCGAACGCCAGTTGGCCATTCTCCCTCTTGCTTCTCGAAACTCATCCAGATTGCGGTGGCTTTACCCACCAGATTTCTTTCCGGTACAAAACCCCAGTAACGGCTGTCCGCGCTGTTATCACGGTTGTCACCCATCATGAAGTAATGTCCCTGCGGCACAATCCACGTCGCCTGCGGCTGACCCGGCTGCTGATAATACATGCTTGCCTGGCTTTGTGCCTGAGTGACCATAAGAATATTGTGCGTCACGTCGCCCAGCGTCTCTTTGCGCGTGGCCAGACGCAGTCCGCCCGGCATGGTTTTATCCTGTGGCATCTGATAAAAACCGTTGCCCGCTTCGTTGCCGCCGTAACCACTGAAGGTCTGGATGAAATCACTTGGCTGAACGTCAGAGTAAGTTACCGCCAGCGCCCGTGTACAGCCGCTGCCCTTGCTGCAATCCGGCGTGATAGTGACCGTTTTGCTGTCGGGATCGTAACTCACTTTGTCACCCGGTAAGCCCACTACGCGTTTGATGTAATCCACGCTCGGATCTTTAGGGTATTTAAATACCGCGACATCGCCACGCTTTGGATGACCAGTGGGAATCAGCGTCGTTTGCGTAATCGGATCTTTAATACCGTAGGCAAACTTCTCTACCAGGATAAAATCACCGATCAGCAGCGTCGGCATCATAGAGCCAGAAGGAATCTGAAACGGCTCATAGATAAACGAACGCACGATAAACACCACGGCCAGCACCGGAAACACCGATGCTGTAGTTTCCACCCAGCCCGGCTGTTTCGCTACGCTGCGCAGCGTTTTATCATTCAGCGCATCACCAGTCTGAGCCTGTGCTAACGCCTGTTTCGCCCGACGTTCTGGTGCCCACTTGAAACGATCGATACACCATACAATGCCGGTGACGAGCGTTGCGATAAACAGAATCAGGGCGAACATGTTTGCCATGGAATTTCCTTATTTGCTGTCTTTACCGACATGCAGAACGGCAAGGAACGCTTCCTGTGGCAACTCAACGTTACCCACCTGCTTCATGCGCTTCTTACCATCTTTCTGCTTCTGCAACAGTTTCTTCTTACGGCTAACGTCGCCACCATAGCATTTGGCAATAACGTTTTTACGCAGCTGTTTCACCGTTGAGCGGGCAATGACGTGGTTGCCAATTGCGGCCTGAATAGCGATATCAAACTGCTGGCGAGGGATCAGATCTTTCATCTTTTCCACCAGCTCGCGACCACGATATTGCGAATTGTCGCGGTGAGTAATCAGCGCCAGCGCATCGACACGCTCGCCGTTAATCAGCACGTCAACACGCACCATGTCAGAGGTTTGAAAACGTTTGAAGTTATAATCGAGCGATGCATAGCCGCGCGATGTTGATTTCAGACGGTCGAAGAAGTCGAGAACCACTTCCGCCATCGGAATCTCATAGGTCAGCGCAACCTGCTTACCGTGATAAACCATGTTGGTCTGCACGCCGCGTTTTTCGATACACAGCGTGATCACGTTGCCGAGGAATTCCTGCGGCATCAACATGTGACACTCCGCAATCGGCTCACGCAGTTCCGCGACGTTGTTAAGCGGCGGCAGCTTGGATGGGCTATCCACATAAACCGTTTCACCCGCGGTGGTTTCAACTTCATAAACCACGGTAGGTGCGGTGGTGATCAGCTCAAGATCGTATTCACGCTCAAGACGTTCCTGAATGATCTCCATGTGCAGCAGACCAAGGAAGCCACAACGGAAACCAAAGCCCAGCGCAGTTGAACTCTCTGGCTCATAGAACAGCGACGCATCGTTCAGGCTTAACTTGCCCAATGCATCACGAAAAGCTTCGTAATCATCTGAGCTAATTGGGAAAAGCCCGGCGTAAACCTGTGGCTTAACCTTTTTAAAGCCCGGCAGCGCTTTGTCTGCAGGATTACGCGATTGCGTTAAGGTATCACCGACGGGGGCGCCCAAAATGTCTTTGATAGCGCAAACCAGCCAGCCAACTTCTCCGCACTTGAGCTCGTTGGTATCGACACGCTTTGGCGTAAAGATGCCCAGACGATCGGCGTTGTAAACCTGGCCGGTGCTCATGACTTTAATTTTGTCGCCTTTGCGCATGGTGCCGTTTTTAATACGCACCAGCGATACCACGCCAAGGTAGTTATCAAACCAGGAGTCGATAATCAGCGCCTGTAGCGGGCCATCTGCATCACCCTGCGGCGGTGGAATATCGCGCACCAAACGTTCCAGCACTTCCGGTACGCCAACGCCGGTTTTAGCCGAGCAGCGCACCGCATCGGTGGCATCGATGCCAACGATATCTTCAATCTCTTCTGCTACGCGCTCAGGGTCGGCTGCTGGCAGGTCGATTTTATTTAAAACCGGCACCACTTCCAGGTCCATTTCCATTGCGGTATAGCAGTTAGCCAGCGTCTGCGCCTCAACGCCCTGCCCGGCATCCACTACCAGCAATGCGCCTTCACACGCCGCCAGTGAGCGGGACACTTCATAAGAGAAGTCGACGTGGCCAGGCGTATCGATGAAGTTGAGCTGATAAACCTGTCCGTCTAACGCTTTATAATCCAGCGTGACGCTTTGCGCTTTAATAGTAATGCCACGCTCGCGCTCCAGATCCATAGAATCCAGAACCTGAGAGGCCATTTCACGTTCGGTCAAACCACCGCAAATTTGAATCAGGCGATCGGAAAGTGTGGATTTGCCGTGATCGATATGGGCGATGATGGAAAAATTTCTTATATGCTTCATTTATATGAATATCTTCGCGTATAAAATCAGTTGAGCATCTGAGCCAGACGCATCTGCGGAGAATGTATATCTCCCGCTATCCTGTCAGCCTCGTTAATGACGACGCATATTACACTGTTAGCGTCCGTCACGAAAGAAAGGAACTTGTCTGTGTACAAGAGATTACGGCAGGTAAGATGAAAAAAGGCTGTTCGACAGCCAGTCTGGCAAGGGAATCGCTAAAGATCACACTTTGCTTTCCACGCGCAGCGCATCCGGCGGCAACGCTATGGACAGAATAACGGGTTGAAACGCCTCGCGGTGTCCCAACCGTAATGACAACCCTTTGGCAACGATAAAGCCCGCCACGCCGCCAAGCAGCGCACCGGTTGCGGCCGCCAGATCGCTGCCAAACAGCATCTGGAACAAGCCCGCCACGGCAAAAAGGCCGACCAGCGGCGTCATATAGACCAGCAGTGCCGAACTCAACAAGCTGCTTTCCCGAATGCCAATCTCAATCCGTTGGCCAGGTGAAAGTGGCTTTTCACTGTTAATTTGCATCACGTGCGCGTTTTTTGGCCCTAACTTATTCAGCATGGCGCTGCCGCAGCCTTTACGCGCTGAGCAGCTGTTGCAGGTTGTTTTGGCTTCGGTGTGCAGCGTGGCGATGCCGTCATGCCAGGCGACAACGGTGGCCCATTCTCTCATCATTGTGGCGTACCTAAGTTGATGCTGTCAGCAATACGTTTTGCCGTCGTCGGCGGAAGCTCGCCTACGACCATAATTTCCTCATTATCGCGTATTTCAATTTGAACGGTACGACGTCCAGTGCGCAATAGCTGCGCAGAACTGCCTTTATCTGCCGGGCTGACGTTTACCGAGAAGCTAAACAGGCCATCTGAATAGAGCCGCGACTCGACTGGCTTGTTAAGCGCCGGCAAGGTACGTCGATTTTGCGACACTTCGCGCATGCCCGCCGGTACCCAGCCAGGCTGCCAGCTGAGCTTCACCGGACCGCTATCCGGCACTGAAAGTGACGGCGGCAAATTAGCCTTTTGTAAGCCCTGCATCAGACCGCGAACGCCCTCATCGACGGCAAAACTTACGACGCGATATTGCTCAAGCGTTTCGCCGTCACGATCGAGCAAATCGATCCGCAGCGGCAGCCGGGTTTCGCTGTCCAGCCAGACAATATAGCTGTAACGCGTGCCGTCCCGGGCAACAATGCGTACCACTTCGCACAGCTGATCGGCGATGCGCGTGCGACCGACCGGCACAAAATCGTAATAGCTGGCCAGCTGTTGGAAATCGGCATAGATCAGCGACGGCAAAGCATCAATAATGTGTTTACCGGGCAGGGAAAAAGGCTCAAGGCCTGGCTCAAAATAGCTAATGTCGTTACCACGTTGGATGATTTCACGACGTGGACCATCCATCTGCAGTAGCTGGGCATAAATTTTATTATCCAGCACGGCATGGCGATAACGCAGTGATTCGATGCCAAGGCGCGAAACGTTGATAAAGGCGAGTTCGTAATTGAGAGACTGGCTGGCCTGTTCCATCTGTTGTAACAACGCCCCGGAAGCAGAAGTTTGCGCCGGGGCGATGGATGGATACAGCAGGCAGCCGGTCAGCAAGCTAACGGCGTACCAGATGTGCTTCATTACTGCTGCTGAATTCCTAATGACTGATTGCCGGGAACCTGCGCCTGAGCCTGCTGTGGCGCATTCTGCTCAAGCTGGAACTGGTTAGAATGCAGACGACGCTGCAACTCATAATCCTGCAGCATCGCATTTACGCGACGACGCTGATCCTGAACCTGCTGATTAGCACTGTTGGTGTCGAATGCATCCGAGGGAACCCCCAGGCTTACCGGCGACGCTTTGCCCATCATCGGCAGCGTGTTAAACACCGGCGCGTCAGAGGCGGAAGCGGCATTATCAGGTTGGTTGTAGTGCTGCACACCAACGATAACTGCCAGCGACACACAAGCTGCAAGGCCGACCTGCGTAATCTGCGCGGCCCATGGGCGCATGCGCTGCAGGAAGGACATCTTCTGCCAGTGGGCAGGTTCTGGCTGCGCTTCAGGGATGATGTGGCTCACCTTATTGACAGGTTCGTCAGCAATTGCTGCCGCTACACGCGCAGAAATGTCGAAATGAAGGACATCACTAACATCACCGCGCATTGTGTCGCGGATCAGATGATAGCTTTCCCAACTTTTTTGCAGTGTAGTGTCTTTAGACAAGGCGGATAAAACTTCGTTATCCAAAGTTTCACCATCCATCAGAGCGGAAAGTTTTTCTTTCTGCATGTCTCAGTACCCTTCCTGTAGCCGTTATCGTTAACGTTGGATAAGCGGTTGAACTTTATTATCGATGGCCTCTCGCGCACGGAAAATACGTGAACGGACCGTTCCTACCGGGCACTCCATGATGACGGCGATCTCTTCATAGCTGAGGCCGTCGAGCTCGCGAAGCGTGATTGCCATACGCAAATCTTCCGGTAGTGACTCAATGGTGCGAAAGACGATCTGTCTCAATTCGTCAGACAACATTAAGTTCTCAGGGTTCGAAATTTCTTTCAGTGCGCCTGCACTTTCAAAGTTTTCCGCTTCAATAGCATCCACATCGCTGGAAGGTGGACGGCGTCCCTGAGCAACCAGATAATTTTTTGCTGTATTGACCGCAATGCGGTAAAGCCAGGTATAAAAAGCGCTGTCGCCACGAAATGATTCTAGCGCACGATAGGCTTTAATGAATGATTCCTGTACCACATCTGGCACATCGCCTGAGGGAACGTAGCGTGAAACCAGGCTCGCCACTTTATGCTGGTATCGGATAACCAGTAAATTGAATGACTTCTGATCTCCCTTCTGCACACGCTCGACGAGAATTTGATCCGTTAATTGCTCGCTCATCCGAGGTAACATCTCCCCAAATTTTTTTCCACGCGCTGGTACCCACCTGTCATTTGATTTTTTGAGCAAGCCTGCGATTAGAGCCAGGTTTAGCGTGTAAGTTCATTTTTGCCACCGTTAATCGTCGCTCACAAGCGTGACATCGTCTGGCGATGCCCGTGCGGCCGAAAATACGTTTAGCCGATTGCTGCGCAGAGTAGCGCATAGAGACCACTTTTTCATCTGTAAATCGCTTATATTGCCTGACATCGCTAGCGCTGACGGTTGTTTACACAACGTAAGCGCGGCACGATGCGCTTGTTTACTCCCTTGACGATGAAAATTGCTTTTTTCCAAAAGCAATTCGACATATGCTCAGCAAACAACCTGTTTAGTAAATTAAACAAAATGACTGATTCTCATCAATACAGCTGTGATGTCCTGATTATTGGCAGCGGTGCGGCTGGCCTTTCCCTGGCGCTAAGAGTTGCAGAAAAACATAAGGTTATCGTGCTTAGCAAAGGTCCGGTTAACGAAGGATCGACGCTGTATGCACAAGGCGGCATCGCCGCAGTGTTTGATGAAAATGACAGTATCGATGCGCACATCGCTGATACGCTGGTTGCCGGTGATGGCATTTGTGATTCTGAAGCCGCCGCGTTCGTGGCGCACAACGCGCGGCATTGCGTGCAATGGCTCATCGATCACGGCGTCATGTTTGATAAAGAGATGCCACTTAACGGCGAAGAGCGTTTTCATCTGACGCGCGAAGGGGGCCATAGCCACCGTCGAATCTTGCACAGCGCGGATGCCACTGGCCATGCAGTGGAAACCACGCTGGTCTCACTGGCGTTAAATCATCCCAATATCCGTCTGCTGGAACGCTTTAATGCCGTTGATTTAATTCTTTCCGACAAGCTGGGCTTGCCGGGTGCCCGACGCGTTACCGGCGCATGGGTCTGGAATCGGGATAGTGAACGCGTTGAAACGTGCAGCGCCCGCGCAGTGATTCTGGCGACTGGCGGCGCAGCAAAAGTTTATCAATATACAACGAATCCCGATGTCGCTTCCGGCGACGGCATCGCGATGGCCTGGCGGGCAGGCTGTCGAATTGCCAACCTGGAATTTAATCAGTTTCACCCAACCTGCCTGTTCCATCCAGAGGCACGCAATTTTTTACTCACCGAAGCACTGCGCGGAGAAGGCGCCTTACTGAAGCGTCCTGATGGCAGCCGTTTCATGCCTGATTTTGATCCGCGTGCAGAGCTGGCGCCACGTGATGTGGTGGCTCGCGCAATCGATCACGAGATGAAACGCCTGGGCGCTGACTGTATGTACCTCGATATCAGCCATCAGCCCGCCGATTTTATTCGCGCGCATTTCCCGATGATTTGTGAAAAATTGCAGACGCTGGGCTTTGATCTGGCGCGCGATGCTATTCCAGTGGTGCCAGCAGCGCACTACACCTGCGGCGGCGTGATGGTTGATCAGCACGGCAGAACCGACGTTGATCAGCTCTATGCCATAGGTGAAGTGAGCTACACCGGTCTGCATGGTGCGAATCGCATGGCCTCGAATTCCCTGCTGGAATGCCTGGTTTATGGCTGGTCAGCCGCAGAAGAGATTGCCCGTAGCCTGCCACCCGCAGAAATCGCCGTCACGCTGCCGGCCTGGGATGAGAGCCGGGTGGATGATTCCGATGAGCGTGTGGTGATTCAGCATAACTGGCATGAGCTACGGTTGTTCATGTGGGATTATGTCGGCATTGTGCGCACTACCAAACGTTTACAGCGGGCGCAGCGGCGCATTGCCATGCTGCAGCAGGAAATCGAGGAATATTATTCACACTTCCGTATCTCCAACAATCTGCTGGAGTTGCGTAATCTGGTTCAGGTGGCTGAACTCATGGTGCGCTGCGCGCTGGAGCGAAAAGAGAGCCGCGGACTGCATTATACGCTGGATTATCCGCTACAGCTGGCGCAAAGCGGTCCAACCATCATCGCGCCAGCGACCTACATAAACAGATAATAATCGCGCGTCAGGCTGCAATACTCTTCTGAATAGCGCTGATCGGGGCCACGAATCACCATGCGCTCCAGCAGCTGTTCGCCTGGCTGTGGTGAAATCGCCAGCATAATGCGATGCGGCAGGCGCTGCGCATTGTCGGCAATATCATTACGAAAACGTAAATGCCAGCCACGCGCTTCTGCCATCAGAACAAAAGCTTCGCCCGCCTGCGCCGGCAGAATCACACAGAAAAACCCCTCTTCTTCAATGAGATTTTCAGCGCAGGTCAGCAGCGTGTGATGATCGAGCGTATCGGTATAACGTGCCGCGGCGCGCTGCGGCGAAGCGCACTCGGTGCCGGGCGCAAAAAAAGGCGGGTTGCTGACAATCAGCGAGTAGCGCTTGTCGCAGCTGGCGGCCCAGTCAACGACGTTACGGTGATAAACCGTCATACGTGCGGCCCACTGCGACTGAGCGACATTGTCGCTGGCCTGCTGTGCCGCCTGCTCGTCCAGTTCAACCGCATCAATGTGGCACTCTTCGCCGGTGCGCTGTGCCAGCATCAGGGCGATCAGTCCGCTGCCGCAGCCGATATCCAGTGCATTTTTGACATTGCTGACCGGCACCCACGCGCCCAGTAATACGGCATCGGTGCCCACTTTCATCGCGCAACGATCGTGAGCGACAAAAAACTGCTTAAAGGTAAAACCATCACGACGTAACTGCGATTTTTGCTGAGACATGTACACTACCTGAAACGGAAACGGCGCTAGCATAGGACAAAGAATCGCAGGTGAAAAGCGATCTGTTATGCACAAACAGATGAAGATCCTGCGCAAAGTGTCTATAATCGGCGCCCCAAACTGAGGTAGACCATGACTGTAACCACTTTTTCCGAACTCGAACTTGATGATAGCCTGCTGGAAGCACTGCAGGACAAAGGCTTTTCGCGCCCTACCGCCATTCAGGCTGCGGCCATTCCACCCGCACTGGAAGGTCGTGACGTTATGGGCTCGGCGCCAACCGGTACCGGAAAAACGGCTGCTTACCTGCTGCCCGTGTTACAGCACCTGATCGACTTCCCGCGTAAAAAATCGGGCCCGCCGCGCGTACTCATTTTGACCCCAACGCGCGAACTGGCGATGCAGGTTGCCGATCAGGCACGCGAACTGGCCAAACACACCCATCTTGATGTCGCCACCATTACCGGCGGCGTGGCTTACATGAACCATGCTGAAGTGTTCAGTGAGAATCAGGATATCGTGGTTGCCACCACCGGCCGCCTGCTGCAATACATTAAAGAAGAGAACTTCGACTGCCGCGCCGTTGAGACACTGATCCTTGATGAAGCCGATCGCATGGTGGATATGGGCTTTGCCAACGATGTCGAAACCATCGCGGGAGAAACTCGCTGGCGTAAGCAAACGCTGCTGTTCTCTGCCACGCTGGAAGGCGAAGCGATTCAGAATTTTGCAGAACGCCTGCTCAACGAGCCGGTGGAAATTGAAGCCGATCCTACCCGCCGCGAACGTAAGAAAATCCAGCAGTGGTATTACCGCGCGGATGACGTTGAGCATAAAACCAAGCTGCTGATTCACCTGCTCAAACAGCCAGACGTCACGCGCTGCATCGTGTTTGTGCGCAAACGCGAACGCCTGCATGAACTGGTTACCTGGCTTCATCAGGCGGGCATCTCCAGTTGTTATCTGGAGGGCGAAATGGTGCAGGCAAAACGTAACGAAGCGATCAAGCGTCTGAGCGAAGGCCGTGCCAACGTGTTAGTAGCAACCGATGTTGCTGCGCGCGGTATCGATATCGAAGAGATCAGCCACGTCTTTAACTTTGATCTGCCACGTACCGCGGATATCTATCTGCACCGTATTGGCCGTACCGGTCGCGCGGGCCGCAAAGGCATTGCGATTTCACTGGTTGAGGCGCATGACAACGTGCTGCTCGGCAAAATCAGCCGTTATGTGCAGGAGCCGTTAAAATCTCGCACAATTGATGAACTGCGGCCTTCAACGCGCCCGCCGAGCGAAAAGCTGAAGGGCAAGCCGTCGAAGAAAGTGCTGGCCAAGCGCAAAGATAAAAAAGAGAAAGAGAAAGAGACCGATAAGCCGCGTGTCAAACTGCGCCATCGCGCCGTGAAGAATATCGGCAAACGCCGCAAACCCAGCGGTAGCGAAACGGCAGAAAAAGGCGAATAATTCATCGCGCCTACAAAAAAACCGCCCTTTCAGGCGGTTTTTTTATTGCTTAAGTCAAGATTATCAGCATCAGCCAGCTGAACAGAAAGCAAAACCTAAAAAGCCTCGTTCTTCAGCAGCATCTCTTGCACCTGGAATAAAAAAACAGCATTTATTCAATGCGATAAAAACAACGTTAGCTGCTTACTTTTCCATCCGCTGCTACATTTTTACAAACTTTCAGTAAAGGTACGCGCAATCACATCGCGCTGCTGTTCAGGCGTTAAAGCATTAAAACGCACCGCATAACCAGAGACACGAATGGTCAACTGTGGGTATTTTTCTGGATGTTTTACGGCATCCTCCAGCGTTTCGCGACGCAACACATTGACGTTTAGATGCTGTCCACCTTCCACCAAAACCTGCGGACGCTGCTCAAGTGGTACTTCCCGGTATTCGATGTTCCCCAGTTCACTGAGTGGCACCAGCTGGTCTTCGCTGTAATCCGCTTTTGCGCAGACACAGCGCGCCTGTTGTGTCTCGTCATCCAACAACCAAAAAGAGTGCAGCAATGCATCATTGCTGGCTTTAGTAATCTGAATTCCACTGATCATACTTGCCTCCAGGCATCAGGCACGGCCAATAACACCGTGCGATAACATCATTAAGACTGCCTGGTATAGCAACATGGGCGGTTGCTATCATTGATGTAAATCAACGCGTAATGAACATGCAGAGGCAGAAGGCATTAAGTCGCTGTTTTTAGTAAAGTCAGGCTATGCTTTTTTACAATCGGTTTTGGCATTGAACACACATGATAAGCTGATTCACTATCTGACTGGAGAGATGTTATGAGTGAACTGACCTGGCACGACGTGCTGGCAGAAGAGAAAGAGCAACCCTACTTTAAAGAGACGCTGGCGCTGGTTGCACAGGAACGGGCAGCAGGAAAAACGGTTTATCCGCCACAGCAGGATGTTTTCAACGCGTTTCGGCTGACCGAACTGGGCCAGGTCAACGTAGTTATTCTGGGGCAGGATCCTTATCATGGTCCGAATCAGGCGCATGGGCTTGCCTTCTCGGTGCGTCCCGGCGTGGCGGTGCCCCCTTCGCTGGTCAACATCTACAAAGAGCTGCAGAGCGAATTCAGCGACTTTGAGCGGCCACAGCACGGTTTTTTAGAAAGCTGGGCAAAACAAGGTGTGCTGCTGTTAAATACGGTACTCACCGTAGAAGCCGGTAAAGCCCATTCGCATGCGCGATTCGGTTGGGAAACCTTTACGGATAATGTAATTGCGGCGATAAACCAGCATCGCGAAGGGGTCGTATTTCTGCTGTGGGGTTCGCATGCTCAGAAAAAAGGCGCGATTATCGATCGGGATCGCCATCATGTGTTGCAGGCTCCCCACCCTTCGCCGCTGTCGGCACATCGCGGCTTTTTAGGCTGTGGTCACTTTGCAACCGCCAACGATATTCTGGCTAAAGCAGGTAAGAAAGCCATCGACTGGCAACCGCAGTTGCCAGCCTGATCGGCTTGCCTTCCTACGCGCGTATTGCGCGTAGGAAGCAAAAGGCGCGTTACGCTTTTGCTTTGGCAACCGCAACCATCGCCGGACGCAGCAGACGGCCATTCAGCGTATAACCACGCTGCATCACCATCATTACGTGGTTAGGTGCTACTTCTTCCGATTCCATCATCGACATCGCCTGGTGGATATCAGGATTGAACGGTACGTTGGTTTCACCCACCACTTCAACGCCATATTTACGAACGGCGTCTAACAGTGATTTCAGCGTCAGCTCAATACCTTCAACCATCGACGTCAGCTCAGGATTGGCTTTATCAGCCACTTCCAGCGCACGTTCAAGGCTGTCGATAACCGGCAACAGCTCGTTGGCAAACTTTTCCAGCGCAAATTTATGGGCTTTCTCAACATCCAGTTCCGTACGACGGCGAACGTTTTCGATTTCTGCCTGCGCACGCAACTGGGCATCCCTTACGCCGTTCTGTAACTGAGCAAGCTCAGCTTCCAGTTGCGCAATGCGCTCGTCGCGCGGATCCGCTTCTGCCGCATTTTCAGTGGCATCATTCTGCTGCTGTTCAAGCTCAACGTCTGTTGCAGCCTGCTCGTTTGGGGTGTTCTGTTCTTTAGTCATGGAAATCTCCGCGTTTTTTCACAATCACTCGCTGGTTGGCTTATTATGGGGATCAGAATTGTGGTTTCAAGAGAAGCCATCACATTGTCTGGCCACTTTGGCCTGAGAGGACACCAGCATAATGAACGCCCATTTCAAATGCATTGGCATTGTCGGACATCCACGCCATCCCACTGCGTTAACCACGCATGAAATGCTTTACCGCTGGCTGACGGATAAAGGCTACGAAGTCATCATTGAGCAGCAGATTGCGCGTGAACTCTCACTGGAAAATGTAGAAACCGGCTCGCTGTCGGATATTGGCCAACGCGCCGATCTGGCGGTAGTCGTCGGCGGTGACGGCAATATGCTGGGCGCTGCCCGGGTGCTGGCGCGCTATGACATCAAGGTCATTGGCATCAATCGCGGTAATCTCGGTTTTCTGACCGATCTCGATCCCGATAATGCGCAGCAACAGCTGGCGGACGTGCTGGAAGGCCATTACATCGTTGAAAGCCGCTTTCTGCTTGAAGCGCAGGTCTGCCGTGATGCTTGCTCACCGCGCATCGGTACCGCGATCAATGAGGTGGTTCTGCATCCGGGTAAAGTGGCGCATATGATTGAATTCGAAGTCTATATTGATGAGAACTTCGCTTTCTCCCAGCGTTCCGATGGCCTGATTATTTCTACGCCGACCGGCTCAACTGCCTATTCGCTTTCTGCTGGCGGTCCTATTTTAACGCCGTCGCTGGACGCCATCGCCATTGTGCCGATGTTTCCGCACACGCTCTCTGCCCGACCGCTGGTGATTAACAGCTCCAGTACCATCCGCCTGCGCTTTTCTTCGTTACGTAGCGACCTGGAGATCAGCTGCGACAGCCAAATTGCCCTGCCTATTCAGGAAGGCGAAGATGTGCTGATCCGGCGGAGCGATTACCACCTCAATTTGATTCATCCTAAAAACTACAGCTATTTCAACACGCTAAGTTCAAAACTCGGCTGGTCAAAAAAATTGTTCTAAAAAAGCGATCCAGCTATTTACTGGTTAAAAAACCAGTTTATACTGTATGAAAAACCATATCTGTTTTTCTATACAGGAAGGCATTATGCTGGCACAGCTTACCATCAGTAACTTCGCTATCGTTCGCGAACTGGAAATAGATTTTCAACGCGGTATGACAGCGATTACCGGAGAAACCGGCGCCGGAAAATCGATCGCTATCGATGCACTTGGTTTATGCCTTGGCGGCCGTGCTGAAGCGGATATGGTTCGACAAAATGCGCCGCGTGCCGATTTGTGCGCGCGCTTTGCGTTAAAAGATACGCCAGCGGCCCAACGCTGGCTGGAAGAAAACCAGCTCGATAACGGCAGTGAATGTTTGCTGCGTCGCGTCATCAGCGCCGATGGCCGCTCACGCGGTTTTATCAACGGCACGGCGGTTCCGCTTTCGCAGCTGCGCGATCTGGGTCAGTTACTCATTCAAATCCATGGTCAGCATGCGCATCAGCTTTTGCTCAAAGCCGATCACCAAAAAAATCTGCTGGATGGCTATGCCGATCAGCCAGTATTGCTGCAGGAAATGGCGGCACGCTACCGTTTATGGCACCAGAGCTGCCGCGCGCTGGCGCAGCATCAGCAGGCCGCGCAGGAACGCGAATCCCGTCGTGAACTGCTGCAATATCAGCTTAAAGAACTCAACGAATTTGCGCCCGTTGCCGGTGAATTTGAAGCGATTGACGAAGAGTACAAACGCCTGGCAAACAGCGGGCAGCTGCTCACAATCAGTCAGCAAACGCTGCAAATGCTGGCCGATGGCGATGACAGCAACCTGCAAAGCCAGCTCTACAGTGCTCGCCAGATGCTGACTGAACTGGTCAGTCTTGATGCTTCGCTGGGCAGCGTGCTGAGCATGCTCGAAGAAGCGGCTATTCAGATGAGTGAAGCGAGCGATGAGCTGCGCCATTACTGCGATCGTCTCGATCTCGATCCCAACCGCATGTAT
Source organism: Duffyella sp. Ts4 (assembly GCF_051851875.1). Lineage (NCBI taxonomy): Bacteria > Pseudomonadati > Pseudomonadota > Gammaproteobacteria > Enterobacterales > Erwiniaceae > Duffyella > Duffyella sp. Ts4. Next base: position 44,445 of record NZ_JBLYPN010000004.1, on the reverse strand, counting down.
GAACTTGAGCAACGCCTGTCGCGCCAAATCGCGCTGGCCCGCAAGCATCACGTTTCACCTGAAGAACTGCCTGTTTTTCATCAGCAGCTGTTATCGGAAGAAGAACTGCTTTCTCAGCATGAAAGCGATCAGGGTTTGCTTGCCCAACAGGTTGTTGAGCATCATCGGGCGGCGCAGGAAACCGCACAGGCGCTGCATGAGAGTCGCCTGCACTTTGCGCAGGAGCTTGAGCAGCTGATTGCCGAAAGCATGAAAACGCTCTCCATGCCGCACGGCAAATTCATTATCGATGTTCAGTTTAATGGCGATCAGCTTACCGCTGAAGGCGCCGATCGCATTGACTTCAAGGTCAGCACCAACCCCGGTCAGCCGGTACAGGCGCTTTCTAAAGTGGCGTCGGGCGGTGAACTGTCACGTATTGCGCTCGCCATTCAGGTAATTACTGCCCGTAAAATGGAAACTCCAGCGCTGATTTTCGATGAGGTCGATGTGGGTATCAGCGGTCCAACCGCTGCGGTGGTGGGGAAAATGCTGCGCCAACTCGGCGAGTCCACGCAGGTAATGTGCGTGACTCACCTTCCGCAGGTCGCTGGCTGTGGTCATCAGCATTTCTATGTCAGCAAAGAAACTGACGGCAACATGACCGAAACCCACATGCAGCCGCTGGACAAACGCGCGCGCCTGCAGGAATTGGCGCGTTTGCTGGGCGGCAGCGAAGTTACTCGCAATACGCTGGCCAACGCCAAAGAACTTTTGGCCGCGTAACGTCGCACTTTTTTTTATCCCTGGGGTCATATGCTTGCTCTGTAGAGGTTCCCATCAACTGAAAGGTCTATTATCATCGGCAGCTTGTCGCCTGAGTTAAACCTGGATACCGTAGACAGAGTTCAGAATTTGATGGCATACGAAATGGCCTCGACACCGCTCCTGAGCGACAGACAGCTGAAGAATACAGGCATGAAGAACATCTGCTGCATCCCTTTTAAAGGCGATTGAGTAAGCAATGATGCCTGTGCAGACGGCGCTTCAGGTGGTGATCAAGAAGGCGGTTGGCCCTATAAAAGGAATGATAAATGCGCTGTAAAACGCTGACTGCTGCTGCAGTGGTACTCTTAATGATAACGGCTGGTTGTTCGACGCTGGAACGAGTGGTTTACCGTCCGGATATCAACCAGGGGAATTATCTGGCTGCTAACGACGTTGCGAAGATTCATCAGGGCATGACGCAGCAGCAGGTTGCCTATACGCTCGGCACGCCAATGATGCGCGACCCGTTTGGCAGCAACACCTGGTATTATGTGTTCCGTCAGGAACCGGGTCATGAGAAAGTAAAACAGCAGACGTTGACGCTGACTTTTGACAGCAAAGGCGTGTTGACCAACATCAACAACAAGCCTGCGTTAACTGACCACAAAGGTTAACCTAACGCCAGCACAAAAAAAGGCGCCTTTGCGCCTTATTTTTTTGCCGATTTTTCAGCGCGTTGCCGACGTAACTCTTTCGGATCGGCAATCAGCGGACGGTAGATTTCGATACGATCGCCATCCTGAAGCTCATCAGTCAGCTTCACTGGGCGACTGTAAATACCGACTTTGTTTTTCGCCAGATCAATATCCGTCCGAACAGACAAGATGCCGGATGCCTGAATCCCCTGCTCAACCGTGCTGCCTGCGGGCAGCGCTATGCGATAAAGATACTGCTTTTGCGGCAGCGCATAGGTCACTTCAACGGCGATATCAGGCACTGTAAACCTCTTTTGCACGGTGAGTAAAAGCCTGCACCATGTTGTTCGCCAGTTCTTTGAAAATGCGACCGAAGGCTAGTTCCACCAACATGTTGGTGAACTCAAAATCGAGGCTCAGCTCAACTTTGCAGGCATCTTCGCTTAACGAAATAAAGCGCCAGCCGCCGGTCAATTTACGGAACGGGCCATCAACCAGTTGCATTTGGATGCTCTGGTTATCCTGCAAGGTATTACGCGTGGTAAACGTTTTACTGATACCTGCTTTAGACACATCCACTGACGCAGTCATCTGATTGTCTTTCGCGTCAAGAACGCGACTTCCCGTGCAGCCTGGCAAAAACTGTGGATAGGCATCCACATCATTAACAAGTCGATACATCTGCTCAGCGCTGTAAGGCACGAGTGCAGAACGGCTAATCTGGGCCATAACAGTTCCTGTTCATCACAAAACACACTAATAATAACATTCTCAGCAATCAAACAAAAATTCCTTGCCGATTTTGCCATGCTACAATACCGCTTTTATCTCGTGCATATTGGTCACGGGATGCCATTCATTGCGATCTGATATAAACTACGTGGCACTATGACAAAGAAAAAAGCTCAAAAACCCGGTTCTGCTACCATTGCCCTTAACAAACGCGCCCGCCATGAATACTTCATCGAAGAAGAGTTTGAAGCTGGATTGTCGCTACAAGGATGGGAAGTCAAATCTCTTCGTGCAGGCAAGGCCAACATCAGCGACAGCTATATCCTGCTGCGCGATGGTGAAGCCTTCCTGTTTGGTTCAACCTTTCAGCCGCTTTTGGTTGCCTCCACTCACGTGGTTTGCGATCCGACGCGCAGCCGTAAACTGCTGCTTAATCAGCGTGAGTTGGATTCGCTGTATGGCCGCGTAAATCGCGAAGGTTATACCATCGTGGCTCTCTCGCTTTACTGGAAAAACGCCTGGATCAAACTCAAAATCGGCGTGGCTCGCGGTAAGAAAGAGCATGACAAGCGCGATGACATCAAAGAACGTGAATGGAAGCTCGATAAAGCACGTATTATGAAAAAAGCACAACGCTAACCCACTGGTAACGGTAGATGTTTTTCTGCTATACTGCGTAACAGTACTTGGGGCTGATTCTGGATTCGACGGGATTTGCGAAGCCCTAGGAGCATGCCGAGGGGCGGTTTGCCTCGTAAAAAGCCGCAAAAAAATAGTCGCAAACGACGAAAACTACGCCCTAGCAGCTTAATAACCTGCTAAGAGCCTTCTCTCCCTAGCTTCCGCTCTTAAGACGGGGATCAAGAGAAGTCAAAACCAAAAGAGATCGCGTGAATACCTTGCCTGGGGTTGCAGCGTTAAATCTAATCAGGCTAGTTTGTTAGTGGCGTGTCCATCCGCAGCTGACAGGCGAATGTAAAGATTGGACTAAGCATGTAGTGCCGACGGTGTAGTAATTTCGGACGCGGGTTCAAATCCCGCCAGCTCCACCAAATTCTTGGTTGATGGCCACCAGAACCATTCAACGAAGTCCTGAAAGCCCGCAAGGCGTAAGCCCTGCGGGCTTTTTTGTTTTCTGTATCTTCCAAGGCACAACGTCTATCTTTCATCGAAAGGGCTGCACGGTACGCAGGCGCTTACGCTTTCTGATGCGCTGCGCTGTGGTGGTGTCAGCTTTGCCACCGGGGATGTGCTCATCCCGCTGACAGGCGAAGACGGCACGGCCGTTAACGTGCAGCTCATCAGCGCTACAGGCGACAAACGCACCCTGCCCGGCGGACAGGTCAAAGGCGCTTATCACCTTGCGGGCGAGCCTGAGGGCAAAACGCTGTGGCTCAGTGAGGGTTACGCAACCGGCCTGACAGTGCAGCGCCTGACAGGGCAACCGGCTTACGTGGCGCTCAGCGCGAATAACCTGCCAGCACTAGCCATGCAGCTACGCAAAGCCAATCCTGATGCGCGATTGCCTCCGATCGCGATGAAAACGGCACAGGCCAGTTAAAGGCAGAAGAAGCCGCGAAAGCCTGCAAAGGTAAAGCCGCTTTGCCGCCAGAAACCGGCGACTGGAACGACGTCTGGCAGGCGCAGGGCGACATCACGACACAGGCGCTTCTCATCGCCTTCACTCAGCCACACAAGCCAAGCCCGTTTGAGCCCGTGAGCGAAGCCGACCTTAAAGCCATGAGCGCCAGCGAAAAGGCCGAGCTGTTGGTCGATCACTACGGGGAGGCGCTGGCCGTGCCGCCGGTCGGAGAGGAAATATGCCGCTATGAGAACGGCGCATGGCAGGTGATGGAGGCGAAGACGCTGCGCCGGGAAATCGCCGCGCTGTTTCAGAAGGTGCGCGCACCGTTCTCGGCCGCCGGTATCGGCAGCGTGCTGGACACGCTCAAGCTGATGGTGCCGCAGATGGGTGAACCGTCCCGCCGCCTGATTGGTTTCCGTAACGGCGTGTATGACACCACAACAGGCACCTTCAGTCCGCACCGCCGCGAGCACTGGCTGCGCACCGTCAACAGTGTGGACTACACCGCGCCACGTCCTGGTGAAAATCTCGCAGACCACGCCCCTGCTTTCTGGCGCTGGTTAACGCGGGCCGCCGGGCATAATCACGACAAGCAGGAGCGCATTCTCGCGGCGTTATTTATGGTGCTGGCAAACCGCTATGACTGGCAGATGTTTCTCGAAGTCACCGGCCCCGGCGGCAGCGGTAAAAGTGTCATGGCCTCGATAGCCACTCTGCTGGCCGGAAAAGACAACACCACGTCCGCAACCATCGACATGCTGGAATCTTCCCGCGAGCGCGCCAGCGTGGTGGGCTTCTCGCTGGTTATCCTGCCAGACCAGGAGAAATGGAGCGGCGACGGCGCGGGCATCAAGGCGATAACCGGCGGCGATGCGGTTGCCATCGATCCGAAATACCGCGATGCCTATTCAACCCATATCCCGGCCGTCATTCTGGCGGTGAACAACAATCCGATGCGCTTCAGCGACCGCAGCGGCGGTGTTTCGCGCCGCCGGGTTATCCTGACGTTCCCGGAAGTGATACCGGCAAAAGAGCGTGACCCGCAATTGCTGGACAAAATCAGCACCGAGCTGGCCATGATTGTTCGTCACCTGATGCAGCGCTTCAGCAGGCCGGAAGATGCGCAAGAATTGCTACAGGTGCAGCAGACGTCCGGCGAAGCACTGGAGATTAAACGACAGGCTGACCCGCTGGTTGATTTCTGTGGCTACCTGATGCCGCTGAGCACACCAAACGGGCTGTTTATTGGTAACGCCAATATCCGCCCGCTGAATCCGAAGCGCTATCTTTACCATGCCTACCTATCGTTTATGGAATCGCGTGGGCATCAGCATCCGCTGAGCCTGACCGCCTTCGGCCAAGCGGTGCCGGAGACGCTGAAAGAGTACGAGCGCGTATTGCTTAAGCGCCGAACGAATAACGGCATTCAAACTAATCTGACGCTGCATGAGGACAGCGAGACAGATTGGTTGCCAGCATGTAGCGTCTGATAATATCATTCCACATAAACCGGCTTCGGCCGGTTTATGTATTTCGCCCAATTACTAATTTCAACCCTAATAATTTATGAACAAGCAGCGTACTCTGGCTAACTATGCTTTTTATATTTTTCGTGAACCTCAGCAGAAAAATGAGCAATCCATTCTTCATAACTGCTGAGATGTGTAACTAACCCACGAATGTCTGCCACATCGAAAATAGCATAAGCAGCCATATCAGCTTCAATTTTTTCCCCAAAAATTTTTTTATAATCCGAATCGTCACTTGCAAAAAAAATCATTCCATCTTCATTAGGAATTCTTTTTGCAGCCCAATGTGCAAATATATTCCTATAATCTCTGCGAAATTTAATTTCTTTTAGCTTACCGATGGTTTCATCAACTTTTGAGGATTCAACGAGGTTATCACCTACTAGTTCGATTAACTTATCTAAAATGCATGCAATACTCGCCCTACCCTTTAATTTTATTTCAAAGAGTTCCGCCGATACAATTGAATTAAACAGCCTATGTATATTTAGCTCGATGAAGCAATACATCTGTATATATTTACCCAAAATCATGAAATCCTCGTTGGTTAGATTCCACAACTCACTCACTTGATATTTACTTGCTTCTTGCTCTAAATATTCCGCTCTTGCATTTCTGTATTCAATCGGTAATGCCATAACAATTCCCTCTTTAATCCTAGATTACTTAGGTAAGAATATAACACTCCAAAATAGCCTAAAATTTCTCTGTGCTTAACGCGCTTGCACAAGTTGTGTACGGCAATACAAATTACAGTTGCTGATCATCAGTTTCATAATAAGTGATTTTAAGCCTGCTTCTGACACAGAGCTAGCAATTACCTGCATGTATCACTTGATGATGTCATATCATGCATACTGACATCAGTCGCATCTTTCTTATTTTAGCTAAAGTAATCACCCTTGGTGCACACTAGTGTACATCCCACCTCAAATCTCTCACAATCTAATTCATTGAATTTAATTAATAAAAATACAAAGTGAACAGTGTGAACACTTTTCTCTTGAATTATTTTATTTTGGATTTAGCACCAGGCATTCGTTATCCTTGTCCTGCCATTTCGAGCTATGAGATCCAATAATTGGTACACGTTTAGGTACACGGAACAAAGTTGAATTTGGCAAAGTACCTATTTTACATTAGGTTGCGAAACCTATTCAGATTCCGCCAGCCCAAAATTCTCCATCGGTGATTACCAGAGTCATCCGATGAAGTACTAAGAGCCCGCAAAGCGTAAGCCCTGCGGGCTTTTTGGTTTCCTGCCATTACCGTTCTTTCTGCTCATTCACCCTCAGGTTTCAATGCCAGGGACGAACGCCTCAAACGTCGCACCGCCCGAGTGTCGTACGTTCAATCGCCTACAGCAGCCAGCCCCCGCGCGAAGTGGTTAAGATGCTCTGGTAGCATGAGTAATCGTGCGAGTTTCCGCATCAATCGCGACGCTGCCAGACCTCAATCAACCCTCATCAATAAGCGCAGCTTTTATCAATATAGTGAGTGCTGTAGCCCGTTATTTATCCTGTCAGCCAAATATCTCCCCTTCCCTTTCTGCGTCACGCATCGCCAGTAATACCCGAACGCACCGCGCAGCCATTCACCACAGCATTCCTGGGAAAGTGGCAGGCAAAACAACCCTTACTATGCAGGAAGTCCAACCTGAACGGCTTTCTTCATCAATAAGGAAAATAACGATGACACCTCTCCGCCTTGCTTACGCCGCATTATCCCCGGATGCCTATAAAGGGCTGCTGGCCACCAAAAAGGCGCTCGAAACCAGCTCACTAGGCAAGAACCTGATTGAGCTTGTTTACCTGCGCATATCACAGATTAACGGCTGCTCATTCTGTCTGGAGATGCATAGCCAGTCCCTGCGTGCCGGAGGTGAAAGTGTGGCTAAACTTGATGCGCTGGCAGGCTGGCATGTCAGTGCGCATTTCAGTGAACGCGAGCGCGCAGCCCTTCAGTGGAGCGAATCCCTGGTTCACGTCGCTGATACCCATGCGCCAGATTGTGATTACGATAATCTCAGGCCGCATTTTACCGATCGTGAAATCGCCGATCTCACCTTTGCCGTGGCCTTAATGAGCGCCTTTAACCGGCTGGCAATTGGCATGCGCCAGTAAGCGCAGAACACGCAGGCAACGCCGTCAGTGAACCACCGCAACGCGCGTTATTGCGCGGTACAGGTAACAGGCGGAGAAGCGCTCCCCCGCAAGTCTCTCTCACGCGTTACAACCTTCCTGCCTGGCGTGATCGCTGTGGTCGCGCCAGGTTTTGTACTCCGGTTTGCCATAGCCGCTCTTTCAACCGGCTTATGCCAGTGCGCAACTGGCTGTCGACAGCGGTTGGCAAATTCATGCATAACCAGGAAATCGTTAATGAACAGCGCCGGAATCCAGCCAAAGCGCGCTTTTTCCTTTAGAATGACTCTCTCAACTGAGAATGTGCCCATTTTTTTCCAGTATCGCCATCTGGTTATTGATACGAAAAGTGGCTGAAATGAGGTATAAAGCCGCATGAAAATCCCAAACAGAATCCAACCGCTGGTCGATGATGGCCTAATCGACGACGTCATCCAACGCCTGAAAAGCGGCAAAGAAGCAGACGTCTACACCGTGTTATGCGGTGACAAAATTCAGTGCGCCAAAGTCTATAAAGAAGCGACTCAGCGTAGCTTTAAGCAGGCCGTGCAGTATCAGGAAGGGCGTAAGGTGCGTAACTCGCGCAACAGTCGCGCCATGCAGAAAGGCTCTAAATTCGGCCGCAAGCAGCAGGAAGAGTCCTGGCAGATGGCGGAAGTGGAGGCCCTGTTTCGTCTGGCCGATGCGGGCGTGCGCGTACCGCAGCCCTACATGTGTATTGATGGCGTTTTGCTAATGGAGTTAGTCACCGATGCGGAAGGCGGCGTTGCACCTCGTCTGAGCGACGTGACCCTGAGTGAAGAGACCGCCCTTGCCGACTTCGACACCATGATCCGTAACATCGTGCGCATGCTGTGTGCCGGCCTGGTGCACGGCGATCTGTCGGAGTTCAACGTGTTACTCGATGCGCAGGGGCCGGTCATTATCGACCTGCCGCAGGCCGTGGATGCCGCGGCCAACAATCACGCTCAGTCGATGTTTGAACGCGATGTGAATAATATCACCGCCTACTACGGTCAGTTCGCGCCGCAACTACTGTCGACGCGCTATGCCAAAGAGATTTGGCTGCTGTATGAAGATGGCAAGTTGACCCCGGAAACCGTGCTCACCGGCACGTTTACTGAGCAGGAACATACGGTGGATATGGATTCGCTGATGGATGAAATCATCACTGCGGAAGATGAATATTATGAACGTCAGCGGGCTAACCGGGAGCGCGACGAGCAGTAATCCGCCGCTGTGCCCTGCCCGATAAATAAAGCCCGCCCGGCATCAGCCGGGCGGGCTTTATTATTGCTGACGACCACGTTGCTCACACAGCGTTTATCGCCAGTTCACCTTCTCCGCGGCCTGTTCTGCCAGCGGAAGCAGAATGCCCTGGTTATGCACGGCAAAAGTCACCAGCTGAGCCATCTCCTCGCCCTGCTGCTGCGCCAGCGCGCTGGAAAATGCCTGATAGTGCGGGCTGGAGGTCAGTACGCTCTCTTTGCCGGCAATGCTGTGATACAGCATGAATCCCGCAATCAGCGTCACGCCCAGCGATATGAGGCGAGTGGCGCGTTCCTGACGCGGCAGCAACGCAGCAACAATACGCCCGGCCAGCAGAATCAGCGCCAGCGCGTTGAGCAGGATCAATATGCCGCCTATCACGATAGTCAGTCCGGCGCTGTAGATCACTATCATCATCAGCGTTCTCATTTCCGGATCGGTTTTTAACGGCCTGGCTTTCAGCGGCGTCAGCACGCCACTCGCCAGCTGCAAACTTTTTAACGCCATCAGCTCACCTGGCTCGGCTGCGTCAGGTCGCACGCCAAACAGCGTTGCCAGCTGCGGCAGTTTTTTATCCACCAGCTGCTTGTTCAGCCCCAGCACACTGTTTTTTTGCGCCGTGGGCATTGCAGTGACCGCGTCAGCAACGGCAGTCAGGACCCAGCTTTTTGACGCCCAGACCCCGCCTGCCGCCAGCGTAAGCATCAGCAGCACCACTGCGAGACTGTTCGCCCGAATGCGTTTTAACAGGGGTTCAAGCACCAGCACCGCCAGTAACAGCGCGGTGCCAACGCTGACCACCAGCCAGAAAAGCAAGGGCGTATCGCGGAAAGCAGAGATTTCCTTCGCAGCCCACAGCACGCAGAGAGAGAAAAGCAGATAACAGCCGGTCGCCAGTAACAGCGCCAGATTAAGCGACAGCGCGGTATAAGAGCGCGTAACGGGCGGCGAGGCAATTTGCTCACCAAGCGGAGAAAGTGTGGTCATGTGAATTCCATTTACGGCGTATAAAAAAAGAAGCCTGAGCGATTAAATTGGCGGCGTGCCCAGTGAGCCAAGCAGCTGCTCAGCGTCACTGATGCTGTATTGCGCATTGTGTATCGACATCGTGGCGCGTTCAGCAAAATCGGTGGCGCGCTGCTGAAGCAGCAGTGATTCACCGGTGACTTCCTCCAGTGAATGCATGCGCATGCGCGCCTGCGTCAAATGCTCATCACCGATTCTGATCGCCTGCTGCACGGTGTGCAGATGGAGCCGCGCCCGTTTGAGAATATCGGTGGCCTGATAAGAGACCTCGTTCAGGCCAGACTGATGCGTTTTTTGAAACTCCACCGATCGGGCGTCGTCCCAGCGGCGCAGCATCGCCTGGGTTTCATCGTGATAATGATTGATCTGATGAGCAAACAGCAGCGTCTGCTCTTCAACCAGGTTATAAATCGCCTGTATTTGCAGGGGTGCGTCCATTACAGGCCCTCTTTGCTGTTGATCTGGCGCAGGGCTTCAAAAGCGTCACCCAACTCTTCACGCGCCTGCCACTGGCGACGTTGATACTCTTCCAGTGCCCTGGCAAACGCCGCGTGATCCTGCAACGCATCCGCGACATCTTCCTCGGCCAGCGCAGTCTGCTGGCTGGCGATGTTATGCTGGCTCTGCATGTCCTGCGCCAGTCGAACGCCGCTTTCAGCCTGCTGCCACGCTTCGTCGGCCCACTGTCTGGCTTCGCTGGCGCTGTTGCTCGCCTGGCTGGCACGATCGCGCGCCTGCTGCGCATACACCAACGCCTCTTCGGTTTTCGCGACGCCATTTTCACAACTTTGCTGTTTAATGAACGCGGCGTTGAGCTGATCGATCGCCTGCTGCAGTTCAAATTCACACTGATTGAGATGACGGCGTGCAGAGTCGAGATGATGCCGCGCATTGGTGACGCGCGACGCATCAGAACTGCAGTTGGGTCGCTGGCGCTCGCCTTTGGAATTGGTGGTCCACGAGTTCATACAGCTGTTATAGGCGTTTTGCGCATGGGCCAAATCATTAGCGGCCTGCTGAGCGCGGGTTTGCGCCGAAGAGACCTCGCTGGCGGCCTGCAGTTTCGCCGCCTGACAACGATTAACCAGCTGCACGGCACGTTGCAGTGCATCGCGCCACTCTGCGGCGGCATTCAGGCTACGTTGATAAACCTTCGCCGCGTGCTGATGGGCGCGGTTAGCCTGATCCTGCGTGTCGGCAGCCAGTTCGCACATGGCCTGGCTTTTCTCGCGCACCCGGTTCAGATGATCGGTGGCATCGTCGATCTGGCTGCTGACCAGCGCCACCACCTCTCTGAAATCGGCGACCACGTTATCAGCGCGTTGAAACTGCGCGTTGTTTTCCTGATGCACCACATTGAAATTGCGGCTCCAGTCCATTAATTCCTGTTCAATCTGGTCGATCAGGAACTGGGCTTCACGCGGGGTTTGTGTCATTCAGTTAGCCCTCTGAGTTGAAGTGAGCACGCAGATTTTCCAGCGCGACGTCAAGCTGCGGCAACATCCGCTGTAGCCGCTCAGCCTGGCTGTCAAACCGCCCCAGGGCACGATGAAACGCCTGATGAAAAGCATCGGCGCCCTCGCCTTGCCAGTTCTCACGCAGCCGATACCATGAAGCGGTCAGGCTCGCGCGCCGGCTTTCAACCTCCTGTAGCTGGCGGGCAATATCGTCACGATAACGCTGTAAATGTTCAGCAAGCGGCAATGACATTAGCCGTTACCTCGCAGATAGTGCGCCAGCTGCTGCAGCTTGCGGGCAATGTGATCTTCAAATACCGGCGCATCGGTTTTCAGGTAGGCATCGTTCTCCGCCATCACCGTTTCCAGCATCACCGCTATGGCCTGATGATCGGCATCGCGCCACAGCGCATCCAGCAGCACGTAGCCCTCTTTCAGGCTGCGCTGCTGGATCGACAGCGCCTGATGAAACCCTTCCAGCTCACGCTGGAAGTGGCGCATCAAGGGGTAGCTCTCATTCAGTGACAACGGTAGCTTCTCCAAACGCGGTGGCCAGCAGCACTTGCAGCTGCTCGCGAGTCTGTTCACGGCTGATGTCGTGATCGAAGGCATAGCTGCTGAACAGGTTGCGCGCGCGCTCCCCTTTCACCAGGTCAACGTACATCGCCGCCAGTGGGTGCTCAGTCATCTCTTCAATTTGCGTGGCCGCTAATGATGAGAACAGCGTCATGGAATCATCGGCGCTAAGCTGCTGCACAACGCGATGAATAAAGTCACGACCGTCGCGCGAAGGATTCATAAAGCTTTGCAGCGCAGTGACCGATTCCGCTGAGACGATCACGTGCCGCGACCGATCGCTGCCGCGACGAACCAGATCGCGCCAGGTGGCCCACAGGCCGCTTTCCGGTGCGCCATAAGGATCGTAGCCGTCAACCAGCGCATCGATGCGATCGGGCTCACAGAGAATTAACAGCCCCTGGCGGCTGTGCGCGGCGTCAGCAAACGCGGTCAGCGCCGCTTCGGCCTGCGAGGCATCGGCCAGCGTCACCTGCGCGCCGAGGCCACGCAGATATTCTGCCGCCGTGTTGACGATACCGCCGCCCGGCAGGTAGGGATCCAGCGCATCGATCACCGTCAGATCCAGCTCCTGCGGCGCAACGGTAGCGGGCAAGCCCACCAGCATATTTGCCAGCATGGTCGCGCGCAGCTCGGTGCGCGAACCCACCATCAGCATGTTTTGTCCGCGGCCGCGGCGCAGCGTGCACAGCGCATGTGAACGCACGTCGAAGTTACGTCCCAGCCAGAGCCCGATCGGCTTGCCGGATGGCGTCCACATCCGCTCCTCAAAACCGCCATCACGCAGCGGCAGCGCGGCGATGCGCTGCAACTCCTCGGCTGACGGTGGCGCAACGCGGTGCTGCATCACAAAAGCGTTATCGGCCAGCGTACTGGCCATCGTGCCATCCAGCATGATCGGACCTGACGCCTGCGGACCCACGTGGCTGACAATGCTCTCAATCACGCTCTCCAGCGTCGGCTGATCGCCGTTTGCGCCCGCATAATCATCGCGACGCGCCAGCCGCGCCACGGCACCACGGTGGTTATCACCATCGCGGCCTGACTGCGCGTTGATCACCAGTTCGCCCGAGGCGGCCAAATCGCGAATCAGGCGCTTGCCTTCGGTACCAAAGGCGGAAATCGTCTGGATATAATCCTGCGCCAGCGACAGCGAGGCGCGCAGGTGTATCTCATTGAAGTTGCTGCTGCGCATGCCTTCAACATCAAAGCGTTGCGCGCAAAGCAGCAGGTGCGTGCCCGCCGCTCGGCCCATGCGCAAAATCGGTCCCAGTTCATCCATACCGGCGGCGGCATCGCCTTCAAAGATCAGCTGATACTCATCAATAATCAGCAGCATGCGCGGCAACACCTTACCGGTTTTACTGCGCCAGGCGGCCAAATTGTTGACGTTCTCATCTTTGAACAGTTCATAGCGCCGTTTCATCTCGGCATGGAAATCAGCGAGGATCTTACGGGCAATCGCCGGACGCGTACGCAACGACACCACTTCAGCGTGCGGCAGATCTTTATAAACTTTAAACTCTACGCCGTGCTTGGCATCGAGCAGATAGAGCTTCAACTCCTCAGGCGAATAACGGCTGGTGAGGCCGGAGATAATCACGTGCAGCAGATGCGATTTGCCCGAGCCGACCTGCCCGGCAATCACGCCGTGCGCCACTTCACCCGATGAATGGTGTTTACCAAACAGAATATTCAGCCGCTCGCCAACCGGCGTTTCAATACGCTCGGCTGAGCTGGCGCTCATCATTTTTTCAAGCGGCGCCAGCGCGTTAAAGCTGTTGCTGCTTTGCAGACGCTGATGGGTTTCAGCCTGATCCAGCAGCCGCTCAATCACCTCATGCGTGGCAAAATCCGCAATCTGCAGGCCCTTTTCGGCACGGCAATCGATCACCACGGCGTTCTCAAACGCTTTCATGTCGAAATCGCGCGGCAACGGCGACGACGTATTGTATTCGAGGATCAAATGACGCCCGGCTCGCGGGCCCGATACGCCAATGCGCGTCAGCAATTCCAGCGCACGCGGTTCACGCTCGTAAGCGGAAGGGAAATCCACCACCGCGATGATTTCAAACGATTCACCGGAACGCGCCTCTTTAGTGAGATCCAGAAAACGCCCCGCGCCGCCAACAACGCGCTGATTAATGCGCTGAATATCCTGCGTAATGGTGGTCAGCGTCTCGCCGATGCTGCTGCCCGCTTTGCGCGTGCGCGGCAGGTTGGCTTCGAACGGAAAAGTGGCGCCCAAACCTTTGGGATCGAACAGCGTAAAGGTGCTGCTGCCGGGCAGCAGCGTGGCGGTACGCAGCACAATGTCACGCTGCAACGCACGCGAGCGATCCAGACTGCTGTCGTCGGTCAGCAGAATAATGGCGCCCTCGGCGCGCAATAAAGGCTGATAAACGGGACGACATGCCGTGCGCCGATCCGGCATGGGAATCGGCAACTGACCAAACAGATAATATTCCAGCGGCGTCGGATCGCCATCGGCCTCAAAGCTCTGCCAGAAATCACTCTGCCATGGCGCGCGCAGCGGCGCCGGAATGAGAGCATAAAGTGCGTTAACGCGCGCTTCTTCAGCAGTAAAGCGCTGCTGCAACTCAGCGGGCAACAGCGGCACCGCGCCCTGCAAATAGCCAAGCTGCTGACGAATAGTCTCTTCAAGGGTATGAACGGTCTGCGTGGTTTTAGTGAGTTCCGCGCGAAGCGTGGCGGAAGCGGGCGTTGAGTTCATCAGTTTTTCCCAATCAGAAGAGGACGTATAAAATCCACAGAGCGATCACGGCGAGCACGATCATTTTAGTTTTCTTATGACGCTCAGCTTTTTCAGCTTTTGCCACGTTATCGACCAGCTGATGATAGCGATCCTGTTCGACACGCAGCTGTTTACCCAGCTGATCCAGCGTATCAATCGAGCGGGAAATTGCCGTGAAATCGAGCTGTTCAACCGGTTGTGCTGGCGCACCCGCCCGGAATTTATCGAACTCTTTGGTCAGTCGCTCGGTAGCCTGTGTCGCGTGCTGATACGCTGCTTGTGTCGCCAGCTCATCGTGCCAGGCCTCACTAAATTCTTTAACCAGTTGCGCTTGTTGCATTGCTTATATCCCTGTTCTGCAAAGAGAAAATATCCACTTTCTGATAACGCGATTGTGCCCGCCGGTGAGGCGTTACGACGCAGAGATACCGATGAAACAGCAGGAACAAAGCCGCAACAGGCTGTATGTCTGAAACGTAAGGAACTGTTAAATTTTGCGAATTACTGTCAGTAGCGTCAAGACATTATTATCACTTATGCGACTGTATCGCGAGGGCATGACAGAATAACGCCCGCGCACAGCCCTGCCAGACATGTCTCAACGTCGCGGCTGCATGCCGTTGTTCTCCCAGGGTTAGCAAGCCATCCTTTTCATCTCATCAGGAGCCACCATGACCGATAACGCTACGCCACGCCCGCCGCTGCCGCCGTTTAACCGCCAGAGTGCGGCAGAAAAAGTTCGCCTGGCCGAAGATGGCTGGAACTCCCGCGATGCGGGCAAGGTCGCGCTGGCCTACAGCCTGGATACCCGCTGGCGCAATCGCGCCGAGTTTGTCACCAGCCGCGATGAAGCAGAAGCCTTCCTGACGCGCAAATGGCATAAAGAGCTCGATTACCGGCTCATCAAAGAGCTGTGGGCGTTTGACAGCCACCGTATCGCGGTGCGCTATGCCTATGAATGGCGTGACGATGCGGGGAACTGGTTTCGGTCCTACGGCAATGAGAACTGGGAATTCAACGACGAGGGTCTGATGACGCATCGCTATGCCAGCATCAACGACCTGCCGATCCGCGAACAGGATCGCCTGTTCCACTGGCCGCAGGGCCGTCGCCCGGACGATCATCCGACGCTGAGCGAGCTGGGGCTGTAACGTTGGCGCGCCTGGCGTTATCGGGATCGATGGCGGTATAATGCGCAGATGACTGATAATAAGGAGCGAAACATGTCAGTGAATTTACGGCCGCTGGAGCGGGAAGATTTGCATTTTGTCCATCAACTCGATAACAACGCCAGCGTGATGCGCTATTGGTTTGAAGAGCCTTACGAGGCGTTCGTTGAACTCTCCGACCTCTATAACAAGCATATTCACGATCAGAGCGAACGCCGTTTTGTGGTGGAGCATGATGGCTTTAAGGTTGGGCTGGTCGAGCTGGTGGAAATCAACCACATTCACCGCCGCGCGGAATTTCAGATCATCATCGATCCTGCGCATCAGGGCAAAGGGCTGGCCAGCAAGGCGGCGAAGCTGGCGTTGGAGTACGGTTTTTCAGTGCTTAATCTGTATAAGCTTTACCTGATTGTCGATCAGGAGAATGAAAAAGCGATCCACATCTATACCAAGCTGGGATTTGAGATCGAAGGCGTGTTGAAGCATGAGTTTTTTATCAACGGCGAATACCGCAACACCATTCGCATGTGCATTTTTCAGCAGCAGTACCTGAAGAAGCACAAAATGCCCGGCGCGATGGTGAAACCCACCGCGCAATAACGGGCTTAGCTACGCGCACCAATCTGGTTCATGTACGGCAGCGGCTGCAACGGCTCGATGTCGTACATGCCGCCATAGAAAGGATCCACCAACAACCAGCCAATAAAGCCGCCAAGCGGAATATTGCCGAGCAAATACCACAGGTTGGCTTTTTCACGCAGCGGCACGGTGACCGGCACATATCCCACGCCTTCCAGCATCACCTGATACTGTTTTTTGCCAAAGTAACGGCCGGTGGATTTCGCCAGCATGATAGTTTGCGGCGTGAAGCCTTCTGCCACCGCGCGGCCAGTTTCATCCTGCACGGTAAAACGCGCGCCTTGCGGCACCGAATCAATGCGCACGGCCTGGCTTTCCGATCCCACGATGGTGGCACAACCACTGAGCAGCGTTAGCGCCACCAGCGCGATAAAAAGCGATTTCATAACGGCGTTCCGGTAAAAGTGCAGATCACCAGTTTAGCCCGCCTGCCCTTGCTTTTCATCCGCTAAACCGCGTTTCAATCGCGCGATCATCGCAGGGAATCAGGCTGTTATCGAGGTTGACAAGCGTGCGCAATAGCCGCGATGTCGGCGGGCGTGGTACGGCAGCAGCCGCCGATCAGCCGCGCACCCGCCTGCTGCCACTCCGCCAGCTTGTCATGTAGCGTGCAGCCCGATGGCGCCTCGCTCCAGGTTTTGCTGCTGGCATCGTAATGCTCACCAGAATTGGGGTAGACCGCCAACGGCTTATCGGTCAGTGAGTGCAGATGACGCAGCGCCGGCGTCACGCTCTCCAGCGCAATGCAGTTAATGCCCAGCGCCACCACCTGCGGATGTTTAGCCAGCAAGGCGGCGACCTCGCTCAACGGCGTGCCGTCGCTGATCTGTTGCGCATTGCGCAGCGTAAAGGTGAACCAGGCGCGCGCGTCAGGGAATTCTGCCAGCAGGGCCAGCAGCGCCTGCGCTTCGGCAAACGACGGCAGCGTTTCACAGGCCAGCAGATCGACTCCGGCTTCCAGCAGCGCCGTCACACGCGGCCGGTGAAACGCCATCATCTCATCCTGCGGCAGTTGATAATCGCCACGATACTCCGAACCATCAGCCAGATAAGCACCGTAAGGCCCAACCGAACCGGCGACCAGCAGCGGCGAGGCGTGTGGCGCGACCGCCAGATAATCACGGCGTGCCCGCTGCGCCAGCTCAACGCTACGACCAATCAGCGTTAGCGACTGCGCGTCGTCCAGCCCGCGAGCAGCAAAGCCCTGCGGCGTCGCCTGATAGCTGGCGGTGATAGCGCACTGCGCACCGGCGCAAAAGTAATCGTAATGCACCTGATAAATTAATTCCGGGTTCTCCATCAGCACCTTTGCCGACCAGAGGCGATCCGCAAGGTTGCACCCGCGCGCTTCCAGTTCGGTGGCCAATGCGCCATCAAGGATCAGCGTGCTGTTTTGCGCCAGGCGCTGGGTCAGATTGTCAGGCTGCATCTTTTTTTCCTTCTGCTGAATGACTTTTTTTGACGCGTTCCGTCAGATAGTACGCCGCGTAGCAACAGGCGACGAACGGCAGACCACACCATAACGCAATGCGCTGCGCCGGGTCGAATGCCAGACCGATGCAGGCCAGCAGGCAGAGCACAAAGCCGAGTATCGGCGTAAGCGGGAACCAGGGCGCACGAAACACCAGGCTTTCCAGTTTTTTGCCGCTGCGCAGATGGTGACGACGAAAGGCGTAGTGCGACGCACAAATGCTCAGCCAGATCGCCACCACGGCAAAGCCGGAAATGGCAGACAGCGCGACAAACACCGTATCGGGCGCAATCACCGCGCTGGCCAGCGCCAGCAGTCCGCCCAGCATGCTGATGCAGATGGCAAACAGCGGAATGCCGCGCGTCGTCAGGCGGGCAAACCGGCGTGGCAGCGTGCCGCTGTTGCCCAGTGACCAGAGCATACGGCCCGATGCGTACAGCCCGGAGTTTGCCGCCGAGAGAATGGCGGTAAGAATCACGAAGTTGATGATATCAGCGGCGTACGGCAGGCCAATCTTTTCAAATACCAGCACAAATGGGCTTTTCACAATGCCAGCCTGATCCATCGGAATCAGCGCCGCCAGCACAAATACCGTGCCGACAAAAAACAGGATCAGTCGAATCACGGTGGTGCGAATCGCCAGCGGCAGCACCTTTTGCGGATCTTCCGTTTCGCCCGCCGCGATGCCGATCAGTTCGGTGCCGGAAAACGCGAAGTTTACCGCGACCATGGTCATCAGAATCGGCAGCGTGCCGTGCGGCAGCCAGCCGTGCGCGGTGAGATTATGCAGGCCCGGAGCGGGACTGCCATCCTGCATCGGAATGAAGCCAAACATCGCCGCGCCGCCGAGCACAATAAAGGCCAGAATGGTCAGCACTTTTACCAGCGAAAACCAGAACTCGCCTTCGGCAAAAAAGCGAGAAGAGACAACGTTGAGCAGAAAAATGGTCAGGCAGAAAATCAGGCACCAGACCCACACCGGCGACTGCGGAAACCAGTACTGCATACAGAAACCGGCGGCGGTCAGGCTGGAACCCAGCGCCACGGTCCAGGTCAGCCAGTAGAGCCAGGCTACGGTATAACCGGTAGCCGGACTGAGATAGCGCGCGGCATAAACGTGAAAAGCGCCGGTTTCCGGCATCGCCACCGAAAGTTCGCCGAGGCTCAGCATCACCAGCCAGACCACCAGCGCGCCAATCAGGTACGCCAGCAGCGTGCCCGCCGCGCCAGTAGTAGAAATGATGTAGCCGGTATTGAAAAACAG
Source organism: Duffyella sp. Ts4 (assembly GCF_051851875.1). NCBI lineage: Bacteria > Pseudomonadati > Pseudomonadota > Gammaproteobacteria > Enterobacterales > Erwiniaceae > Duffyella > Duffyella sp. Ts4. Next base: position 25,390 of record NZ_JBLYPN010000004.1, on the reverse strand, counting down.
GCCGGTGCCAATGACGCCGCCCAGCGAGAGCATCACCAGATGTCGCGCTTTCATGGTGCGTTTAAATTCGCCGGGAGCGGAAGAAGAGTCTTGCTGCATGCTATTTACCCATATGGACGTCTAAACATCTGTATGGACATGCGTTATACAGCCGCCGGGGGCAGAATGCAACGCGATAAACAGCAGGGTTACTTCAGAGCAGCGGGAAAGAAGCCGCTTTCCCGATGCGCAGAAAAATCAGTCGAATACTTTTTCGAGATAGCGCTCAAGCGCGGCGCGGGAGCTAAATCCGTGCGGAATACCGTAGTGATCGCGGTTGTCGCCGACCAGGTACATAGGAAAATGGGTATAGTGATCGCAGGTCTTAATATCGGAAGCGGGATAAGCGAAATGCTGGCTTTTCTCTTTCAGCGTGGGATGGATCACCAGCGCCGTGCGTCCCATACGCGCTTCACGGTTAACGTACACGTAGTTGTCGCCACGGCGATAGCCGTAGGCCTTTTGCGTTACTGCATCCACCTCAAAACCGGCTTTCTCCAGTACTTTTGCCACCTCATCAGGTCGTAAATACATGCTTAATCCTCACAGTCTTCTAAAGCCTCGCAACCTTACAACAGCGCGATGGTAAACCGCTTTCGGAATTATCCTCAAAGCCGGAATACGTGACCGGCAAAGCGTAGCCGCTGTTGTCGCCCGATCGTACCGTAAAGTGCATCGCCATCAGATGATGTACTCAACGTTGGCGGACACCCTAAAGTCTATACGTTTTCTGGCACTCTGTGTGGCGTAAAGGCGAAGCGGATTCAGACAGGAGGAAATAATGGGCGGGAAAAAGCGACGAAGCAGCAGGATGCGCTGCTTCGTCAGTGAGGTTATGCCGACTGACGCAAAGGCTGCGCGTCGAGGTGAAACTGCTCAACCGTCTGCGCCAGCTGTTCCGCCTGGGATTCCATGGCGCTGGCGGAAGCGGTCATCTGCTGCACCAGCACGGCGTTTTGCTGCGTCACGCTGTCCATCTCATTGACCGCAATGGTCACCTGGCTGATGCCGCGCGCCTGTTCATCCGAGGCGTTAGCAATTTCGCGGATAATGCTCTGCACCGAACTCACGGCGTGCGTCATCTCCAGCATGGTTTTACCGGCGTCGTTAACCAGCAGCACACCATTTTCCACCCGCTGGCTGGACTCTTCGATCAATAGCGCGATCTCTTTAACCGCGTTGGCGCTGCGCTGTGCCAGATTGCGCACTTCGGTTGCCACCACCGCAAACCCACGCCCCTGTTCGCCGGCGCGCGCGGCTTCCACCGCGGCGTTGAGCGCCAGAATGTTGGTCTGGAAGGCGATGCCATTGATCAGGCTGGTGATGTCGCCGATTTTCTTCGCGCTGCTGTCGATCTGCGCCATGGTCTGTACCACCTGACCCACCAGTGCTTCGCCGCGGCAGGCGATCTGCGTGGCGTTCTCGGTCAGCGCGGTGGCCTGATGCGCATTGGCGGCGTTGTGCTTCACCGTGGCGGTGATCTGCTCCATGCTGGCGGCGGTCTGCTCCAGCGCGGCGGCCTGCTGCTCGGTACGTGCGGCGAGGTCAATATTGCCTGAAGCGATGTCGCCTGCGCCTTGCCGCACCGCGTGACCCGCGGCTTTGATTTGGCCGACAATGTCGCGCAGCTGGGCCTGCATGGTGTGAAGGGCAAAGAACAGGCTGCTGCGATCGCCCTCTTTGACCGGAATCTGGTTATCGAGGTGACCTTTGGCAACCGCCAGCGCAATGGTGGCTGCGTGCAACGGTTCCCCGCCGATCGGCTTCAGCACCTTACGACTGAAGACGATGCCCAACAGCGCACTGACCAGCAGAATACTGATGACCATCATAATCAGGGCGTTGTACAGCTGGCGGTCGGCGGCAGCCATCACCTGACTGACCGGCGCCACGACGCCAAGATACCAGGGCCGATCGCTGTTACCAATCATCACCGGCTGCCAGGCGACCAGCGCATCTTCGCCCAGCTGCGCATCAAACCGTTGCAGAATCGCCGCGCCGTGATTGTCGGCCGGACCCTGCCAGGCTTTGCCCGCCAGCGCTTTATCAGGATAGGCCACCACTTTGTTGCCGTTTGACAGCAGCATCGCATAGCCGCTGCCCTGCCACGGCCGAATCTTCATCACCTTATCCTGCAGTGAGGCAAGCGAGATATCCGAAGTCACCACGCCCCAGAGTTTCCCCTGATTTACCACCGGCGTGGCCACCGACGTCAGCAGCGTAGGCACACCGTTATAGTCGTAGCTGTAGGGTTCAATCAGCGTATCTTTCTGGCTTTTTTGTGGCAGCAGATAATAATCGCCCTGCCCCGGCGTCAGATAGGAGAGCAGCGGATGCAGCTTATAGTTACCCGCGCCATCATGATCAACAAACCAGGCGTAGCGGCCGTTGGGCGCCTGACCCGGCTTCTGTGCAAACTCGGCGTCACGGCCATCAAAAACGTTCTCTTCAAAAATCACAGAAATCGAGAGGTAATCGGGATTTTCGCGCAGCGCATATTCCAACAGCTTATCCGCCGCGCCGCGATCGGTGATGCCCGCGGCGGGTAAGGCGATCAGGCTTTGACCGAGATTACGCGCCACGTCTCGTGCATAGGCCAGCTGCTGCTGGATGCGCAGCGCTTCGCTCTGAGCAATCTGCTGCAAATAGCTTCTGGCCAGCGATTTCTGTTCATGGCTGGATTGCCAGCTCAGTACGCCAATCGTCACGGCAAATCCCAACGCAATGGTCAGGCCGCCGGTCAGTAACACCTGCATACGGGTGCTCATCGTTTTTTTTACTGCATTGGCCATAATGGCCTCCCCTGGAAGTCGTCGTCAAAGTCACCCACATCCTGCGCAATCGATTTCCTGTACAAAGATTATCGGCCTGCGCGGCGCCAGCTTGATGGCTAAATAACGATCGATAGCGCAATCTGTTCTTTTTTTGTTACTGATTTGTGGAAACGCGGCACGGCCTGTGGGCAAGGGGTTTGCGCAGTTACTCGCCTGGATAAGCGGCTATTTTCTCCAGGCGGGGCCGTCACCGTTTCGATTGATGGTCTACACTAAATAACAAGTGAAACGCTAAAAGGAGAAAATAATGGCTAATCAATCAACGAAAAACGAAGACATTGATATCAATCAGGATGTGAGCTTACTGGCCGACACGCTGGATGATTTACTGAAATCCTACGGCAGCAAAACCCAGGAAGAAATTGACAGCGCGCGCAGCAAAGCTGAGTCACTGTTGAAAGAGACCCGTGCCAGGCTGAACGGCGGCGGCAACCGCGTGACGCGCGCCGCTCGTGACGCATCACTGCAGGTTGATGAGTATGTGCACGACAAACCCTGGCATGGCGTAGGTATTGGCGCCGCAGTGGGTATCGTTATCGGTGCACTGCTGGCTTCACGCCGCTAAAATTCTTTTTCCAGACAAAATCCCTGCCCTTACGGCGGGGATTTTTTTTTGCTTTTTTTCACTCGTGCACCAAACCAGTGACGGCGCGGCTTGCGGCATATGTTCGCCTGATTCACCACCAATACACTACATATAGTATGGTTGATAAAATTAAACGCTACATCTAGTATTCAGCTTATCAACTCGTCACTATCTGGCAGCAGACTTCTGCTGAGCAATACGCTGCTGCCCCTGAGAATAAGGTGAATACGAATCATGCGCATTATTATTTACACAAAAGATGCCTGCGTACAGTGTGACGCCACCAAAAACGCCATGGCGCGCAGCGGCCTCGACTACCAGCTGGTGAATCTGGATCAGAATGTTGAGGCCATTGAGCACCTGCGCGCCCTTGGCTATCGCCAGGTGCCGGTGGTCATCGCCGGTGAAACCCACTGGAGCGGTTTTCGCCCCGATAAGATCGCGGCGCTGCGCTCGCTCGCCGCCGCAGGCGCCTGACGCTATGCCCCCGCTGGTCTATTTTTCCAGCCAGTCGGAAAACACCCACCGCTTTGTGCTGCGCCTGGCGTTGCCCGCAATACGCATTCCGCTACGCGGCACGTTACGGGTCGATGAGCCTTTTATTCTGGTGGTGCCGAGCTACGGTGGCGGCGGCTCGAAGGGCGCAGTGCCGATACAGGTCAAAAAATTTCTCAATGATGCCGCTAACCGCCAGTGGATCCGCGGTGTGATTGCCGCAGGCAACCGGAATTTTGGCGAAGGATTCTGCCTCGCGGGCACGATCATTGCGCAGAAATGCCAGGTGCCGTATCTCTATCGGTTTGAGCTAATGGGCACCGCCGACGATATTCAGAATGTGCATGCAGGAGTAACCCAATTTTGGCAACAACAGACACCACGCTAACCTCACCTACGCTCGATTATCATGCGCTGAACGCCATGCTTAATCTTTACGACGCCGAAGGCAAGATTCAGTTTGCGCAGGATCAGCAGGCGACCCGCCAGTTCTTTCTGCAGCATGTCATTCCCAACACGCAGCGCTTTGCCAGCATCGCTGAGCGGCTGCAATATCTGGTGGCTGAAGGTTATTACGAAGCGCAGGTGCTGAATCAGTACGCTTTTAGCTTTGTCACCGCGCTGTTCAAACAGGCGTATCAACGCGATTTTCGCTTTAAAACTTTTCTCGGCGCGTGGAAGTTCTACACCAGCTACACGCTGAAGAGCTTCGATGGCAAACGCTATCTGGAAAGCTTTCCCGATCGCGTCTGCATGGTGGCGTTAACCCTGGCGCAGGGCGATGAGGCGCTGGCGCAGCAGCTGCTGGAAGAGATGATCAGCGGACGCTTTCAGCCCGCCACGCCGACCTTTCTCAACTGCGGTAAGCAGCAGCGCGGCGAACTGGTCTCCTGTTTTCTGTTGCGCATCGAAGACAACATGGAATCGATTGGCCGCGCGGTTAATTCGGCGTTGCAGCTCTCCAAACGCGGCGGCGGCGTGGCGTTTCTGCTCTCCAACCTGCGGGAAGCGGGCGCGCCGATCAAGCGCATCGAAAACCAGTCTTCTGGCGTAATTCCGGTGATGAAGATGCTGGAAGACGCCTTCTCCTATGCCAACCAGCTGGGTGCGCGTCAGGGTGCCGGTGCCGTCTGGCTGCAGGCGCACCATCCCGATATTCTGCGCTTCCTTGATACCCGACGGGAAAACGCCGATGAAAAAATCCGCATCAAAACGCTCTCGCTGGGCGTGGTGATCCCTGATGTCACTTTTCGTCTGGCCAAAACCCATCAGCCAATGGCGCTGTTTTCACCCTACGACGTCGAGCGCATTTACGGTCTGCCGTTTGCTGATATCAGCGTGACCGAAAAATATGATGAGATGCTGGCGGACGATCGCATCCGTAAAACCTTTATTGACGCGCGTGAGTTTTTCCAGACGCTGGCAGAGATCCAGTTTGAATCGGGCTATCCCTACATCATGTATGAGGACAGCGTGAACCGTGACAATCCGATTCAGGGGCGCATCAATATGAGCAACCTCTGTTCGGAGATCCTGCAGGTCAACACGCCAAGCCACTATGAGGACGATCTCAGCTATCGTCAGGTGGGCAAAGATATCTCCTGTAATTTGGGCTCGCTGAACATCGCGCATGCCATGGATTCCACTGATTTCCCGCGCACCATTGAGATGGCGATTCGCGGCCTGACCGCCGTATCGGACATGAGTCATATCGGTTCGGTGCCATCGGTGGCGGCAGGCAATGCGCAGTCACATGCTATCGGTCTCGGCCAGATGAATCTGCATGGCTATCTGGCACGCGAAGGCATTATGTATGGCTCAGAGGAGGCGCTGGATTTCACCAATCTCTACTTTTACTGCGTCACTTTCCACGCGCTGCGCAGTTCCAACGCTATCGCCCGTGAGCGCCAGCAGCGCTTTGCCGGTTTTGAGCAATCGCGCTACGCCAGCGGTGAATACTTCGACAAATATCTCGCCAACGCCTGGCTGCCGCGCACGGAAAAAGTGGCCGCACTGTTTGCCAATGCCGGTATCACGCTTCCCGATCGCGACGACTGGCTGCAACTGCGTGACGCGGTGATGCGCGACGGCCTCTATAACCAGAATTTACAGGCGATTCCGCCAACCGGATCGATCTCCTATATCAACCACGCCACTTCCAGCATTCATCCGGTGGTGTCACGTATTGAGATCCGCAAAGAGGGTAAAACCGGTCGCGCCTATTATCCCGCGCCCTTCCTGACCAATGACAATCTGCATCTCTATCAGGATGCCTATCAGATTGGCCCGCAGGCGATTATCGATACCTATGCCGAAGCGACGCAGCATGTCGATCAGGGCCTGTCGCTGACGCTGTTTTTCCGTGATGGCGTCAGCACCCGCGATATCAATAAGGCGCAAATTTATGCCTGGAAAAAAGGCATCAAAACGCTCTATTACATCCGCCTGCGCCAGATGGCGTTGCAGGGCACCGAAGTTGAAGGCTGTGTTTCCTGCGCGCTGTAAGCCCCCCTACTCTATGAAAAGACGATGATTATGCCGCGATTAGCTCCTGTTAAAGCGATCAACTGGAACCAGATCGACGATGAGAAAGATCTCGAGGTCTGGAACCGTCTGACCACCAACTTCTGGCTGCCGGAAAAGGTGCCGTTATCCAACGACATCAGCGCCTGGAACAGCCTCGACCGTACACAGCAGCAGCTTACCATCCGGGTGTTTACCGGCTTAACGCTGCTCGATACTATCCAGAATGTGATCGGCGCGCCGGGCCTGATGCCCGATGCGCAAACGCCGCACGAAGAAGCCGTGCTCTCCAACATCAGCTTTATGGAAGCGGTGCATGCGCGATCTTACAGCTCGATTTTTTCAACGCTGTGCCACACCAGCGACGTTGACGCCGCCTATCGCTGGAGCGAAGAGAACGTGGCGCTGCAAAACAAAGCGCGGATTATCCTTGCGCACTATCAGGAAAACGATCCGCTGAAGAAGAAGATCGCCAGCGTGTTTCTGGAGTCGTTTCTGTTTTACTCCGGCTTCTGGCTGCCGATGTACTTTTCCAGCCGCGGCAAGCTCACTAACACCGCCGATTTGATTCGTCTGATCATCCGCGATGAAGCGGTGCACGGCTACTATATTGGCTACAAGTTTCAGCGCGCGCTGCGCCAGGAACCCCCGGAGCGCCGTGAGGCATTACAGCGGTTCGCCTGTGATCTGCTGCTGGAGCTGTATGAAAATGAGCTGGCTTATACCGAGGACCTTTACGTCGGTACCGGCTGGGCGGAAGAGGTCAAAACCTTCCTGCACTACAATGCCAATAAGGCGTTAATGAATCTGGGCTATGAGGCACTCTTTCCGGCAGAATTAACGGCGGTTAATCCGGCAATATTATCGGCACTGTCGCCGAATGCTGACGAAAATCACGACTTCTTTTCTGGCTCAGGTTCATCCTATGTTATCGGTAAAGCCGTTGAGACCGAAGATGATGACTGGGACTTTTAATCACTGAAATAATGGGGCCATGAGTGCCCCCTTATTTACGACCACTAAGTATTTCCCTGCGTGACTATTTTTAACGAAAACACCTTTTCATCGTATTATTAATTTATCTTATACTTCCTGCCGTCTTCAAATTATTTCCCCTCCTGCCATTCCGACAGCGCCATTTATTTCCCCCGAAACAGTCGAAATAACGATTTTTTCACTTTTAATTATTTCCCGCAGAGCCAGGCTATCCCTGCCCTCAGCGTCTTTTTGTCATACCACCCGCGATGGAAAGCCGCCGCATCAGGGTTGTCAGCGGGTCTTGTTGTGATAGGGTATAGGCCGAAAATAGAACAGCACATTGCGGGAAGCCGATTATAAATTAACTCTTTCACCAGGAACGTTAACCTTGAATGGCAATTAAACTCGAAGTAAAGAATTTATATAAAGTCTTTGGTGAACATCCGCAGCGCGCATTTAAATATATCGAAAAAGGTATTTCCAAAGATGCGCTTCTGGAAAAAACCGGTCTGTCGCTTGGCGTGAAAAATGCCAGTCTGGCCATTGAAGAAGGCGAGATATTTGTGATCATGGGATTATCCGGCTCCGGTAAATCCACTATGGTTCGCCTTCTCAATCGTCTGATCGAACCGACGCGTGGCCAGGTGATTATTGATGGTGTTGATATCGCCAAAATATCGGACAGTGAATTGCGTCAGGTACGGCGAAATAAGATCAGCATGGTGTTTCAATCTTTCGCCTTAATGCCGCATATGACCGTGCTCGATAATGCCGCCTTTGGCATGGAGCTGGCGGGCGTGGCGGTGCAGGAGCGGCGTGAAAAAGCGCTGGATGCACTGCGTCAGGTGGGCCTTGAAAATTATGCCCATGCCTGGCCCGATGAGCTGTCTGGCGGCATGCGCCAGCGCGTCGGCCTGGCACGGGCGCTGGCGATCAATCCCGATATTCTGCTGATGGACGAAGCCTTCTCCGCGCTCGATCCACTGATCCGCACCGAGATGCAGGATGAACTGGTTAAGCTGCAGGCCCGGCACCAGCGCACCATCGTCTTCATCTCGCACGATCTCGATGAGGCAATGCGCATCGGCGATCGCATCGCCATCATGCAGGGCGGCGAAGTGGTGCAGGTCGGCACGCCCGATGAAATCCTTAACAATCCCGCGAACGACTATGTGCGCACCTTTTTCCGCGGTGTCGATATCAGTCATGTCTTCAGCGCCAAAGATATCGCACGCCGCAGCGCTGGCGCGCTGATCCGTAAATCGCCGGGCTTTGGCCCGCGCTCCGCGATCAAGCTGTTGCAGGATGAAGATCGTGAATTTGGCTACGTGCTGGAGAAGCAGAAGTTTCTTGGCGTGGTCTCGATCGATTCGCTCAAGGCGGCGCTGGCCGCCGGGGAAAATCTGGATGGCGCCCTGCTCGCATCTCCCACCGCAGTTGCCGCCGACACCTCGTTAAGCGATTTATTGTCCCATGTGGCGCAGGCGCCCTGCGCCGTGCCGGTGGTCGGTGATGAGCAGCAGTATGTCGGCTTAATATCCAAAGGCACGCTGTTACAGGCATTAGATCGTGAAGGAGCCAGCCATGAGTAAAGAGACCGCCAATCCGTGGCAAACCGTACCGCAAGCCGCCGCCGCGCCCGATGCACCGGCGGCTGACGCATGGGGCACGCCTGATGGCGCCGCCTCCGGTCACGATGCTGCCGCCAGCGGCAGCGACTGGCTCAACAGCGCACCCGTGCCGCAGGAAAACCATTTTTCCCTGCTCGATCCCTTTCATAACACGCTGATTCCGCTCGACAGCTGGGTGACGCACGGCATCGACTGGGTCGTGCTGCACTTTCGTCCGCTGTTTCAGGGCATTCGCGTGCCGGTGGATTATATCCTTAGCGGCTTTCAACACCTGTTGATGGGCATGCCGGCACCGGTGGCGATCCTGATTTTCGCCCTGATTGCGTGGCAAATCTCCAGCGCCGGGATGGGCGTGGCAACGCTGATATCGCTGATCCTGATCGGCGCGATCGGCGCCTGGTCACAGGCGATGGTGACGCTGGCTTTGGTGCTCACCGCCCTGCTGTTCTGCATGCTGATTGGCCTGCCGCTCGGCATCTGGCTGGCGCGCAGCGACGGTGCGGCGCGCATTGTCAGACCGCTGCTTGATGCCATGCAAACCACGCCGGCATTTGTTTATCTGGTGCCCATCGTCATGCTGTTTGGCATCGGTAACGTGCCGGGCGTCGTGGTGACCATCATCTTTGCCCTGCCGCCGATTGTGCGCCTGACCATTCTCGGCATTAAGCAGGTGCCCGCCGATCTCATCGAAGCGAGCGAATCCTTTGGCGCCAGCCCGCGACAGCTGCTGTTCAAAGTGCAGTTGCCGCTGGCGATGCCGACGATTATGGCCGGCGTTAACCAGACGCTGATGCTGGCGCTGTCGATGGTGGTCATCGCGTCGATGATCGCCGTGGGCGGGCTCGGCCAGATGGTGCTGCGCGGTATTGGTCGGCTCGATATGGGCCTCGCCAGCATCGGCGGCGTCGGCATCGTGATCCTTGCCATTATTCTTGATCGCCTGACGCAATCTTTTGGCCGCGATAGCCGCAGCCGTGGCAGCCGCCACTGGTATGCCTACGGCCCGTTGGGTCTGCTGACACGTCCTTTCATAAAAAAATAACGTTAAGGCGGTTCGCCGCCTGTTTCGCTCTTCCCTCATCTACAAGGAATGATTATGCGCAAGAATCTTTTACTGGCGGCGATGTTATCCACGCTGGCCACCAGCCAGAGCTTTGCCGCCGATCTGCCGGGCAAAGGCGTTGACGTGAAACCATTACAGAGCAGTATCGCTGAAGAGACGTTTCAGACGCTGCTGGTCAGCCGCGCGCTGGAGAAACTGGGCTATCAGGTTGAGAAACCGGACGAGGTCGATTACAACGTCGCTTACACCTCAATTGCCTCTGGCGATGCCACTTTTACCGCCGTGAACTGGCAGCCGCTGCATGATGATATGTATGCCGCCGCGGGTGGAGATAAAAAGTTTTATCGCGAGGGTAATTACGTCACCGGTGCCGCGCAGGGTTATCTGATCGACAAGAAAACCGCGGAGAAATACCACATCACCAATATCGCTCAGCTTAAAGATCCGAAGCTGGCTAAGCTATTTGACAGCAATGGCGACGGCAAAGCTGACATGACCGGTTGTACGCCGGGTTGGGGTTGCGAAGCGGTAATCAATCATCAGAACAGCGCTTTTGGCCTGAGTGAAACCGTGCAGGCAAACATGGGCAACTATTCAGCGATGGTGGCTGATACGCTGGCGCGCTACAAACAGGGCAAGCCGATTCTTTATTATACCTGGACGCCTTACTGGCTCAGCGATGTGCTGGTGCCGAGCAAAGATGTGGTGTGGTTGCAGGTGCCGTTCTCGTCACTGCCGGGCGCGCAGAAAGGCGTGGAGACGAAATTAGCTAACGGAGCCAATTATGGCTTCCCGGTAAACAGTATGCACATCGTCGCTAATAAAGCCTGGGCGGAGAAAAACCCGGCCGCGGCCCGACTGTTTGCCGAAATGAAACTGCCGATTGCCGATATCAACGCGCAGAATGCCCGCATGCATCAGGGCGAATCATCTGAGGTGGACGTTAATCGCCATGTTGATGGCTGGATCAAGGCGCATCAGGCGCAGTTCGATAAGTGGGTCGCGGATGCCCAGGCCGCCAGCAAGTAATTTGCAGCAGGGCGACATAAGTCGCCCTTTTCTTTCGCCTGCGCCATCTGGTTTGGCCTGTTAATTAAACCAACATCGAAATAGTTTTTTGAGTTATTATTATCTGCATATGAATATGCAGCCGTTATTTTCCTGATGCACACCGCACACCCGCCCCTCCGCCCGGCACTGGTTATCCTGATGTCCGTGGCTACCGGTCTGGCGGTGGCCTGTAACTATTATGTACAGCCACTGCTGGCAACCATTGCAACGACTTTTCAGCTCTCAATCAATCAGGCCGGCTTTATTGTCACTACCGCCCAGCTCGGCTACGCCGCCGGATTACTGCTGCTGGTGCCGCTTGGCGATATGCTGGAGCGCCGCAGCCTGATTGTGATCATGACGCTGTTAGCGGCGGGCGGCCTGGTGATTACTGCACTCTCCCCTTCGCTCTCTTTCATGTTGCTTGGCACGGTGCTGACCGGGTTGTTCTCGGTGGTGGCACAAATTCTGGTGCCGCTGGCGGCTACCCTGGCAGCACCCGAGCAGCGGGGAAAAATCGTTGGCACAGTAATGAGCGGGCTGCTGTTAGGTATTTTATTGGCGCGCACCATTGCCGGTGCGCTGGCGGAGTTTGGCGGCTGGCGCAGCGTTTACTGGACCGCCAGCGGGCTGATGGTCTTGATGGCGCTGGCCCTGTGGCGCGGATTACCGCGTTACCAACCCAGCGTCTCGCTTAACTATCCGCAGCTGCTGATGTCGATTTTCAGCCTCTATAAACAGAACCGGGTGATCCGCACGCGCGCCATGATTGGCTGTCTCGCCTTCGCGAATTTCAGCGTGCTCTGGACCTCGATGGCTTTTCTGCTTTCTGCTGCGCCCTGGCACTACTCCGAAGGCCAGATCGGTCTGCTCGGGCTGGTTGGCGCAGCGGGTGCGCTGGCTGCGCGTCAGGCGGGCACGCTGGCCGACAAAGGCAAGGCGCGCCTGACCACCAGCATTGGGCTGCTGATTATGCTCGCTTCGTGGGGCGCCACCGCGCTCGGTGCCCATTCGCTACTGGCACTGATCGTGGGCATCCTGTTGCTGGATTTAGCCGTTCAGGGTGTGCACATCACCAACCAGAGCGTGATCTATCGCCATAAGCCTGATGCACGCAACCGGTTAACTGCTGGCTATATGACCAGCTATTTTATCGGCGGCGCACTCGGCTCGCTGATCTCCGCCAGCGCCTTTCATCTGGCGGGATGGCCAGGTGTTTGCGGCGCTGGCGCGGTTATGACGCTGTTAAATCTGCTGGTCTGGCTGCGCGGCTGGCGGGCTGAGAAGTCCGGCGAATAATAAAGAATTTTCTGATCTATCAGGCCCGGCAGGGTGTAAAGGCTATGCTCAGTCTGGTATGGTGGATTAATACAATATTCAGCCAGGTGATTTTTTCACAGGTGATTAATTAGTGGCTGCAAAGGTTTCTGTCTGTACGGACAGATGCCTTGATACGTTAGCCCACTCGCGCAGCGCTTTCGCTGCTTTTTGACTCCGGATCAGGGATCGATCCGGATACTACGGATGGTGATGTAGTGATTTTCCGACAATCACAGCAGTATGGATTGAGACGGCCAATCAGTTACCTTCGTTATTATACCAGTTGCAACTAGTGAGGTTTTTTTAAATGGACAGTTCTTTTACGCCCATTGAACAGATGTTAAATGTCCGTGCTAATCGCCATAAGGATTTCCCACTGCAGGAGATCATGTTGACGCGCTTGTGCATGCACATGCAGGGGAAGCTGCTGGATAACCGCAACAAGATGCTGAAAGAACAGGGCATCAATGAAACGCTGTTTATGGCGCTGATTACCCTTGATGCCCAGGAAGATCAGAGCATCCAGCCTTCTGAACTCAGCTCGGCTCTCGGCTCATCGCGCACCAATGCCACGCGCATTGCTGATGAGCTGGAGAAGCGTGGCTGGATCGAGCGTCGCGAAAGCGAGCACGATCGTCGTTGTCTGCATCTGCATCTGACGGAAAAAGGCAATGAGTTCCTGCGCCAGGTGCTGCCACCGCAGCATCAGAGCCTGCAGTTTCTCTGGTCTTCGCTGGATAAGCAGGAGCAGAATCAGCTGGAAGGCCTGACGCGTAAGCTGTTGAATCGTCTTGATCAAATGGACGAAAACAAACCTACCGCCGCCTGGAATCGATAATAGCAACAACTGCGACACAATCACGCGTCTAAATCGCTATCTTATCTCCCCTTTATCCATGCCAGCGCTCAACACGCTGGCATTTTTGAGCGCGGGATCCTGTCAGCACGGATGGCGGCAACCCGATAACAGTGGAAAACGTGGAGAACCTCATGAGTGCTTCGGCGGATGTATCCAATCCGAAACAGCCTGCTAATAAAAAGAAAAAGCGCAAAGTTGCGCTGCTTTTACTGGCTGCGATCGTATTGGTTGTGGGTATTGCCTGGCTGGTTTACTGGTTTTTAGTGCTGCGTCATTTTCAGGAAACCGATGACGCCTACGTTGCCGGCAATCAGGTGCAGGTAATGGCTCAGGTATCGGGCAGCGTCAATAAAGTCTGGTTTGAAGATACCGACTATGTGAAGAAAGGCGACGTACTGGTGACGCTGGATCAAACCGATGCGCAGCAGGCGTTTGAAAAAGCACAGACGGCCCTCGCTACCAGCGTGCGACAAACGCACCAGATGATGATCAACAGCAAGCAGTATCAGGCAACCATCGAACTGCAAAAAACGGCGTTGGCTCAGGCGCAGGCTGATCTACAGCGTCGCGTGCCGTTGGGCGCGTCGAACCTGATTGGCCGGGAAGAGCTGCAGCATTCGCGTGATGCCGTTGCCACCGCTAAAGCACAGCTTGATGTTGCCGAGCAGCAGTACAATGCGAATCAGGCGATGATTCTGAATACCTCGCTGGCCGAGCAACCGGCGGTGAAACAGAACGCTGCCGCGCTGCGTGATGCCTGGCTGGCGCTGCAACGTACGCAGATCCGTAGCCCGATGGACGGCTATGTTTCCCGTCGTAGCGTGCAGGTTGGCTCGCAAATCAGCACCACGACGCCGCTGCTGGCGGTGGTTCCCGCGAAAAATCTGTGGGTGGACGCTAACTTCAAAGAGACTCAGCTGGCAGGCGTACGCATTGGCCAGCCGGCCACCGTGGTCAGCGACATCTATGGCGATGACGTGGTCTATCAAGGCAAAGTTGTGGGTCTGGATATGGGCACCGGCAGCGCCTTCTCACTGCTGCCTGCGCAGAACGCCACCGGCAACTGGATCAAAGTGGTCCAGCGTTTACCGGTGCGTATCGAACTGGATGCGCAGCAGCTGGCGCAACATCCGCTGCGCATTGGTCTGTCGACGCTGGTTAAGGTTGATACCACGCAGCAGGATGGCGGCGTGTTAGCCACCAGCGTGCGTAACAATCCCGCTTATGAAAGTAACGCGCTGGCTATCGATCTGGCACCGGCCGATCGGCTGATTGCTGAGATTATCCATGCCAACGCAGGCTAACCTGGCGGGAGTGTATCGTGGCACAAAAACCGCTTGAGGGTACCCAGCTTGTCCTGATGACCATCGCGCTGTCGTTAGCGACGTTTATGCAGGTACTCGACTCAACCATTGCTAACGTAGCGATTCCCACCATCGCCGGTAACCTGGGGGCATCCAACTCCCAGGGAACCTGGGTTATTACCTCGTTTGGGGTGGCAAACGCCATCTCCATTCCGCTAACCGGCTGGCTGGCAAAGCGCGTTGGCGAGGTCAAACTGTTCCTGTGGTCAACCATCGCGTTTGCGGTGGCCTCCTGGCTGTGCGGCATGTCCGAAAGCCTGACCACGCTGATCTTCTTTCGTATTATTCAGGGCGTGGTGGCCGGACCGCTGATTCCGCTGTCGCAAAGCCTGCTGCTGAATAACTACCCGCCAGCGAAACGCAGCGTTGCGCTGTCGCTGTGGGCGATGACGGTGATTGTGGCGCCGATCTGCGGCCCGATTCTTGGCGGCTGGATCAGCGATAACTATCACTGGGGCTGGATCTTCTTCATCAACGTGCCGATTGGCGTGCTGGTGGTGGTGCTGGCGTTGCAAACGCTGCGCGGGCGCGAGACGAAAACGGAGATCAGACGCATCGATATGGTGGGTCTGGTGCTGCTGGTGGCTGGGATCGGCTGTCTACAGGTGATGCTCGATCGCGGCAAGGAGCTGGACTGGTTTAACTCCACGGAAATCATCGTGCTGACGGTGGTTGCAGTGCTTGCGCTGGTGGCGCTACTGATATGGGAGTTAACTGATGATCATCCGATCGTCGATTTAACCTTGTTCAAGTCCCGCAACTTCACTATTGGCTGCCTGTCGATCAGCCTGGCTTACATGCTCTACTTCGGTTCGATCGTGCTGCTGCCGCAGTTATTGCAGGAAGTTTATGGCTATACCGCAACCTGGGCGGGACTGGCATCGGCGCCGGTGGGCATTATTCCGGTGATTCTGTCACCGATTATTGGCCGCTTTGCCCATCGCCTGGATATGCGCAAGCTGGTGACCTTCAGCTTTATCATGTATGCCGTCTGCTTTTACTGGCGTGCCTATACGTTTGAGCCGGGGATGGATTTTGCCGCATCGGCGCTGCCGCAGTTTATTCAGGGCTTTGCCGTGGCCTGCTTCTTTATGCCGCTGACCACGATTACGCTGTCGGGCCTGCCGCCGGAGCGCATGGCTGCCGCATCGAGCCTGTCTAACTTTGTGCGTACGCTGGCCGGGTCGATTGGCACCTCGATCACCACCACCATGTGGACCAACCGTGAATCGTTGCATCACAGCCAACTGAGCGAGTCGATTACGCCTTATAACGTCAACGCGCAGCAGACCTACGATCAGCTGATGCAGCTTGGCATGACGCAGCAGCAGGCTTCGGCGTGGATTGCCCAGCAGATCACCAATCAGGGGCTGATCATCTCAGCTAACGAGATCTTCTGGGCGTCCGCAGGGGTCTTCCTGTTGTTGTTGGTGATGATCTGGTTCGCCCGTCCGCCGTTTGGTTCTGGTGGCGGCGGTGGCGCGCACTGACGATTTGCCATAAAAAAAGGGCCTGTTTCCAGGCCCTTTTTTACGTCTGTCGCGAATAACGCTTAGCGATTCTGACGCCACCATTCAGCCAACAACACGCCGGTTGCGACCGAGACGTTCAGGCTTTCTACTTTGCCCGTGCCGCCAATGGAGACGCTGAGATCGCCCTGCTGCCAGGCGCTTTCCGACAGGCCATCACGCTCCTGCCCCAACACCAGCACCATTTTCGCGGGCAGCGTCGCTTCTGCCAGCGGCGTACCTTTGTGACTGGATGTCGTCACAATGGTGTAGCCTGCACGACGAAACGCTTCCAGACCCGCTTCGAAGCTCTCATCGCTGATCGCGGTAACGTGCTCGGCGCCGCCTTCAGCAGTACGCACCGCGGCGCCCGACTCCAGCAGAGACGCATCGTTCACCAGCACGCCACGCGCGCCGAAGTGCGCACAGCTGCGCATGATGCCGCCGAGGTTATGTGGGTTACCGATATCTTCCAGCGCCAGCACGCAATCGCGCGCTTCTGCCTGGGCCAGCCAGGTTTTTACCGGCATGCCGGTGCGCTTTTTAATCAGAAAGCACACGCCACCGTGATGCTCAGTGCCCGCCGCTTTGGCCAGCTCTTCATCATCAACCACATGATAAGCTTTGCGGTTGGCGGCCAGCCAGCGCAGGGTTTCCCGAAAACGCGGCGTTACGCTCTGCACAAACCAGGCGCGTACGATGCTTTCCGGACGGCTCTGGAACAGTGCGTGACAGGCATTTTCGCCATAGACACGGCTCTCTTCCTGGCGCTGACGACGCAGCTGAACCGGATCGATAAAGCTTTTGCCGCTGATACCGCTGTGCGCCGGTTGGCTGGTTTCATCATCAACCGGAGGCCGGCTGACGGTGCGCCATGGCGACCCTTCACGACCCTGATCGCGCGCGATACCGCGTTCTTCGCCGCGATCGCGACCACGCGCATCCGCCGGACGGGAAGGACGACGGTCTCTCTCCTGGCCAGCTGCATCCGAACGGCCACCTTTGCCGGTACGGGGATTCTGTCCGCGTGGTTTACTCTCTTCATCGCCGCGAACATACATCACTTTGACTTTGCCGCTTTTGCCTTTAAATTCGTCGTTCATTTTTCCTCCACCATGGCTGAGCGCGAAGCGCGCAGATTACCTGATGTCGTGCCGGTTAGCCATTAACTCCCGCCAAAAGCTATTAACTATTATACCTATTGAGCGATCCACATTGAGCAAGAAAAACCCATAACGCATAATAACAGCAGGCTATTTATATCAACTTTAACGATTTGAGGTCTCTATGAACACGGTTTGTGCATCCTGTCAGGCAACGAATCGCGTCCCTGAAGAGCGTATTGCTGACGGCGCGAAATGCGGCCGTTGTGGCAATGAGCTGTTTACCGGCGAGGTAGTCAACGCCACCGCAGGTACGCTGGACAAATACCTTGCTGACGATATGCCGGTGCTGATCGACTTCTGGGCACCCTGGTGCGGCCCATGCGTCAACTTTGCACCCATCTTCGCCGATGTGGCGAACGAGCGCCGGGAACAGGTGCGATTTGTGAAAATCAACACCGAAGCGGAACCAGAGCTGAGCGCGCGTTTCCGTATTCGCAGTATTCCTACCATTATGATGTTCAAAAAAGGCGAAATGGTCGACATGCTGAGCGGCGCAATGCCAAAAGCGCCGTTTAATGAATGGATCGACGAAGTCGTATAATGAACAGGCAGCCAGCAGCCATGCTGGCCACCCTACGTTTTATGCTGCGCTTCCGCTAGAATGGCGTTTTTACCGCTTCAGGGTGTATGACTATTAACGCCGTTCTGCAATTACGCGCCCAGCGCCTGGCGCGCGCCACCCGCCCTTTCCTTGCCCGCGGCAACCGCGTGATCCGTTGTCAGGGTTGTCTGCTGCCTAAAAAACTCTGCCTGTGTGCCAGCATCGTGCCGCAACCGGCGCGCAGCCGTTTCTGCCTGGTGATGTTTGATACCGAGCCGATGAAGCCGAGCAATACTGGCCGACTGATCGCCGATATTCTGCCCGATACCCAGGCTTTTGGCTGGTCGCGCACCGAGCCCGATAGCGCGCTGCTGGCCGCCGTGCAAAACGCCGACTATCAGCCGGTGGTGGTGTTTCCTGAATCCTATGCCGATCCGGGCCGACCCGTGCTGCGCTCGCCACCACGCGAAGGCAAGCCGCTGCTGTTCATTATGCTGGATGGTACCTGGACAGAAGCGCGCAAGATGTTCCGCAAAAGCCCGTGGCTGGATGCGCTGCCGGTCATGTCGCTGTCGTTTACGACGCCCTCCAATTATCAGCTGCGCGAAGCACATGGTGAAGGACAGCACTGCACTGCTGAAGTGGCGGCTGAGCTACTGGCACAGGCGGGCGATCTGGCGGCCGCGCAGGCGCTGAGTGCGCACTTCACGCTGTTCCGTCAGCACTATCTGGCAGGCAAACCGCACCATCCTTTGCATCAACAGGCGATCGCGGACAAATAAACCGTCACTGCCGGTTGCATCGTGACAGAGGTGATTTAAAGTCAGTCTGACTTTTATCTTCTCTCAGTGTTGAACCGGCCAGGAGGCTGTTATGAGCCAGCGAGGATTGGAAGCGTTACTCAGGCCTAAGTCGATTGCCGTGATTGGTGCCTCGACTAAACCACAGCGCGCCGGCTATTTAATGATGCGCAATTTGCTTTCCGGCGGCTTCAGCGGCGCGGTTCTGCCGGTGACGCCGCAGTATAAAGCCGTGTGCGGCGTGATGGCCTGGCCCGATGTCGCCAGCCTGCCACTTTCCCCCGATCTCGCCATTATTTGCACCCATGCCAAAAGAAACCTGCTGCTGCTTGAGGCGCTGGGGAAAAAAGGCTGCAAGGCGTGCATTATTTTGTCTGCGCCGGAAAGCCAGCGTGAAGCGCTGTTAGCCTGCGCCAGCCAGTGGCAAATTCGCCTGCTAGGCCCGAACAGCCTGGGATTGCTGGCCCCGTGGCAGGGACTGAACGCCAGCTTTTCACCGGTGCCGATTCAAAAAGGCAAGCTGGCTTTTGTGTCGCAGTCAGCCGCTGTCTCTAATACGATTCTCGACTGGGCGCAGCAGCGTCAGCTCGGCTTCTCGTGGTTTATTGCGCTGGGCGACAGCCTGGATATTGATATCGACGACCTGCTCGACTTCCTCGCCCGTGACGGCAAAACCAGCGCGATCCTGCTCTATCTGGAACACCTCAGCGATGCCCGCCGCTTTGTCTCCGCCGCGCGTAGCGCCTCGCGTAACAAACCGATTCTGGTGATTAAAAGTGGCCGCAGCGCCCAGGCGCAGGCGCTGCTGAAAAGCCATGCCGGACTCGATGCCGCATGGGATGCCGCCATCCAGCGTGCCGGTTTGCTGCGAGTGACCGATACGCATGAGCTGTTCTCTGCGGTTGAAACGCTGAGCCATATGCGCCCGCTGCGTGGTGAACGGCTAATGATTGTCAGTAACGGCGCTGCGCCTGCCGCGCTGGCGCTGGATGCGCTGGATGCGCGTGGTGGTAAGCTGGCGCAGTTGAATGACGACACGGTTGACGCGCTGAATACGCTGCTGCCGGATGAGATAACCGCGGGCAATCCACTGGATTTAAAAGATGATGCCACCGTTGATCGTTATCTGGACTGTATTGAGATCCTGCTCAACAGCCACGACCTTGATGCGCTGATGATCATTCATTCACCCAGCGCGGTCGCACCGGCAACACAAACCGCGCAGCGTCTGATTGCCCTGATTCAACAGCATCCACGCGGCAAGCAGGTTACCCTGCTCACTAACTGGTGTGGGGAATTTTCTTCGCTTGAGGCGCGCCGCGCATTTAACGACGCGGGCCTGCCAACCTATCGCACGCCGGAGGGCACGGTTACGGCGTTTATGCATATGGTTGAGTACCGCCGTAACCAGAAGCAGCTGCGTGAAACGCCTGCCCTGCCGGTCAACCTGCCACAGGCGAGTGCAGTTGCGCATCAGCTTATTCAACAGGCGCTGGCACAGGGTATTATCACGCTGGATACGCATGAAGTACGCGCGATTCTGCAGGCCTACGGTTTGACTACGCTGCCGACATGGATTGCCGCCGACAGCGTCGAAGCCGTGACCATCGCGAATCAGGTTGGCTATCCGGTGGCGCTTAAGCTGCGATCGCCGGATATCGCGCACAAATCTGATGTGCAGGGCGTCATGCTGTCGCTGCGCTCCGCCAGCGAGGTACAGCAGGCGGCAAATGCCATTATCGATCGCGTTAAGCAAACGCTGCCGCAAGCGCGCATTGATGGCCTGCTAGTTCAGAGCATGGCCAGCCGCCTTGGCGCACAGGAATTGCGTGTGGTGGTGGAGCAGGATCCGCTGTTTGGGCCAGTGATCCTGCTGGGGGAAGGCGGCGTTGACTGGCAGCCCGATAAGCAGGCCGCCGTCGCCCTGCCACCGCTGAATATGGCGCTGGCTCGCTACTTTATTATTCAGGCGATCAAAGGCGGTAAGATACGTGGTCGCAGCAATGCGCAGCAGCTCGACATTACCGGGCTGAGCCAGCTGCTGGTGCAGGTTTCCAACCTGATCGTTGACTGCCCTGAAATTCAGCGTCTTGATATTCATCCCCTGCTGGCAGCAGGCAGCGATTTCAGCCTGCTGGATGTTACCTTATCGCTGGCGCCTTTCGACGGCGACAACGAGGCACGACTGGCCATTCGTCCTTATCCGCACCGGCTTGAAGAGCAGGTGACGTTAAAAAATGGCCAGCACTGTCTGTTTCGTCCCATTCTGCCGGAAGATGAGCCGCTGCTGCGTGAGTTTATTGCGCAGGTCACAAAAGAAGATCTCTACTATCGTTATTTCAGTGAGATCAATGAGTTTACCCATGATGATTTAGCCAATATGACGCAGATCGACTACGATCGAGAAATGGCGATCGTCGCCGTGCGAGAAATTAACGATCGTACTGAGATCGTTGGCGTCACGCGGGCGATCTCTGATGCGGATAATATTGACGCTGAGTTTTCGGTTCTGGTGCGTTCTGACCTGAAAGGATTAGGACTGGGGCGACGCCTGCTGGAAAAAATGATCGGTTATACCCGGGAACATGGCCTGCAACAGCTAAACGGCATTACCATGCCTGGTAATCGCGGCATGATCACACTAGCGCGCAAGCTGAATTTCAATGTGGATATTCAGCTGGAGGATGGCATTGTTAGCCTTAACTTACCGCTGAATAAACAGGTCGATTAACCTTGTAGATAAAGGTAAAAAAGACGCTATCCGGGCGGGTTAATGATAATATTCATCGTTAGGGTCATGATTTAATGGCAAATCGCCATTCATTGCATAGAGAAGAAGCGCACTGTGATGTTGTCTAAATTTAAGCGCAATAAACACCAACAACACCTTGCACAGCTGCCAAAACTGTCACAATCTGCTGCTGACATTCGTACGCTGTTTTCACCCGCTGAATTTCGCCAGACGCTGCTGGAAAAAATAGCTGGCGCGACGCGACGCATCTGCATCGTTGCGCTTTATCTGGAGAACGATGATGGCGGTCGGGCCATTCTGAATGCGCTTTACGACGCAAAACGGGCGCGCCCGGAGATGGATGTTTCTATCTGCGTGGACTGGCATCGTGCACAGCGCGGCAGAATTGGTGCAGCGGCGGCGGCGACCAATGCCGACTGGTATTGCCAGCTGGCAACCGACAATCCGCAGATCGCCATTCCGGTTTATGGCATTCCGGTAAATACCCGCGAAGCGCTGGGCGTGCTGCACCTGAAAGGCTTTGTAATCGACGACGCGGTGCTGTACAGCGGTGCCAGCCTGAACGATGTGTATCTTCATCAACACGATAAATACCGTTACGATCGTTATCAGTGGATTCAGAACGGCGCGTTGGCTGAGACCTTTTTTAATTGGGTAAAAACCAATTTGCAGGCGGCAGAAGCGGTTAACCGGCTGGATAAATCGGAGCGGCCAAGCAGCCCGGAAATCAAAAACGAGACGCGTCAGTTCCGTCAGGATCTGCGTGGCTTTGATTATCAGTTCACGCCTAACGCCGGCAATGAAGAGCTGGCGGTAACACCGTTGGTAGGGCTCGGCAAACGCAGCTTGTTGAATAAAACCATCTATCATCTGATGCCCTGCGCCGAGAAAAAGCTGACGCTGTGCACGCCCTACTTCAATATGCCCGCTATTTTGGTCAGGAATATTATCGGCCTGTTGCGTGCCGGCAAAGAGGTGGAAATTATTGTAGGGGATAAAACTGCTAACGATTTCTACATTCCGGAAGATCAGCCGTTTAAAATCATTGGTGCTCTGCCCTATCTGTACGAAATTAACCTGCGCCGTTTCCTCAGCCGCTTGCAATATTATGTGAGTAACGGCCAGCTGACCGTGCGTCTGTGGAAAGAAGGCGAAAACAGTTATCACCTGAAAGGCATCTGGGTGGATGACGAATGGATGATGGTCACCGGTAATAATCTCAATCCGCGCGCCTGGCGTCTGGATCTGGAAAACGCCATTCTCATTCACGACCCGTTGCAGGAATTAACTGAGCAGCGTGATAAAGAGTTGGCGCTAATCCATACGCACACCACCGTAGTAAACCACTTCCGTGAGCTTGAAAGTATTGCTGACTATCCGGCGAAGGTGCGCAAATTGATTCGACGACTGCGTCGTATCCGCATCGACAAACTGATTAGCCGGATTCTCTGACTCCATGCGCCTGTTGCTGCCGCTGCTAATAGTGATGTGCAGCGGCTGCACGCATTTCGCACAGGATAGCTGGACCGGAAAAGATAAAGCACAGCACTTTGTAGGCTCCGCTTTATTAACCATAGCCGGTAGTGAATACGGTGCGGCTCAGCACTGGAGTCGGGCGCAGAGTCGACAATTTGGTTTGATGTTTGCCTTTACCTTAGGCGCTGGCAAAGAGCTGTATGACAGTCGACGAGCCGGTTCAGGCTGGAGCTGGAAGGATTTAAGCTGGGATATAGCCGGTGCTGCCACCGGCTACAGCCTATGGAATGCGGCGCATCACTGATTACAGTGAAATACCCTTGCCACGCCGATGCAGCATCAGCGAGACCAGAAAAGCCAGCGCGCCCATCGCTGAAACATACCAAAAGAAGCTGGTTTCAATGCCCTGGTGCTTCAGTGTTAGAGCAACAAACTCAGCTGACCCGCCAAATATGGCATTCGCAATCGCATAAGATAATCCTACGCCTAATGCCCTGACTTCGGGTGGAAACATCTCCGCTTTGAGGATGCCGCTGATCGAGGTATAGAAACTGGTGATCAACAGCGCGAGCATAACCAGCGAAATGGCGGCCCATTCGCTCTCGACGTTCTGTAGCGCGGTCAGAATCGGCACGGTACAGATAGCGGCACCCGCGCCAAAAATCATCATTGAACTACGGCGGCCAATCTTATCTGACAAAGCACCAATTATCGGTTGAATTAACATAAATACAAACAGTGCGCCGGTCATCAATGCACTGGCTGTCTTCGCATCCATGCCCGACGTGTTAACCAGATACTTTTGCATGTAGGTGGTGAAAGTATAAAAACTCAGCGAGCCGCCAGCGGTAAAACCCAGCACCATTAAAAAAGCACGCCTGTGGTTCTTCAGTAATCCCATCAGGCTGCCGGCATCCCGATGCTCACGGGTATTTTTGTCGCTGGTTTCGTTTAATGAACGGCGCAGCCACAGCGCAACTACCGCAAGCACAGCACCCAGCGCAAACGGAATACGCCATCCCCAGCTCTTCAACTCCGCATCGGTCATCAACTGTTGTAAAACAACCACGGTAAGTACCGCCAGCAGCTGACCACCGATTAGGGTCACGTACTGAAAAGAAGCATAGAAACCTTTACGCCCTTCCAGTGCCACTTCGCTCATATAGGTTGCACTGGTGCCATATTCGCCTCCCACTGATAATCCCTGAAACATACGCGCCAGTAATAAGATAATCGGCGCGGCAATGCCGATGCTATCAAACCCAGGCAAGCAGGCAATGACCAGTGAGCCGAAACACATCATGCAGACGGAGATCAGCATGGATTTCTTGCGGCCATGCTTATCCGCAATGTAGCCGAACATCCAGCCACCAATCGGACGCATCAGAAAACCTACGGCAAATACGCCAGCGGTTTGTAAAAGTTGAGTGGTGCTGTCTCCCTGCGGGAAGAAAATATGGGCAAAGTAGAGTGAAAAAAATGAGTAGACGTAGAAGTCAAACCACTCAACCAGATTGCCTGATGAAGCACCGACAATCGCCCAGATTCTCTTTTTTGAATCCGATGCCGATGTCAGCGCATTGCTTCCATTCTTAATATTATCTGCCATGTTCACCTTGTTCCTTGCTAAAAGGTCATCTCAAAGGGTTGAGTAAAGCAGGAGTACCAGCAAGGAGACAACTTTGAATGGTGGAAAATGCAGTTTTGTGATGTCAGCAGGATTTTAACTGGGTTGAATTTAGGTTGGTGTGGGAGATTACGGCTGTTATCAGGTTTGTCGATGCTCAAGCGTAAGAGGTTTAACGTGCGTAGTGGCATGGTGGCATGTTGGCATGTTGGCATGGTGATAATTTTGATCTTAACGGCCGATAATGATGGCGTTGATGTGTGTTCTGCAGTTAATCCTGACAATGCTGACGAAAAAGCCTTTTTTAATTCATGGCTTAGCTGATGAAATACGCTCGAAATCAATATAAGCATCTATCAACGTGCACATTGCGTGGCAGCCATTTTGCTGAGACTGGGCGCCCTGAACAGTAACCGCACCCTATATGTTACAGCCGGATAATGAAAATCAAATCAGAAACAAGGTTGCCAGTGAAGGGAGCGGATACATAATTCGGGTGTTTAACATGCAATGCAGGCAATCGGAAACGGATGGCAGACGGTGGTGGAAGAAGAGAGCATCTTTAATTAAATCAGGGCCCCGCGAGGGGCTTGCTGCTGCTGGCATTTGCGGCGCAGTGGCACGGAGAGGCTAATGCCAGCAGCACCACAGGCTGCCCTGCACGAAGTATGCCTCCCACCGCCTCAATAATTTGGGAGATACCTTATTTTTTCCATGAGAAAAGGCCCCGCGCTTTCGCGCGGGGCCCTTCTGGTTTGATGCCTGGCAGTTCCCTACT